>NZ_JBEYZK010000005.1:0-370411 GCF_040646035.1 Streptomyces sp. NPDC046465
GCGCGCTCACCGAGGGGCAGGACTTCGCGGGGTGGGCCAGGCCCGCCGGAGTACTGGCGGGCGGGGTGCTCGCCTGGCGCAGGGCGCCGTTCGCGCAGAGTCGGTCCGTGGCCGCCAGGCAGGAGCGCCAGGCGGTGTCCGGGTCGTCGTCGGAGGTGAAGAGGTTGGAGACGCCGATGACACCGGCACCGGGGTAGGCGATGGCGCCCGCCGTGATGCCGCCGTCGGCCGTCTCCGCGAGGAAGACCGCGCCGTCGTCGAGCAGCGCGGGCAGGAAAAGGCCGCCACTCGTCCCGTCCCCGCTCCACGCGGCCTCCCAGTGCGCGAGCCGGTCGACGTCGACCGGCCCCCAGCTTCCCGGCCCCCGGCCTCCCGCCCCCCGGCCTCCCGCCCCCCGCTCGGAGCCGCTCGCCGCACGGTGCACCCACTCCGCCTCGAACAGCACCTCGAAGCCTGCCGCGGCAAGGTCCAGCGTGCCGAAGCTGTCCTTGACGGAGGCACCCGGAGAGGCCAGATCGATACGGGCCACCACGTCCTCGGGTGTCACGCCGGGCGCGAGCGTCACGGCGTCGGGATACAGCGGGGGAGTGCGACGGGGACTGGCCCACGACTCCCCTTCGACGGTTCCCGCCACCCCGTGGGAGCGGCAGACGGCGTCGCACCACGCGGCGTTGTTGCGTACGGCCGAGGCCAGGGGTGCTGTGTTGCGCGGGTCGGTGATCACGTCGGGGATGGTGTCAGAACCGTCCCGGCCCGTCACTCGCGTTTCCCGCACCGTCCTCGCTCGCTCGCTCCTCGACCGACCCCTCACCTCTCATTCGACCTCTCACCTCTCAACTGACCTCTCACCTCTCAACCGACCCCTCACCCCTCCAACTGCCCCCGCAGCCACTCCTCCACCTCGCCCACATGCGCCGCCGCCGCGGCCCTGGCCGCCTCCGGGTCCCGGGCCACGAGGGCCCGGTGGATGCGGGCGTGCTCGCGGCGGGTGCGCTCAAAGGCGTCCTCCTCCTGGTAGCCGCGCCACACCCGGGCGCGGAACGTGCGGGACGAGAGGCCCTCCAGTATCGCGGCCATCGTGTCGTTGCCCGCGGCGAGGGAGATCGTGCGGTGGAACGCCAGGTCGTGGGAGATGATCTCCTCCGGGTCGTCCGTGGCGTTCATGGCCTCCAAGTGCTTCTCCACGTCGGCCAGTTGGTCGGGTGAGATCCGTGCGGCCGCCAGCGCGGTCGCGGTGGACTCCAGGACCCGGCGCACTTCGAGGAGTTCGACCAGGCGCGGCCCGCGGGACAGGTCCGCCACCACCCCGAAGGTCTCGAGGAGGTCGCCGGCCTCCAGCTGCGTCACGTAGATGCCGGAGCCGTGCCGGGCCTCCAGGACGCCGAGCACCGTCATCGCGCGGATCGCCTCCCGCATCGAGGAGCGCGATATGCCCAGCTGCACCGCCAAGTCCCGTTCCGTGGGCAGGCGTTGGCCCGGCTCCAGACGGCCCTCGCCGATCATCGCCTTGATCTGCTCGATGGCCCGCTGCGTCACGGTGCCCTTCTGCGGGGCGGACTGGTCTGGCTTGTCCACGTAACGCTCCTCCACTAGCCGAGTGCGCCGCAGTCTAGCCAGAGATGTGGTCCGACCACTACGGCCGGAAAGTGCGAAAAGTTGACGACGAGGGGTGTTGTGAGCCTCAAGTGGTCTGATAAATATTCGCGTCATCGGATCCTGGATTCCCCGTTCCCGTTCGATCCCCCTCGATGAGGAGCCGTCAAGATGGCCGGCAGGAATGTGCGCAACAGGCTCGGCAGCAGCCGGACTTCGCGGGCGGTGCGCGCCGCAGCCGCGACCGCCTGCGTCTCCCTCGTGCTCGCGGCGTGCGGCAGTACCAAGGACACCGCGTCGCCCGGTGGCGAGGGCGGCGGAGAGGGCAAGGTCGGGGTGGTCCTGCCCCTGCTGACCTCGCCGTTCTGGCAGTCGTACAACGACTACGTGCCGAAGATGGCGAAGTCCGAGGACGTCGACGCGATGAAGGCCGTCAACTCCAACAGTGACCCCTCGCAGCAGATCACCGACATCAACAACCAGCTCAACCAGGGCGTGAAGGGCCTCGTCGTCGCGCCGCTCGACAGCGCCGCGATCTCCGCGGGCCTCGACCAGGCCGAACGCAAGGGCGTGCCCGTGGTCGCCGTGGACGTCGCGCCCGAGAAGGGCAAGGTCGCGATGGTGGTGCGGGCCGACAACGTGGCGTACGGCGAGAAGGCCTGCGACTACCTCGGCAAGCAGGTCAGGACCGGCAAGGTCGTGCAGATCATGGGCGACCTGGCCTCCGTCAACGGCCGCGAGCGCTCCAAGGCGTTCCGCGACTGCGTCAAGAAGAAGTACCCGAAGCTGAAGGTCCTGGAGATCCCCGCCAAGTGGGAGTCCGACACGGCCGCCTCCAAACTCGACACCCTCCTCAACTCCCACCCCGACCTCAAGGGCATCTACATGCAGGCGGGCGGCGTCTATCTCGCACCCACCCTGCAGACCCTCAAGTCCAAGGGGATACTCAAGAAGCCGGGGGAGAAGGGCCACATCACCGTCATCTCCAACGACGGCATCCCGCAGGAGTTCGACGCGATCCGCAAGGGCCAGATCGACGCGACCGTCTCGCAGCCCGCCGACGCCTACGCCAAGTACGGCATGTACTACATCAAGGCCGCGATGAACGGGAAGAAGTTCAAGCCCGGACCGACCGACCACGACTCCGAGATCGTCGAGCTGCCCAGCGGCATCCTCGAGGACCAGCTGCCCGCCCCGCTGGTCACCAAGGGGAACGTCGACGATTCCAAGCTGTGGGGCAACACGGTCAAATGAGCGATCCGATGACCAAGCCCCCCACCGCCCTGGCCGCCGCACCGCCGCTCGTCGAGGCGATCGGCATCGTCAAGCGGTACGGACCCACCGTCGCCCTGCGGGACGGCCGCCTGACCGTTCTGCCGGGCGAGTCGCACGCCGTCGTCGGCCGCAACGGCGCGGGCAAGTCCACTCTCGTCACCGTCCTCACCGGACTCCAGGCGCCCGACGCGGGCACCGTCCACTTCGACGGCGAACCCGCGCCGCCGCTCACCGACCGCGACGCCTGGCGCCGCAAGGTGGCCTGCGTCTACCAGAAACCCACCGTCGTCCCCGAACTGACCGTCGCCGAGAACCTCTTCATCAACCGCCAGCCCCAGGGCCGCGGCGGTCTCATCAGCTGGCGCAGACTGCGGGCCGAGGCCGCGGAGGTCCTCGGCACCTGGGACGTGCGCGTCGACCCCGAGGCGCGCACAGCCGACCTCAAGGTCGAAGACCGCCAAATGGTCGAGATCGCACGGGCGTTGAGCTTCGGCGCGCGTTTCATCGTCCTCGACGAGCCGACCGCGCAGCTCGACAACCGCGAGATCGAGCGCCTCTTCACCCGCATGCGCGCACTCCAGAAGTCCGGCGTCACCTTCCTGTTCATCTCGCACCACCTCCAGGAGGTGTACGAGGTGTGCCAGACCGTCACCGTCCTTCGCGACGCCCGCTGGATCACCAGCGCCCCCGTCGCCGAACTGCCGCACGGTGCCCTGGTGGAGGCCATGGCGGGCGAGGTCATCGCCGAGCAGGCCCAGGCCGAGCGGGCCGTGGCAAGGACCGAGGTCCCCGGCGACGCCCCCGTGCTGCTCGCCGTCGAGGGGCTCACCAGCGAGTCCTACGCCGACATCGACCTGACCGTCCGCAGGGGCGAGGTCGTCGGCCTCGCGGGTTCCTCCGGTAGCGGCAAGATCAACCTCGCGGAGAGCTTCGCCGGACTGCACACGCCGACCGGCGGCACTGCCCGGCTCGACGGCAAGGAACTGCCGTTCGGCGATGTGACGGCCGCCCTGCGCGCCGGAGTGGGCTGCGTCCCGCGCGACCGGCACAGCCAGGGCCTCGTCCACTCCATGACCATCGGCGACAACGCCACCATGAGCGTCCTGGACCGGCTCGGCCGCTACGGCTTCGTCGGCACCGACGCCAGACGCCGCTTCGCCGACGATCTCATCGACCGCCTCGACATCCACGCCGAAGGCCCCGACCAGCCCGTCTCCGACCTCTCCGGCGGCAACGCCCAGAAGGTCGTCATGGCCCGCGCGCTCGCCTCCGACCCGCGCCTGCTGGTCCTCATCAACCCGACCGCGGGCGTCGACGTGAAGTCCAAGGAGTCCCTGCTCGCCCGCATGGACCACGCCCGCGAGGACGGCACCGCGGTACTCGTCGTCTCCGACGAACTGGACGACCTGCGCCGCTGCGACCGCGTGCTCGTCCTCTTCCACGGGCGCGTCGTCGCGGAGTACGAGGCGGGCTTCACCGACCACGAGCTGATCGCCGCCATCGAAGGAGTGGACCATGGCTGACCTGAAGGCCCCGTCGGCCTCGACCACGACTCCCGTACGGGCGGTACGCGACAAGGCGGCGGCGAAGACCGTGCTGCTGCGCCGCGCCCGCGAACTCGCCCTCGTGCCCGCCCTGTTGCTGCTCATGCTGCTCGGCACGCTGGTGAACGACACCTTCCTGACCGAGCGGAACCTCATCTCCATCCTCGGCGCGTCCGCCGCCCTCGCGATGGTCGTCCTCGCCGAGTCGCTCGTCCTCATCACCGGCAAGTTCGACCTGTCCCTGGAGTCGGTCGTCGGCATCGCGCCCGCCGTCGGCGCGCTCCTCGTCCTGCCCGCCGCACAGGCCGGCTTCGGCACGGACCTGCCCGCGGCCGTCGGCATCCTCGCCATCCTGCTCGTCGGCGCGGCCATCGGCGCCTTCAACGGCATCCTCGTCGTGAAGCTCAAGCTCAACGCGTTCATCGTGACGCTCGCCATGCTGATCGTGCTGCGCGGCCTGCTCGTCGGCGCCACCGAGGGCAAGACCCTCTTCGGCATGTCCGACGCCTTCTACACCCTCGCCACCACCACGTTCCTGCACGTCCCCATGTCCGTGTGGCTCGCGGCGGCCGCCTTCGGCCTCGCGGGGTTCGTCCTCAAGTACCACCGTGTGGGCCGCGCCCTGTACGCGATCGGCGGCAACCCGGACGCGGCGCGCGCCGCCGGTATCCGCGTCGACCGCGTCATGCTCGGCGTGTTCGTGGTCGCCGGAGCCCTCGCCGCGGTCGGCGGGCTCATGCAGACCGGCTACGTCGGCGCCATCAACGCCAACCAGGGCCAGAACATGATCTTCACGGTGTTCGCCGCCGCCGTCATCGGAGGCATCAGCCTCGACGGCGGCAAGGGCACCATGTTCGGCGCCCTCACCGGCGTCCTGCTGCTCGGCGTCGTACAGAACCTGCTCACCCTCGCCCAGGTGCCGTCCTTCTGGATCCAGGCCATCTACGGCGGAATCATCCTGGTCGCCCTGATGATCGCGCGCGTCACCACGGGCCGCGCGCAGGACTGACCTGGCCGACGGTTCCTCCCGCGCCCCCGTCCCCTGCCGGAAAGGCCTCCCGTGTCCCCGACCCCCGCCCGCATCACCGCGGTCGACACCTACGACATACGGTTCCCGACCTCGCGGGAGCTCGACGGATCCGACGCGATGAACCCGGACCCCGACTACTCCGCCGCCTACGTGGTGCTGCGCACGGACGCCGACGACGGCCTGGAAGGGCACGGCTTCACCTTCACCATCGGCCGCGGCAACGACGTCCAGGTCGCCGCGATCCGATCCCTGCGGCACCACGTCATGGGCCGCCCCGTCGACGAGCTCTGCGCCGACCCCGGCACCGTCAACCGCGCCCTGGTCGGCGACAGCCAACTGCGCTGGCTCGGCCCCGAGAAGGGCGTGATGCACATGGCCATCGGCGCCGTCGTCAACGCCGCCTGGGACCTCGCCGCCAAGCGCGCCGGCAAACCGCTGTGGCGGCTGCTCGCCGACGCCACCCCCGAGTGGCTCGTCTCCCAGGTCGACTTCCGCTACATCGCCGACGCCCTCACCCCCGACGAGGCCCTCGGCCTGCTGCGGACGGGGCGCGAGGGCGCGGCGGACCGCACCGCCGCGCTCCAGGAGCACGGCTTCCCCGGCTACACCACCTCGCCCGGCTGGCTCGGCTACAGCGACGAGAAGCTCACCCGGCTCGCCCGGCAGGCCGTCGCCGACGGCTTCACCCAGATCAAGCTGAAGGTCGGCGCGGACCTCGCCGACGACATCCGCCGCTGCCGCACCGCCCGCGAGGCGATCGGACCGGACATCCGCATGGCCGTCGACGCCAACCAGCGCTGGAACGTCGACGAGGCGGTGCGGTGGACCCGCGCGCTCGCCGAATTCGACCCCTACTGGGTCGAGGAGCCCACCAGCCCCGACGACGTCCTCGGCCACGCCGCGATCCGCACCGCCGTCGCCCCGGTCAAGGTCGCCACCGGCGAACACGTGCAGAACCGCATCGTCTTCAAACAGCTCCTCCAGGCCCGCGCCATCGACATCCTCCAGATCGACGCGGCCCGGGTCGGCGGCGTCAACGAGAACCTCGCGATCCTGCTGCTCGCCGCGAAGTTCGGCGTACCCGTCTGCCCGCACGCGGGCGGCGTCGGCCTGTGCGAGCTCGTCCAGCACCTGTCGATGTTCGACTACGTGGCGCTCGCGGGCACCACCGAGAACCGTGTCATCGAGTACGTCGACCACCTCCACGAACACTTCACCGACCCTGTCGTGATGCGCGCGGGCCACTACACGGCGCCGACCGCGCCCGGCTTCTCGGCGACCATGCGGGCCGAGTCCATCGCCGAATTCACCTATCCGGACGGCACGTTCTGGGCCGCGGACCTCGCGCACGCAGACCTCGCGCACGACCACCTCGCGCACGACAAGGGAGCAGCCGCATGACCGACTTCCAGGGGCTCACGGTCCTCGTCACCGGCGGCGCCTCCGGCATCGGACGGGCCACCGCCGACCTCCTCGCCGCGCGCGGCGCCCGCGTCGCCGTGCTCGACCTCGACCCGAGCGGCGTCGACAAGCCCCTCCACCCGTACGCCGCCGACGTCACCGACGACGTCTCCGTACGGGCGGCCGTCGCGTCGGCCGCCGCCGACCTCGGCGGGCTCGACGTACTGGTCAACAACGCGGGCATCGGCGCCCAGGGCACCGTCGAGGACAACGACGAAACCCAGTGGCACACCGTCCTCGACGTCAACGTCCTCGGCGTCGTACGCACCACCCGCGCCGCCCTGCCCCATCTGCGCAGGTCCTCAAGCGCGGCGATCGTGAACACCTGCTCCATAGCCGCGACCGCGGGCCTCCCGCAGCGCGCCCTGTACTCGGCGTCCAAGGGCGCGGTGCTCTCCCTCACCCTCGCGATGGCCGCCGACCACGTACGCGAGGGCATCCGCGTCAACTGCGTCACCCCCGGCACCGTCGACACCCCGTGGATCGGCCGCCTCCTGGACGCCGCCCCCGACCCGGCCGCCGAGCGCGCCGCACTCGCCGCCCGCCAGCCCACCGGACGCCTGGTCACCGCGGCCGAAGTCGCGGGCGCCATCGCTTACTTGGCGAGCCCTCTGTCCGGCGCCACCACCGGCACCGCGCTCGCCGTCGACGGCGGCATGCAGGGCCTGCGGCTCCGCCCGGCGACCCCGTGAGCGGCGATCGGGACTCCGTGAGCGGCCTCCCGGACTCCCGGAGCGGCCTCCCGCGCCGCCCTCTCGGCTCCGGCGGCGTCGAGGTGACCGAGCTGTCCTTCGGCGCCGCGGGCATCGGCAACCTCTACGCGCCGATCAGCGACGAGCAGGCGGCCACCGCCCTCGACCACGCCTGGAACGCGGGCATCCGCTACTTCGACACCGCCCCGCACTACGGCCTCGGCCTCTCCGAACGCAGGCTGGGTGAGGCGCTCCGCGGCCGGGACCGCTCCTCGTACGCCATCTCGACGAAGGTCGGCAGGCTCCTGGAACCGGTCGGCGAGGTCACGGGCGACGACCTCGCCGACGGCGGCTTCGCCGTGCCGAGGACGCACCGCAGGGTCTGGGACTTCAGCGCGGACGGCGTGCGCCGCTCGATCGAGGCCAGCCTCACCCGCCTCGGGGCCGACCGCGTCGACATCGTCTTCCTGCACGACCCCGACCACCATGCGGAGGAAGCCTTCCGCGACGGTTACCCCGCCCTGGAGAAACTCCGCTCCGAAGGGGTCGTCGGCGCGATAGGCGCGGGCATGAACCAGGCCGGGATGCTGACCCGCTTCGTCCGCGACACGGACGTCGACGCCGTGCTCTGCGCGGGCCGCTACACACTCCTCGACCACACGGCCCTCACCGAGCTGCTGCCCGCGGCGAGCGAGCGGGGCGCGTCGATCGTCATCGGTGGCGTCTTCAACTCCGGCCTGCTCGCCGACCCCAGGCCGGGCGCGCGTTTCGACTACAGCGAGGCACCGCCCGAACTGCTCGCGCGCGCCGTGGCCCTGCGGGCCCTCGCCGAGCGGCACGGCACCACGCTGCGCGCCGCCGCGCTCGCCTTCCCGTTCGGCCACCCCGCCGTCGCCAGCGTCCTTGTCGGCATCCACGCACCGGAGCAGGTCACCGATGCGGCAGAACAGTTCGCCGCCGATGTGCCGGACGACTTCTGGCAGGAGGCACGCGAGGCCGGGCTGCTGCCGCAGGACGTGCCGGTGCCCGGAACGGTGCGGGCGGACATACCGGCGGACATACCGGCGGACATACCGGCGGTCGTACGGGGAAGGGACCGGCTGTGAGAGTCGCGCTGCACACCAAGGTCCGCGCCGACCGCGTCGAGGAGTACGACGCCGTGCACCGCGAGGTGCCCGGCGAACTCACCACCGCGATCCGCGCCGCGGGCGCCTCCTCCTGGACTATCTGGCGCAGCGGAACGGACCTGTTCCACGTCCTGGAGTGCGAGGACTACACCCTGCTGCTCGCCGAGCTGGAGAAGCTGCCGGTCAACGTCGCCTGGCAGGCGCGGATGGGCGAGCTCCTCGACGTCGTCCACGACTACTCCGCCGAGGGCACCGAGGCCGGGCTGCCCGTCGTGTGGGAGCTGCCGTGACCGGGCCCGCCGGGACCGCGCCGTCCCTCGTCGACGCCCACCACCACGTGTGGGACCTGTCCGTGCGCGACCAGGAGTGGATCACCGGCGAGGCCCTCGCGGGGCTCCGCAGGGACTTCTCCCTGGCCGATCTCGCACCCGAGGCCCGCGCGGCAGGCGTCACCGCCACCGTTCTCGTACAGACGGTCACCGTCCCCGAGGAGACCCCGGAGCTCCTGGCCCTCGCGGATGGCAGCGAACTGGTCGCGGGGGTCGTCGGCTGGACCGACCTCACCCGCCCGGACGTGGCCGACACACTGGCCGCGCTCCGCGAACTCCCGGGCGGACAGCACCTGGTGGGCATCCGCCACCAGGTCCAGGGCGAGCCGGACCCCGAGTGGCTGCTGCGCCCCGACGTCCGCAAAGGTCTCACGGCACTCGCAGAGGCGGGCCTCGCCCACGACCTCGTGGTCCTGCCCCACCAGCTGCCCGCCTGCGCCAAGATCGCGGCGGAGCTGTCCGAACTCACCCTCGTCCTGGACCACTTGGGCAAGCCGCCCGTCGTCACGGGAGCCCTCGAACCCTGGGCCTCGGCGGTCCGTGCTCTCGCCGCCCGCCCCAATACGGTGTGCAAACTCTCCGGCCTGGTCACCGAGGCCGACCACAAGACGTGGACGGTGGACGACCTGCGGCCCTACGCGGACACCGTCCTGACCGCCTTCGGCCCCGGACGGCTGATGTTCGGCTCCGACTGGCCGGTCAGCACGCTGGCCGCCTCGTACACCGAAGTCCTCGATGCCGCACGGCTGCTGACCGGTTCGCTCGACACGGAGGAGAAGGGCGAGGTCTTCGGCGGCACGGCCCGCCGCGTCTACGGGCTCTGAGCGGGCGGGGCGAGCCGCGTCGGTGGCAGGAATTCACGGACGTACGTGCGCTCCCAGCAGGCGCCCGTCTCGCGCAGCTCCCGCCAGGTGGTGTACCGGTAGCGGTAGAGCCGGGCGCGGATGTACGCGGGCGGGGCGCCGGGCGGGAACGGCGAACTCCGCAGCAGCCGCAGGGTGTCGCGGTCGTCGTCCAGGAGGCGCTCCACCAGCGGTCCGAACCACGATCCGGCGTACGCGGGGGAGAGCCCCGCGAACCACATCATCCAGTCGAGCCGCAGGTGGTACGGCGCGAACTGGCGCGGCCACCGCCGCACGTCGCCCGGCTTGCCCCTGAACTCGTACGCCCGCCAGTCGGAGTCCTCACGCGGCACCGGATCCGCCGTGCCCTCGATGACGACCTCCTGGCGGACCCGGCTGACGCTCCCGAACGCGCCGTACGCGTTGACGAGGTGCAACGGATCGAACGAGCGGTTCATGACCTGCCGCCGGGACAGCAGATTGCGCACCGGGCGGTAGCTCAGCGCGAAGAGCCCCGCGGCGACGGCGGTGACCACCACCTCGTACCAGAGCGGCGGGCCCGCGACCTCCGGCGCCGTGTGCCAGGGGGACAGGTCGAGGGCGGACGCGGCGAGCACGATGGTGAGCCAGTTCAGCCACGAGAAGTTGCCCGACAGGACCAGCCACAGCTGGGTCACGATCATCAGGCAGGCCGCTCCCGTCGCCACCGGACCGGGTGTGAACAGCAGGAAGGGGACGGCGAGTTGGGTGACGTGGTTGGCCGCGACCTCCACCCGGTGCACCGGCTTCGGCAGATGGTGGAAGAACCAGCTCAGCGGTCCCGGCATCGGCTGGGTCTCGTGGTGGAAGTCCAGACAGGTGAGCGCGCGCCAGCACGCGTCCCCGCGCATCTTGATCAGCCCGGCGCCGAACTCCACACGGAACAGCACCCACCGCAGGAGGAAGAGCACCAGAACGGGCGGTGCGACGCGGTCGTTGCCGAGGAAGACCGCGAGGAAGCCCACCTCCAGGAGCAGCGACTCCCAGCCGAAGCCGTACCAGGTCTGTCCCACGTTCACGATCGAGACGTACAGCGCCCACGGGACCAGCCACAGCAGCATCGCGCCCCACAGCGGCAGGCGCCCGTCCAGACCGGCGAGCAGCCCCACCGCGACCCCGCATCCCGTCCACGCGCACAGTGCGAAGAACCGGTCCGAGTAGTGCAGCTGGAACAGGCTCGGCGCCCGCCGGAACGGCACCTGGGCGACGTATCGCGGCACCGGCAGCATCCCGCGCTCACCGAGGAGCGCCCGGAACTGCAGGGCGGCCCCAAGGAACGCCACGAGATAGACCGCGGCCAGGGCTCGCTGGAAGATCATCCGGCTCATCCAGTACGCGTCCGCCGTGAACCACTGCACGGGCCCCATTGTGCCGCTGGTCAGGGGTTTCGGCAGGGACGCCGGGCGGGCGCCGGGGGATCTCCGTCCGCTTGCGGGCCCGCCGGAGCCCCTGCGGACCATGGCGGAACGCCTCCGGAGGCCGGGGGCGCACGGCACGGCAACGGCGGGAGAACCGGTGCGCGCACCCACCAGGACCCACGCGATCGTCCTCGCGATATCCGCGGCCCTGACCCCTTCACCGAGTCCACCGCGGAGAACGCCGGGCCCCCGCCGCCCGTCACCCGTTCGCCTCAGCCGTCGCCCACCGGCTCCACGACACCGCGGGGCACCCGCTCCATCTCGGGCGAGACCCCTGGGCCCTCGTGAACCGCCCCCGACGCCCCCGACCGAAGGCCCCTCCCAGGAGGAGGACGACCTGGTGCCGATGACCCCTACCCGTCGGAGAACCCGTTCTCCGACAGCGGCCCCGACACCTTCGACACCTGACGCTTCCGCACCCGCGTCCCCGAATGCGCCCGCGCGGGGCTCCGCCTAGCGTGGGCCCATGGAGCACGACCCGGCGGGGCACTGCCACTGCGGGCAGCCGGCCGGGGAGTCGGACGGCTGCTTCCTCTCGCTGCACGGGGCCGCGCTGCGCATGGGCCGCTTCGACTGGGACCTGGACACGGGCCGGATGACGATGGACGCCACCGCCCACGAAGTCTTCGACGTACGCCCCGAGGAGTACGACAACCGGCCCGAGTCCCTCGCCTTCCGCGTCCCCACCGTCGAGGCGCACCGCCTGGACCAGGCCGTCTCGCACGCCCTGAAGGACGGCAGCGAGACGTACGGCGCGTACTTCCGGATCCGCTGCCGCACCGGCGCGCTGCGCTGGACGCACACGCAGGGCCGCATCGAACGGGACCGCACCGGCCGCCCGCACCGCATCGTGGGACTCGTCAGGGACGCCACCCAGGAGCTCGGCGACAGCCCGGCCGCGCTGCGCGAGCGCGCCGACGACGAGGCCGAGCGGCGCCGCACGACAAGCCTCGTCCAGGGCACCACGGCGGCGCTGGCGCACGCCCGCACGGTGCGGGACGTCATCGACGTGCTCCGGGACACCCACGGTCTCGCGCACCTGGGCGCGTCGAACCTCGTCATGGGCCTCGTCGAGGCCGGGCGGATCCGGCTCGTGGCGGAGGGTCCCGCGGGCAGCTTCGTCCCCGGCACCCGTCTTACGGGCGTCGACGAGAACTACCCGATGAGCGAGGTCGTCCGCACCCTCGCCCCGCGCTACATCGACACCGCGGACGACTTCGCGGAGTCCTACCCGCTGCTCTGGCCGCACATCGACGAACTCGGCATCTCCGCCGCCGCGTATCTGCCGTTGATCGCGCAGGGCCGCGCCGTCGGCGCCCTCGGCCTGCTCTACCAGAACAAGACCGGCTTCACCGCGGAGGAGCGCAACGTCCTCGTCGCGCTTGGCAGCAGCATCGCGCAGAGCTTGCAGCGCGCCATGTTCTACGAGCAGGAGAAGGACCTCGCCCAAGGCCTCCAGCAGGCCATGCTGCCGCGCAGCATCCCCGGCGTCCCCGGCGCGGAGATCGCCGTCAGATACCGCTCGGCGGCGCTCGGCCGGGACATCGGCGGCGACTGGTACGACGTGATCCCGCTGTCCGGCAGCCGCGTCGGCGCCGTCATCGGCGACGTCCAGGGCCACGACACGCACGCGGCGGCCGTCATGGGCCAGCTCCGCATCGTGCTGCGCGCCTACGCCACCGAGGGACACATGCCCGCCACCGTCATGGCCCGCGCCTCCGGCTTCCTGCACGAACTGGACACCGACCGCTTCGCGACCTGCCTCTACGCGGAGGCGGACCTCTCGACCGGGGTGGTGCAGTTCGTCCGGGCCGGCCATCTGGATCCGCTCGTCCAGCTCGCCGACGGCACCTGCCGCCGGGTGCCGGTGGACGGCGGTCTGCCGCTGGGCCTCTCCGCCGAGTTCGGGCAGCTCGACTATCCCGTCACCACCCTCGAACTCGACCCGGGTCAGACCCTGTTGCTCTGTACCGACGGCCTCGTCGAGGAGCCGGGCGCCGACCTGGACGACGGCATGCGGGCACTGGCGGAGCTCGCCGCGGTCGGCCCCCGGGACCTGCAGCGGCTCGCCGACCGGCTCTGCGGCCTCATCGACGGCCGCAGCGGTGAAGACGACGCGGCGCTGCTCCTGATGCGCCGCCGTATGGCCGACACACCGCGCTCGGGCGGGCGCCTGCGGCAGCACGTCGCGCCGAGCGACCCGGAGGCGCTCGCCGACGCCCGGCACATGATCAGGGCCGCGGTACGGGCCTGGGGCGCGGGCGAACGGGCCGACGAGATCGAGCTGGTCGCCGACGAGGTGATCACCAACGCCCTGATGCACACCGACGGCTCCGCGGTCGTGACCCTGCGCGTCCTGAGCGGCACCGACCGGCGGCTGCGCGTCGACGTCGAGGACGCGTCGAGCGCCCTGCCGCGCCGCCGCGACGCGGGCGACTCCGGCGTTTCGGGCCGCGGCCTGCTCCTGGTGGACCGGCTCGCGGACGAGTGGGGCGTGGAGGCGCGCGGCAGCGGCAAATGCGTGTGGTGCGAGTTCGTCGTGCCCGTCGCGGAGACACGGGGGCGCGGAGCCAAGGAACTGAGGGAGAGCGATGCCTGAACTTCCTGAAGTCGAGGCACTGAGGGGCTTCCTGACGGGCCATCTGGTCGGCAGTGAGATCGTGCGCGTGCTGCCCGTGGCGATCAGCGTCCTCAAGACGTATGATCCGCCGCTCACCGCCCTCGAAGGCCGCACCGTCACCGCCGTGCACCGGCACGGCAAGTTTCTGGACATCGACACCGGCGGACCGCACCTGGTCACCCATCTGGCCCGCGCGGGCTGGCTGCGGTGGCACGACCGGCTCCCCGACGGCGTACCGCGCCCCGGCAAGGGCCCGCTGGCGCTGCGTGTCGCCCTGGAGACGGGGGAGGGCTTCGACCTCACGGAAGCGGGCACCCAGAAGCGTCTGGCGGTGTACGTCACCGAGTCGCCCGAGCAGATCCCGGGCATCGCGCGCCTCGGCCCCGACCCGCTGGCCGCCGACTTCGACGAGGAGCGGTTCGCGGGCCTCCTGGCGGGCGAACGGCGCCAGATCAAGGGGGCGTTGCGCGACCAGAGCCTCATCGCGGGCATCGGGAACGCCTACAGCGACGAGATCCTGCACGCGGCCCGCATGTCGCCGTTCCGGCTCACGTCGAGTCTCACGAAGGAGGAAGTCCATGGGTTGCATGTGGCGTTGCTGGATACGCTGAACGGCGCGGTGGAGCGCTCGCACGGTGTCGCGGCGGGCCGCCTCAAGGCGGAGAAGAAGGGCGGCCTGCGGGTGCACGGCCGTACCGGCGAGCCGTGCCCGGTGTGCGGCGACACGGTCCGCGAGGTCTCCTTCGCCGACTCCTCGCTGCAGTACTGCCCGACGTGCCAGACGGGCGGCAGACTGCTCGCGGACAGACGGATGTCGCGACTGCTGAAGTAGCCCCCGCCCCCCCCGTCCGGCCGTGCGGGGCTGAGAACCCGGGCTCAGAACCCGGGCTCAGAACAGATGGATCGCCAGATGGCCGAGCGGCAGCCCGAGGCGCCAGGCCGGAGTCCACACCTTCGGCCCGTCCTCCTCGCCGAGGACGGCACGGCCGGGCACCGCGTCCAGGTCCGGCGCGAGGAGTTCGGTCTCCTGCAACCAGCGCCACGCGAGGTCGGCGAGCTCCAGGTCGGGCCGGGGCCCACTGGCCGCGACGGCCTCCGCCGTGAGCTGGGTGAGCCGCTCCCGTACCCAGTCCTGCCACGGCTGCCCGTACGCGGTGAGGGTCAGCCAGGTCTCCAGTTGCGAGATCACCCGGATCCCGGACAGCTCGCCCCGGGTGTCCGACAGGAAGATCGTCAGCGCGAGGGCGTCGCGCCCCGCCCGGTACTCGAAGGAGGTGGGCGGCATCAGATCGCCGGTGCGCAGCAGCTCGTCGGCGATGTACTCGGCATACAACCAGGCCATGGGGACGGCCAGTTCGCCGTCCTGGGGGTCGTCGGTGTTCCCTCTGCTCTCGTGCCGCATCCGCTCCGCCTTCCTCCGGTCCGTGTGCGTCACCGGCCTCTGGCCCCCCAATCCGGCACACGGTGAGGAACAGCCGATTACCCGAGAGGGGTGCCGAGCAAGGCGCTTTACGGAGCCTTGACCCGGCCTACGGTTTCACCGCAGGTGAGCCGCCTCGTGTTGTTCGCGTCACAGGCCACTGCGTTTGACTCCGTTTCAGGGACTATGACGGCAATGATCCTTGATTTGATGTTATTTCCGTACGTGTATTCGTCTGGCCGAATATCGCCCCAGCCACGGAGCTCGATCGATGACGCAGCGCGTACGGATCTCACGGCACATCTCACGGCACACAAGAACCCCTTTCACCTCGCAAGCCATCCGACGGGCGGGGCGTTCGCGCCCCGCGACGGCAGCGGCGGCGGCCCTTCTGCTCGTGGGCATCGCGGCCACCGCCGCGTGCTCGGCCCAGCTCCTGACGGGCGGACAGCGCTCCCCGGCCGGTGGTTCCACGGCCGCGTGGCACCCCTTCACGCTCGTCGCTTCCGGCGACGTCCTGCCGCACGCCTCGATCATCCGCCAGGCCAACGCCGACGCGGACGGCGACGGCTACGACTTCGCGCCGATGCTCGCGGGCGCCAAGCCGGTCGTCTCCCGGGCGGATCTGGCGATCTGTCACATGGAGACGGTCTACGGAGCCGACGGCGACTACACCGGCTATCCCAGCTTCAAGTCCCCGCCCCAAGTGGCCCGCGCCCTCAAGGCCACCGGGTACGACTCCTGCTCCACCGCGTCCAACCACACGCTGGACGACGGTTCGGCAGGAGTGCGCCGCACCCTGGACGCGCTGGACAAGGCGGGTGTGAAGCACGCGGGATCGGCCCGTTCGGCGGCCGAGGACAAGAGCCCGGCCTGGCTGCGGGCGGGCGGCGCGAAGGTCGCGCAGCTCGCCTACACCTACGGCACGAACGGCTACCCGCTGCCGAAGGGCAAGCCGTGGACGGTCGACCTCATCGACCGCGGCAAGATCGTCGCCGACGCGCGGGCGGCCCGGAAGGCGGGCGCCGACGTGGTGGTCGTCAGCCTGCACTGGGGCACGGAGTGGCAGGACGAGCCCGACCGCCGGCAGTTGCGGCTCGGCAAGCAGCTCACGGCGTCCCGCACCGGCGGGCGCCCCGACATCGACCTGCTGCTCGGAACGCACGCGCACGTGCCGCAGGCCTACGAGAAGGTGAACGGCACCTGGGCCATCTACGGCATGGGTGACCAGATCGCCGGAGACATGATCAACCACGAGGGCGCGCACGACCCGCGCGGCAACCAGGGCACCATCGGCCGCTTCACCTTCGCGCCGCCCGAGCGCCCAGGCACCCGCTGGCTGGTGAAGAAGGCCGAGTTCCTGCCGATGCTGTTCGACACGGACGCCGGCCGGGTCGTCAACCTCAACAAGGCGCTGGACCGCGGCGCCGAGCTGGGCGACGTCCGCGACCGGATCCGCCGGGTGGCCCTCAGCCGGGAGGGCGGCAAGGCCGGTCTCGTCATGGGGAAGTAGGCCCGTCCCCGGGCGGCGCGATCCCCAGCAGCCAGCCGCGTCCCGGCGGCACCGGGACCGGCTCGCCCGCGGCGAACGACCGCTCCGGCTGGAACCCCTCGATCGGGGGCGCGTACGCGGCCACCGGACCGGACGCCATGACCGGCACCACCTCCACGGGCTCCGCGGCCCAGGACGCAAGCGCGGTCACCGTCCCGCCCGGCCCCCGCCACGTCGTCGCCAGGACGTCGTCCCGACCGGTCCGCACCGGCGGCTCACCCGCCCACCAGCCGGTCATCTCCGCCTCCGGGAGCCGCAGCCGGTCGAAGGCCTGCCACAGCGGCCGTACGTCGGTCATGGGGGCCCGCGCCGTCATCCCGAAGACCAGACCGCGCCAGGGGTTGCCGCCGCCCTCCAGCATCTCGCCCATCAGACCGAAGGGGATGCCCGAGATCTCGACCAGCCAGTAGGCGGGGTCGGACCCGTCCGCGCCGTCGTAGTCGAAGAGTTCGCCGAGCCAGAGCCGGTCGACGTACGGCAGGAGCTCCGCGTAGAGGTTGGCGCTGGAGGCGAACCCGTCCGCCTCCCGGAACTGGTTGCACGAGTGCAGGTCGACCAGGGGCGCGGAAGCGCCGGAGCGGGCGAGCGCCTTGCTGACCCGTTTCATGGTGGTCCGGTCGTACGCCACGTCGTCCAGGTAGAGCCCGTCCGCGCCGGCCACCCGGCGCAGCCGCTCGATGCCGCACACGTAGGAGTTGTGCCACCGCGAGTCGCCGGAGGTGACCACCGCGACGTCGCCGATGTCGGACGCCACCCAGCCCGGCACGTAGTCGTCGCCCAGGTGCTCCTGCAGCCAGGCGTGCCCACCGCCGGGTCCTGGCGCGAAGATCTCGTCGCCGAGCGCGGCGAGCACCGGCAACTCGGGTGTGTACCGGGTGAGTTCGCGCACCGTGTCGTAGACCTTCACGCGCACGCCGAGCCGGTGTGCCTCGTCGGTGTAGGCGCGCAGGGTCTCCGCGGCGAGCAGGGGGTCGTTGATGTACGGGTTGGGTGGCGTCGCGTGGTGCAGATTGACGACGTTCGCGCCGTACTCCGCGACCTCGGCGGGTGTGGCGTACGCGTGGTAGTACCGGTCGGTGAGCTGACGGGCCGGGTCCAGCGGCTTGAACGGGGTGAGAAGGAGACGGAACTCGAAACGGCGGCTCTCGCCCGCGCGCAGCCGCAGTGGCCCGCTGTACGCGGTGAGTCCGCGCACTCCGCCGACCGTGCGCAGCCGCACCCCGCCGTCCCCGTCACCCGCCCAGGAACGGGGCGTGACCAGGGGCTTCTCACGGTAGTAGTTGGTGTTGAGCGGCCGTGCGTACTGCTCGTCGCGCAGCGAGAGCTGTAGGCCCGCGGACGGCTCGCCGAGCCAGAAGGCGTCCTGGTTCCGGGTGGGGGTGTCCCACGTCCAGTCGTACGTCGCCGGGCACGCGCGGCCCGTCAGGCCGAGCCCCATCGCGTACCGCGCGACGTCCTCCCGCACCGGCACGTCCAGTGTCACGTCGAGCTCGGTGTCGTCGGTGGCCTCGACGGTGGCGTGCAGGACGAGGAAGCCGTCGGCCTCCAACTCGCCCTCTGTACGCAGGATTACGTCCTGCCCGGTCGCCGTCGTCGACCAGCGCACCCGTGCCGGGCCCGGCTGGTCGAGAGAGAGCGGCCCGTGTCGGAGACCGCGGCCGATCCCGAGCGCGACCGGCGCGGCCAGCAGGGCGCGGTCGGGTCCGTCGGCGCGGGTCACGGACGGCGTGAAGGCGGAGAAGAGCTGTTGGGGGAGGCCTTCGGGGCCGAGTTCGGCGGTGCGGCCGAGGATGGTGAGCCGGTGCCCGTCGACCCGCACGGGGGTGAACGGGGGGACCACCTCGTCGTCCTGCGCCAACGTCGAGTCGAGCCAGCGGAGCCGGGCCAGGCGTGCCGGATCACCGGCGCCGTGCCCGGCGACGGCACTCTCGCGAACGGTGAGCCGCAGGGGCAGGGTGCGCTCCGCCGAGCCCTCCGCACGGACGGCGATCTCTCCCTCGTACCGGCCGGGCGGGGCCTGTTCGGGCACGTCGATGCCGAGCCACAGCGCGGCCACGCCGTCCTCGGCCACCTCGACGTGCCGCCGGAAGGCGTCGCCGCGTGCGTCGGTGCCGTCCGTGCTCAGGCACCGCACGGGGAACGGCAGCCCGCGGACCTCGGCGCGGACGTCCGTCAGGCCGGTGAGCGCGTACACGCCGACCTGCACCGCGTAGAACTCCCCGCGGTCGGCCGTGCCGGTGAAGGGCGCCCCCGGTACGGCGTGTGCCCAGCGCGCGGGCAGCCTGCCGTAGCGGCCGAGCGGATGCGCACGGTCCTCCCCGAAGAGCAGGAACGGCTCGCCTCGGTGGGCCTCTCGGAGCGTCAGGCACTCGGCGCCGGTGGCGGCGAAGCCCAGCGGCGCGAACGAGTCGACCGCGCTCGCCGCTTCATAGCGGAAGGCCTCGGCGCGGGGGAGCGCGGCCAAGGCGTCGCCGCTCCCGGCGAGACCGCTCCCGTCGAGGCCGGACCCGTCGAGACCGCAGCGGTGCGCCCAGCCCGGGTCCGCGGTCCTCGTCAGCGGGCGGTAGGCGGCCTGCGGGTAGTACGGCTTGCCCGTGTGGGCGTACGGCAGATAGTGCACCGCGTACGCCCCCGGGCCCTCCACCGGCTCGAAGGCGATGCGGCCGCGCTCCTCGGTCACCTCCACGGCCACGGTGTTGTGCACCCGCAGGCCGGACGGGGCGAGCACGATCACGTCCACGGCGCCGGTGACGGAACGTACGCTCAAACCCTGGCGGCGCCACGGCAGTTCGGCCGCGACGGCGGGGGCCGCGGCCGTGACATCCACCAGCAGGCGATGATTGCCGTAGACGTCCTGGTCCCAGATGCCGACACCGCACTCCAGCTCGGGATGGCCGGTTCGCGGTTCTGTCTCACCCATCTGTGCTCCCAAGGGCGCTGTTTGTTAGGTAAGTTTCTCAATCGCTCCGGGTCACCCTGAGAGCAACCGATCTTGCTGTCAAGGGGGAGGGACCCATGAGTGGCGACCCGTTGAGTGGCGATCCGTCACTGCTGCGGCGGCTGAACGCCGCGGCCGCCCTGCGTGTGCTGCGCGAGCGCGACGAGATCACCGTGCCCGAGCTGGCCGCCCTGATCGGCGTCTCCCGGCCGACGGCCCAGGACCTGACGGCCCAGCTCCTGCGCGAGGGACGCCTCGTGGAACTGCCGCCGGGCAACGGCGGCGTGGGCAGGCCGGCCCGCAGATTCCGGTTCCGCGCCGAGGCCGGGCACGTCCTCGGCGTGGACATCGGCGCGCACAAGATCCTCGTGCTCGCCGCCGACCTGCTCGGCCGCACGGTCGTCGCGCAGCGCGTCGCCGTCACGCCGGAACTCTCCGCGCACGACCGGCTCGACGCCGTGCGCACCGCGATCGCGGGCTGTCTGGCCAGGCCGGAGGCGGCCGGGGTGCGCCCGCTCGCCACCGGCATCGGCACCAGCGGCATGGTCGACACCGAGGGGCGCGTCTCGGTGAGCGACTCGCTGCCCGAGTGGACCGGCCGCGACCTCGCCAGGGAACTGGCCGACGCCGTCCACGGTCCCGTGGTCGTCGGCAACGACATCCAGCTCGCCACTCTCGCGGAGTGCACCGGCGGCGTCAGCGTCGACGTGCGCGACTGCGTGTACCTGTACGTCGGCAACCGCCTCGGCATCGGTCTGTGGCTGCGCGGCGAACTGCACCGCGGTCGGCACGGCGCGGCGGGCGAGATGGTCGCGGGAGACGGCTGGGAGCTCTCCTACCAGCGGCTTCTCGACTGGTTCGCCGGGCATCAGGGTGCCGACCGGCCCACCCGTGAGAACGCGGCGCGCGCGGTCGTCACGGCCGCGGCCGCGGGCGACGGAGGCGCCCGCTACACCCTGCGCGCCTTCGCCGAGTGCCTCGCCGACAGCCTCACCCGCCATGTCGCCGTGCTCGACCCGCGCGCGGTCGTGCTCGGCGGCGGCATCTCCCGGGCGGGTGCCCTGCTGAGCGAACCGTTCGCCCGGCGCCTCGCCGAGCGCAGCCCGTACGCGCCCGAAGTGCGCACGTCTGTGCTCGGTGCGGAATCCACCGCAATCGGGGCAGCTCGTCTCGCACTGGACCACTTGGAACAGATGGAGCAGACCGAACGCGCCGCGCAGAAAAGTCCAACCTCTTAATTCCCGCAGGTGGTTGACGGGCGCCAGCGACCCTTCCATGATGTGGCTCACTTTCGGCAAGTTGGCTTCTTAATTAAGTCCGCCCGAGGACACCCGAGAAGCCATGGCCGCTGCCCCTCCATGCCGTCATGCCGCCAGGCCAGGGAGAACGAGTGACATCCCCTGCAACGCGACGCAGGCCACAGGCCGCGTCACCACCCGCGTCCGCGCCGACCTCGTCGCCGAAGTCCCCGCCCGGGAAACCCGGTTCGAAGGTGCGCCTGCGCGCTCCGCTCCGCGTCCGCCTGCGCAACAACTGGGTGATGCTCGCCCTCATGGCGCCGGGCGTGCTGTTCTTCATCGGGTTCTTCTACCTGCCGATGCTGGGCAACGTGATCGCCTTCCAGGACTACCAGCCCTTCATCGGCTTCAAGGAAAGCCCGCTGGTCGGCCTCGCCAATTTCCAGGAGCTGTTCGCCGACCCGGCGTTCTGGGAGGCGGTCCGCAACACCCTGGCCTTCGCCACGCTCCAGCTGATCTTCTTCTTCCCGGCCCCGCTCGCCCTGGCCCTGCTGATCAACAGTCTGGTCAGCCCGCGCGTCAAGAAGTTCGTGCAGAGCATCGTGTACCTGCCGCACTTCATCTCGTGGGTCCTGGTCGTCGCGCTCTTCCAGCAAGTGCTCGGTGGAGCGGGCCTGTTCAGCAACTACCTGCGGGACCACGGCATGGCCCCGCTCGACGTGATGAGCGACCCCAGCACCTTCTCGCTGCTCATCACGGGCCAGGTGATCTGGAAGGACATCGGCTGGGGGATGATCATCTATCTGGCGGCGCTCGCCAGTGTCGACCAGAGCCTGTACGAGTCGGCGGCCGTCGACGGTGCCGGACGCTGGCGCCGCATGTGGCACATCACGCTGCCCGCCGTCCGCGGCGTCACGATCATGCTGCTCGTGCTCCGCCTCGGCGACGTGCTCTCGGTCGGCTTCGAGCAGTTCCTGCTCCAGCGCGACGCGGTCGGCGCCCGCGCGGCGGAAGTCCTCGACACATACATCTACTACCACGGCGTCGTGTACGGCGACTGGGGCGTCGGCGCCGCGGCAGGACTGGTCAAGGGCGTCATCGGCGCCCTGATGATCTGGGGCGCCAACAAGGTCGCCCACGCCTTCGGAGAGCACGGGGTGTACAGCAAATGAGCAGCTTCGGATTCCCCCTGCGCACCCAGGGACGGCGCACCCGCGAGGAGCGCCCGGCCTGGGAGGAGCCCCCGACGAAGATCGGCTCGGCGGCCAAGGCCGTGGTCATCACGGTCATCTGCGCCGTGATGATCCTGCCGTTCCTCACGGTCCTCTCCACCAGCCTCGCGTCCCGCAAGGAGATCACCGAGTCCGGCGGCTTCGTCCTCTTCCCCACGGAACCGACCCTGGAGGCGTACCGCACGATCCTGTCCGGCGGCATCGTGACCCGCGCGGTGGTCGTGAGCGTCCTGATCACCGCCGTCGGCACCGCGCTCTCGCTCCTGACGACGATCGCCCTCGCGTACGCCCTGAGCAAGCGCGGCGTCCCGGGCAGCAAGCCCGTCCTCCTGATGGTCCTCTTCACGCTGCTCTTCGCGCCGGGCATGGTCCCGATGTACGTGGTGGTCAAGGAGCTCGGACTCCTCGACTCCTACTGGTCGCTGATCCTCCCCGTCCTCATCAACGCCTTCAACCTCGTCGTCCTGCGGGCGTTCTTCATGAACATCCCCGACGAGCTCTACCAGGCGGCCCGCATCGACGGCGCGGGGGACTGGCGCATCCTCACCCGCATCGCGCTCCCGCTCTCCAAGGGAGTCGTCGCCGTCGTCGGCCTCTTCTACGCGGTGACGTACTGGAACGCCTTCTTCAACGCGATGCTTTACCTCAACGACTCCGGTAAGTGGCCCGTCCAACTGGTCCTGCGCACCTACGTCGTGCAGAACAAGTCCATGACGAGCGACCAGCTCGGCATCGCCCACATGCCGCCGCAGCAGTCCCTGTCCATGGCCGTGGTCATGATCGCGCTGCTGCCGATCCTGGCGCTCTTCCCGTTCCTGCAGAAGTACTTCACCAAAGGCGTACTCACCGGCGCCATCAAGGGTTGAGAGCCTGTGTCATATCCCCGGCCGGGCGGGCGGCGTCTGGCACGCACGCTCGCCGCGTTGCCGAAAAGCCCTAGTAGCTCCGCTACGAGGACTTCCCGGCGCCTTGCGATCGCACGCACCAGACGCCGCCCGCTGATCCGACCGGGGATATGACACAGGCTCTGACCCGTCCCCACACGACCTCATCCGCGGAGAACTCGCATGCCTGGCATGAACCGACGCACCTTCCTGAGCCTGTCCACCGCCGTCGCCGCGGGCGCCGCCGCCACCTCCCTGACGGGCTGCGGCTCGTCGGCGAAGAAGACGGGCGAGGCGGCGTCGTCGAAGGTGAAGCTGCCCACGCACGTCCCCTTCGACAAGATCAAGCCCGACCTCGCGCCGAACGCCAAGGGCCTCTCGGCGGGCTTCCTCTCCTACCCCAAGGACCTGGTCCGCAGCGTCGCCAAGACCCCCGGCGACGGCTCGAAGATCACCGTGCTCACGGAGATCTGGACCCAGCCGCCCACCCCCAAGGACTCCAACGGCCACTGGAGCAGGCTCAACAAGGAACTCGGCGTCGACCTGACCGCCATCCTCGGCACCGACCCCGGCTACGAGGAGAAGTTCTCCGCGACCATCGCGGGCGGCGACCTGCCCGACCTGCTGTGGATACCGCCCAACCAGGGCATCCAGCACATCGCCGAGCTCCTGGAAGCCAAGTGCGCGGACATCACCCAGTACGTCTCGGGTGACGCCGTGAAGAAGTACCCGAACCTCGCCGCGATGACGCCCGCCCACTGGAAGACGGCGGTCGTCAACGGCAAGATCTGGGGCGCGCCCGTGCCCTACCCGGCGTTCGGCCAGGTCTACGCCGGCAATCCGAAGGTCTGGGAGAAGGCCGACGGCATCCAGGCGAGCAGCCCGGAGGAGTTCCTCGCCAAGTGCAAGGAGGTCACGGGCGGCAAGACCTGGGCGCTTGAGCCGATCTACGTCAACACGGCCAGCGTGCTCAGCCAGTGCTTCGGCGCGCCCAACAAGTGGCGGCAGAACAAGGACGGTTCGCTCACCTGGTTCCAGGAGACCGACGAGTACGAGGCGACCCTCGACTTCATCCTGAAGCTGAAGAAGGCGGGCGTCTTCTACCCGGGCAACCCCAAGATGGCCGACGCGTACATCAAGATGGCGCAGGGCACGATCGGCGCCACCGTCCACGCCAACCCCTTCAACGCGCGCAACGAGATCCGCGTCCAGGACCCCGGCCTCGCCGCCGAGATCATGATCCCGTTCGGCGCGGGCGGGCACCGGCCCAACCACCACTACCACCTGGGCACCATCGGCTACACCGCCATCAGGAAGGGCGACGAGAAGCGGGTGCGCATGCTGCTCCGCGTCCTCGACTACCTGGCCGCGCCGTTCGGCAGCAAGGAGCGCGAGTTCCTGGAGTACGGCACCGAGGGCGAGGACTTCACGTACGACAAGAACGGCTTCCCGGAGCGCACCAAGCAGGGCAAGCAGCAGGTCGAGGGGCTCTACAGCGGCCTTGCGACCGCGACGACCGCACCGTTCGCGCTCATCGCGTCGAGCTTCCCCGGCACGCGGCGCGTCCAGGACGTCAAGGACGTCTACGCCGCCGAGCAGAAGCTCCTGAAGACCGCCGTGCGCAATCCCACGGTCGGCCACTACTCGGACGCGTACACCCAGCACTACGGGCGCATGTCGACCGAGGCGACCGACCTGGTCAACGACATCGTCAGCGGCCGCAAGAAGCTCAGCGAGTGGAAGCCGTTCTGGGCCGAGTGGAAGAACAAGGGCCTTGAGCAGATGGCCCGCGAGTTCCAGAAGTCGATCGAGCGGAGCGCCTGACGGTCGTCAGGCCCCCGGCGCCCGGTCCGTCTTCGCCAGCTCCGACCTGCGGTACGAGTACCCGAAGTACACGACGAGACCGAGCAGGAACCACACCGCGAACCGCACCCAGGTCTGCCACTGCAAGAACGTGATCAGCCAGATCGAGAAGACCACCCCGAGCGCCGGCACCACCGGCATCCCCGGGCAGCGGAAGGTGCGCGGCAGCTCCGGCTGCTTGTAGCGCAACACGATCACCGCGATACACACGACCACGAAGGCCAACAGGATCCCGATGTTGGTCAGTTCGGCCGCCTCGCCGATCGGCAGGAAACCGGCGATGGCGGCCGACGCGACCCCGACGATCCACGTCACACGTGTCGGCACGTGCCGCGTCGGGTGTGTCTTGGCGAACCACTTGGGCAGGAGGCCGTCCCGGCTCATCGAGAACCACACACGTGTGGCGCCGAGCATGAACGTGAACATCACGGTGAGGATGCCGATGATCGCGCCCACCGCGATGACGTCCGCGAGCCCGCCGAGGCCCACCGACTTGAAGGCCGTGGCGAAGCCGCTCTCCGGGTCGACGTCCTTGTAGCTCTGCATGCCCGTCAGGACCAGGCAGGCGAGCACGTAGAGGACCATCGAGATGGCGAGGGAGTAGAGGATCGCCTTCGGCATGTGCCGCTGGGCGTCCTTGGACTCCTCGGCCGCCGTGGACATGGCGTCGTAGCCGAACACGGCGAAGAAGACGGTGGCCGCGCCCGTGAACGCGCCGCTGACCCCGTAGGGGAAGAACGGATCGTAGTTGCCGGTCTCGATGTGGAAGAACCCGACCGCGATGACGACGATCACCACGATCACCTTCAGCACGACCACGATCATCTCGAAGCGCGCGGCGTTCTTGATGCCGAGGGTGAGCAGATACGCGATGAAGAGGCACAGCACCGCGGCGAACAGGTCGACCTTGTGCCCGTCGCCGGTGCCCGGCGCGCCCATCATCCAGTTCGGCAGCTCGGCCCCCAGCTCCTCGACCAGGAAGCCGAAGTAGCCGGAGATGCCGATCGCGACGACCGCGACGATCGCGGTGTACTCGAGGAGCAGGTCCCAGCCGATGAACCAGCCGGTCAGCTCGCCGAGCACCACATAGCCGTAGGTGTACGCCGAGCCCGCCTTCGGGATCATGCCCGCGAACTCGGCGTACGAGAAGGCGGCGGCGGCGCTCGCCACGCCCGCGATCAGGAAGGAGATCAGTACCGCGGGCCCCGCGGTGCCGTTGGCGACGGCGCCGGCCAGGCTGAAGATGCCCGCACCGATGATGCCGCCGACACCGATCGCCGTGAGCTGCCAGAGCCCGAGCGACTTGGCGAGACCGCCGCCCGCCTCCGTCTCCTCGATGTGCTCGATGGGCTTGCGGCGCAGTACGCCCTGTCCCATCCGGAGTCCCGACATGAGCTCCACCTCTTCGCAGACGGCGTCGGCTGATGGCGGATCATGATGGCCCAGCTCGGGCCGGTACGGAAGACGCCACACCCCGGGCGCCCGGGGGTTCTTGCGGCGGGCCGTCGTTCAAAGACAGGCTCTCAGGGCAGTGCGGGGGCCAGCCGCTTGACCTCGCGCAGGGTGGGGGAGGTCTCGATGCTCTGGATGCCGGGCAGCGGGCCGATGCTCCGGTCGATGTAGTCGTACAACTCGACGGGCGTGCGGAAGACCCCGCTGGCCACGAGGTTCGAGGTGCCGGTGACGGCGGCGGCGAACGCCGTCGAGGGGTGCGCGGCGAGGCTCTCGCCGACGGTGCGCAGATGGGCGGGGGAGACCTTCAGCCAGAGCTGGGTGGTCATGTGGTAGCCGAGGAGCTGGGGGTCGAAGTCGACGCCGAAGCTCAAGGCGCCCTCGGCGCGCAGCCGTTCGAGGTGGCGCTGCACGCTGGACGGTGAGCGCCCGGTGGCCTTGCCGAGGTCGGGCAGGGTGGCGCGGCCGTCGCGGGCCAGCTCGGCGAAGAGGGCGCGGTCGGTGGCGTCCAGGGACAGGGGTGGCGCGTCCGGGGTGCCGGAATCCACCGCCGCCGACTCCGGGGTGCGGAACCGGGTCGCGTGCCAGGTGCTCGTGGTGCCCATGAAGATCCGCAGCATGCAGTGCGCGCTCACGGAGAGCACCTTGGGCGTACGGGGCAGCTTCTGCAGCAGCAGGGCGTTGCGCTCGTCGGCGCTGCGGGTGTTCACGGCGCAGGTGATCTCGGTGCCGCCGGAGGCGAGGGTGACCCAGCTGGTGTCGGGGCGGCGGGCCAGTGCCTCGGCGATCGTGCTCGCCGCGTCCGGGGTGCAGTGCAGCCGCAGCAGCCAGCGGACGAGGCCGAGGCGCACGGGGTTGGGGTGCCCCACGATGCGCAGGCCGAGGCCTCGCAGCCGCTGGTAGCGCCGGGCCAGGGTGCGCTCGGAGACGTCGAACCGCCGGGCGAGACGGCTGAGGGGAGCCCGGCCGTCGTGCTGCAGGGCTTCGAGCAGCCGGTGGTCGAACTCTGCCAGAGCGCTGGAATCCACCGCGTCGCCTCTCCTCGGTGCCGGAATCCTCCACAACGCAGCGTACGGCTTGGACGGTGACCGGCGGCGCCTCGAAAGTGACCGGGTCCTGCTCCTTCCCCTGCTCTCCGGGAGTCCGTGTCATGCGTATCTGGGGGCCGCTGGCCGCCGTCTGTCTGGGCAGTTTCATGCTGCTCATCGACGTCACCATCGTTCTTGTGGCGCTGCCGTCCATGTCGGAGTCGCTGGGCTCCTCGCTGTCACAACTGCAGTGGGTCGCCGACGGCTACGCACTCGCGGTGGCCGCCGCGCTGCTCGGCGCCGGGATGCTCGCCGACCTGCACGGGCGGCGCCGCGTGTACGTGGTCGGCCTCGTCGTCTTCGCCCTCGCCTCGGTGGCGTGCGCGCTCGCCCCCGGCATGGCCTGGCTGATCGCCGCCCGCCTTGTCCAGGGCCTGGGCGCGGCGGCGATGTTCGCCACCACGCTGTCCCTCATCAGCACCCTATACTCGGGCCGCCGCCTCGGCATGGCGTTCGGGGTGTGGGCGGCGGTGGCCTCCAGTGCGGCGGCGCTCGGGCCGGTCCTTGGCGGCCTGCTCACCGAGGCACTCGACTGGCGGTGGATCTTCTACGTCAACGTGCCCGTCACCGTGCTCGCGCTGGCGATGACGTACCGCTACATCCCCCGCTCGCCCCGCGTACGGGACGGGGCGCGCCGCCTGGACCTGCCCGGAGTGGTGCTCTTCGCCCTCACCGCGGGCGGCTTCGTCTACGCGCTGACCGAGTCGCACGCCCACGGCTGGACCTCGGCGACGACCCTGCTGCCGCTCGCGGGCGCGCTCGTGGCCCTCGTGGTCTTCCTGGCCGTGCAGCGGCGCGGGACGCATCCGCTGCTCGACCTCGCCCTGTTCCGCCGCCCGGCCTTCACCGCGGCGATGATCACGATCGCGGTGGGGGAGGGCGCGGTGTACGGAATCCTGCCGTACACCTCGATGTGGCTGCAGTCCGTCCAGGGGCTCTCGCCCGTCGGCGCGGGGCTCGTCATCCTTCCGCACGCGGCGGCCGCCGCACTCGTGGCGGTGGTGAGCGGCAGGTGGATGCCCAGGCCCTCGCCGCGCGTGGGCGCCACCCTCGGCCTGACCCTGGCCGGTCTGGGCGTGGCCTCCGAGGGCTTCCTCGGCGCCGACTCCGGGTGGCCCGTCCTGGTCGGCGGCCTGGCCCTGAGCGGCCTCGGCATGGGGCTCGTCTTCCAGGTCGCCGCCTCGCTCGCGCTCGGCTCGGTGCCGCCCGAACGCGCCGGGATGGCGAGCGGCACGTACAGCACCTTCGAGCAACTCGGTTACGCCTTCGGGGTCGCCGCCTTCGGCACCCTTGCCGTCTCCACCATGACCCGCTCCCTGGACGACGAGGTCACCGATCCGCACGGAGCGGCCCAGAGCCTGTCCGGCGGCGGGGCCGACACGCTGGCCGGGGCCGTCCCCGCGGGGCAGCGGGCGTCGTTCGAGCACACGCTGCACGCCGTGTTCGCCACCGGCCACAACACGCTGGCGCTCACCGCGGGGGCCGTGGCGCTGGCGGGCGCCGGGTGCGTGCTCTGGCTGACGCGGCCCTCCACCGGGCGCCGGCCGGAGGTGCCGGGTCAGCCCGCCCCGGCGGACGCGGGGGAGGCCGCCACGTCAGCAGCCACTGGCTAGCGCGGCTCGTCGGCCGGTCACGGCACCACGGTGACCGGCCACCGGCCCGCCTTCACCAGCCGCACGGCGACCGAGCCGACGATGCGGTGGCCCGCCTGCTCGGACGCGCCGACGATCACGGCGTCGGCCTTGAGGTCGTCGGCGGCGGTGACCAGACCGGTGTAGGGGTCACCGCGGAACGTGTGGAACTCCCACCGGACGTCGAATATCCCCCTCACCCGCTCGGTCGCGGACCGGATCTCCGCGATCAGCCCCTCGGCGATCTCGTCGGTGGTCTCGGCGACCGGGGCGCCGAACGCCGCGCCCGCCGCGAGCACCGGCTGGATGTACACGACGGCGAGCAGGGCCCGCTGCCGCCGGGCCAGGCCCCCGGCGTAGGCCGCCGCCCGCAAGGAGGAATCGGAGCCGTCGACTCCGACGACGATCACCTTGGGCCCGTCGGTGCCACGTTCGAACTGCTGGGACTGATCTTCACTCACGCCGAGAGGTTAGCGGAGGCAGTCATACCGCATGTGCTCCGGGCGTCCGTGACCGCGGCACGCCCCGCTCGACGCGCGCGGCGGCCCAGCTCTTCCTACAGTCGTGACCATGACGGTCAGTACGGAGGAGCCCGAGGCCGGCGAGCGGACGCGCACCCGGCACGGCTTCCTCGGCCGCGTCCCGGAAGGGTTCGCCGCCTTCTTCGGCACCCTCGGCGTCTTCTGCGCGGTCCTCGCGGTGATCGCCCCGCTGCGCCGCCTCCTCATGCCGGTCATCCGCGCCCTCGACCTCGTCACGGTCCCGGTCAGCCCGAACCTCGCGTACGCCGTCTTCCTCTTCCTGCTCGCCGCCGCGACCGCCGCCCGCAAGAAGGTCGCGTGGTGGCTCGTCATCAGCTACCTGGGCCTGCTCCTCGCCTTCGACGTGCTCGGCGCCGCCCTCGGCTTCTGGGCCGAGTCGCTGCCCTCCTTCGTCGTCTGCGGCATCGCCTTCGTGCTGCTGATCCTCGCCCGCAAGGAGTTCTCCGCGGACTCCCGGCGCGCCGCCCTCCGGCGGGCCCTCGCGGTCCTGGTGGCGGGCCTCGGCGCCGCGATCCTGCTCGGCTGGGGCCTGGTGGAGCTGTTCCCGGGCACGCTGGTGCGCGAGGAGCGGCTGCTGTGGGCCGCGAACCGCGTCTGTGGCGGACTGATCCACGGCCACGACTACTTCGACGGCGCACCGCCCCGCGGCCTCTACTTCTGGCTCGGCCTGTTCGGCGCCCTCGCCCTGCTGAACGCGGCCGCCACCCTCTTCCGCTCCCAGCGCATGGAAGCCGCCCTGCACGGCGACGAGGAACCCCGGATCCGCGCACTCCTCGGCGCCTACGGAGCGCAGGACTCGCTCGGTTACTTCGCCACCCGGCGCGACAAGGCCGTCGTCTTCTCGCCCAGCGGCAAGGCCGCCGTCACCTACCGCGTCGAGACCGGCGTCTGCCTGGCCAGCGGCGATCCCGTGGGCGACCGCGAGGCCTGGCCGCACGCGATCGGCGCCTGGCTGGCCGTGGCCCGGCAGTACGCCTGGCAGCCCGCCGTCATGGGCGCGTCCGAGGACGGCGCGACCGCCTACGCCCGCGCCGGGCTCGGCGCGCTGCAACTCGGCGACGAGGCGATCCTCCAGGTCGCCGACTTCGACCTGGACGGCCGCGACATGCGCGTCACCCGGCAGGCCGTGAACCGGGTCCGCCGCACCGGAGCCACCGCCCGGGTCCGCCGCCACTCCACCCTCACCGACGAGGAGATGGAGGAGATCATCGACCGGGCCGACGCCTGGCGCGACACCGAGACCGAGCGCGGCTTCTCGATGGCGCTCGACCGGCTCGGCGACCCCGAGGACGGCGGCTGCCTCCTGGTCGAGGCCCTGGGCGAGGACGGCAAGCTCCTCGCGCTGCTCTCGCTCGTCCCCTGGGGCAGGGACGGCGTCTCCCTGGACCTGATGCGCCGCGACCGCAGCGCGCCCAACGGCGTCATGGAGTTCATGGTCGCCGAGCTCTGCGCCGCGGCGCCCCGCTTCGGGGTGCGCCGCATCTCCCTGAACTTCGCGGTGTTCCGCTCGGTTTTCGAGGAGGGCGGCCGCATCGGCGCGGGACCTGTACTGCGGCTGTGGCGCAAGCTGCTCCTGTTCTTCTCCAAGTGGTGGCAGCTCGAAGCCCTCTACCGCTCCAACGCCAAGTACCACCCCGAGTGGTACCCGCGCTTCATCTGCTACGGCGACAGCGGCGCCCTCGCCCGCATCAGCCTGGCGTCGGGCATCGCCGAGGGCTTCGTCTCCGTACCGTCCCTGCGCAAGCTGTGGGGCAAGGGCCACAAGCCCCGCGGCGTCAGCCAGCCCACGACCACCGAGGGCCTGCCGTCGATCGCGGCGCTCGGCCTCGCGGGCCGGGACGAAGCCGCCGCCGACCCCATGTCGAAGCTGCCGGAACAGATCCGCGTCCGCCACCACAAGCTCGACCGGCTGCGCGCCGAGGGCATCGACCCCTACCCGGTCGGCCTGCCCCCGCGCACCCACGAGCTGGCCGCCGTCACCCGGGACACGACGGGGCTGCGGGTCACCGTCGCGGGCCGCGTCATGCTCCTGCGCGACTTCGGCGGCATCGTCTTCGCCGTACTGCGCGACTGGTCGGGCGACCTGCAGCTCGCCCTCTCCCGCGACGCCTCGGGCCCCGTCGTCCTGGACCGCTTCACCGCGGGCACCGACATCGGCGACCACATCACCGCCACCGGCACGGTCGGCACCAGCGACCGCGGCGAACTCACCGTCTTCGTCACCGACTGGCGGCTCACCGGCAAGTGCCTGCGCCCGCTGCCCGACAAGCGCCGCGGCCTGACCGACCCCGAGGCCAAGGTCCGCCGCCGCTACCTCGACCTGGTCGCGAGCCCCGGCGCACGCGATGTGGTGCGGGCCCGCTCCACCGCCGTACAGGCCCTGCGTCAGGGGCTCCTCGACCGCGGCTACCTCGAGGTCGAGACGCCGATGCTCCAGCAGATCCACGGCGGCGCCAACGCCCGGCCCTTCACCACCCACATCAACGCCTACGACCTCGACCTCTACCTGCGCATCGCCCCCGAGCTGTACCTCAAGCGGCTCTGCGTCGGCGGCATGGAGAAGGTCTTCGAGATGGGCCGCACCTTCCGCAACGAAGGCGTCTCCTACAAGCACAACCCCGAGTTCACGATGCTGGAGGCCTACCAGGCCTTCGCCGACTACGACGTCATGCTCGACCTCACCCGCGAACTCATCCAAAGCGCCGCGACCGCCGCGTTCGGCTCCCCCGTCGCCCGCAAGGCCGACGCCGGGGGCAGGCTCGTCGAGCACGACATCTCCGGGCCCTGGCCGGTCAAGACCGTGTACGGCGCGATCTCCGAGGCGCTCGGCGAAGAGCTGGCCGCGGACACCCCGTTGGGGGCCCTGCACCGGCACTGCGACCGGGCCGCCGTCCCGTACACCGCGGACGACGGCCGCGGCGACGTCGTCCTGGAGATGTACGAACGGCTCGTCGAGGAGAAGACGACGCTGCCCACCTTCTACAAGGACTTCCCGACCGACGTCTCCCCGCTCACCCGGCAGCACCGCACCGACCCGCGGCTCGCCGAGCGCTGGGACCTCGTCGCCTTCGGCACCGAACTGGGCACCGCCTACAGCGAGTTGACCGACCCCGTGGAGCAGCGTCGGCGGCTCACCGCGCAGTCGCTGCTCGCCGCCGGGGGAGACCCCGAGGCCATGGAGCTCGACGAGGACTTCCTCGACGCCCTGGAGTACGCGATGCCGCCCACCGGCGGCCTCGGCATCGGCGTCGACCGGCTCGTCATGTTCCTCACCGGCCTCACCATCCGGGAGACGCTGCCCTTCCCCCTCGTCCGCCGCGTCTGATCGGGTGCTTTCGGCGGCCGCCCCGGTGTTGGTGTTCCGCGCGGGCCTTCGGCCATGCGACGGATTGGTCATGAAAGATGATCAGCTGACGCCGGGGCGCCGGGTCCTGCTCCGTGCCGCCGCGGTTCTCGGCCTGGGCGCGGCCTCGGGATGCGCGGACACGGGCCGGTCCGACGCCCCGCGGCCCACCGCCTCCGCGGGCACGCCCGCCGGGGGCCCGCAGGCCGCTCGGGCCCACAGGCCCTCCGCGTACCGTCTGCAGCCCATGGCGGGATACGGGCCCCCGCGCGCCGCACGGGCCCTGCCCCGGGTGCGCAAGGCGCCCATCCTGCGCATGCCGGGGCGCGACCGGTCGATGGTGCTGACCTTCGACGACGGGCCCGACCCGCGCTACACGCCGCGCATCCTGCGGACGCTGCGCAAGCACGACGTCCGCGCGGTGTTCTTCGTCTGCGGAGAGATGGCCGTCGACAACAAGGACCTGCTGCGCGAGATGGCCGACGACGGGCATCTGATCGGCAACCACACCTGGAGCCATCCGCTGCTGACCCGCCTCGGCCGGGCGCCGATGCGCGAGGAGATCGAGCGCACCTGCGACGTCATCGAGGACGCGACCGGCGAGTACCCCGCCTGGTTCCGGGCCCCCTACGGCGCGTGGAACCGCAACGCCTTCCAACTGGGAGCCGCGTTCGGCATGGAGCCGCTGGCCTGGACCGTCGACACCCTCGACTGGACCGAACCCGGCGCGCGGACCATCGAGCGGCGCGTGCGCGCGGGCGCGGGGCCGGGCGTCGTGGTGCTCTCGCACGACGCGGGGGGCGACCGCTCGGCCAGCGTCGAGGCGCTGCGAAGCTACCTTCCTGAACTCCTCGACTCCGGCTACCGCATCACTCTGCCGAGCCACTACCTGACGTGACCGCTCACCCGGCTGGTTCCCGTGCCCGAGTCGTGGCTCTCAGCGCACGGCGACCAGTCGGGCGAAGACGACGACGTTGCCGTCGTACCCGGCCTTCTTCGAAAAGCCGCCGCCGCATGTGATGACGCGCAATTCCGGAGTTCCGCTGTTCCCGTAGACCCGCTCGCCCGGGAATTTCGCCTTGTCGAAGACCTCGATTCCGTAGATCTTGAAAATGGCCGTCTTCTTGTCCTTGCGCCTGACCTCGACTTGATTGCCCTTCTTCAGCGATCCCAGGCCGTAGAAGACGGCGGGGCCCTGCTGATTGTCCACGTGGCCGACGACCACGGCGGTGCCCTCCTCGCCGGGGGAGACGGCGCCGGTGAACCAGCCCGCGAGGTTCGGGTCGTCGGCCGGCGGGGCGTCGACCCAGCCCTCGTCGTCCAGTCCCACCTGCATGACCGGCGCGTCCACCTGGATTCCCTTGATGCGCACACGCTCGGCCGGCGAGAACGTCAGGGGGGTCGGGGCGCCGGGCAACGCGTCGGGCGTGGAGTCCGCGGCCGCGGCGGACGCGGGCTGCGGCGGGCCCACGTCGAATTCCCCGGAACCATTGCGGATCAGCGCGAGGCCGGTCAGCAGGACAAGCGCCATCACACCCCAGGGGGCGCGCTTCTTCGGCTTTTCGTCCTCCTGGACGTCCTGGAACTCGAAATCGTCGGCCGGATGGGACGAAGGCATTCTCTATCCCCTCTCAACGCGGCGTACGAGCCGCGTCCGTTGCGCGTACCAGCACGCTAAGCGCGGGGCGCGCGGCATGCGAAAGGGCGGGAGCGAACGGGTGGCACGAGGGGCGGGGTGCGCCATCCGAGTCGCCCCGGGCAGGAAATTTCTGACGGTCCGTGACCTGCGGCGATGTCGGGTTGCGCGGACCTGTCCCGGCGTGTCGTCTCACCAGGACGGCCGAGCGCCGAAATGCGGCCCTGCGCATGACATCTGAGGGTCAGTCTGGGAGGCGCTCTCGCCGATGGACCGGGGACGGTATCCCCGGGGCGTCTTCCGCGGAGGATTGCCATGCGTACATCCCGTATGCGGACCACTCGCTCCCTAGCGGTCGCCGTCGCGACCGTCGGGGTCGTCGGGCTCGCCGCCCCGGCCGCGTCCGCCTGGGCCGACCCGACCAACATCGTGGCGATGCCCAGCGTGATCCCGCGAGGGGGCCACCTGACGGTCACCGTCGACGGATCGTCCTGCCAGTCTTCCGGCAGCAAGATCACGTCGCCCGCCTTCCCGGACACGGAGCTGCGCGGCATTCCGGGCGGCAGCGCGGTGAGCGCCACAGCGATCGTCCACGAGCACGCCCGCCCCGGCGCGTACGACATCACGGCCCACTGCGGGGGCAAGACCCTGACCCGCCCGGCCGCGTTCACCGTCATCCACGGCGGTGTCCGCGGTGGTCTGGGCGGCAGCACGCACTCCGGGGCCACCGGCACGGACATGGCGATCGGCGGTGCGCTGGTCGCCGCCGCGCTGGTCGGCGGCGGGGTCTTCTGGATGCGTCGCCGGTCCGAGAACCGGGTCTAGAAGTCCTGCCGGGCCGGCGCGACCCCCTTCCGCTCCGCGCCCGGCGTGCCCGTTCCGCACCACGGGTGGCAGCGCTTCGTCCCTGGGACCTGGAGACGTCCCGGGGGCGAAGTGCTGCCGGGCGTGGGTCAGGAGTGGTCCCCGCCGGTGCGGCGGCGCACCTTGTAGTACGCGGTGCCGATGGTGCCCAGGATCAGGGCGCCGCCGAGGGCGATCTCGTGCGCGTCGAACCCGCCGAAGCTGCCGCCGGTGCCGGCCTTGACGCCCTTGTGCACGCCGTGGTCCGGGCGGTGGGTGTTGTGGTCGGGGTGGTGGCTGTTGTTGTCGGGGCGGCCGGTGGCGATGGTGAGGTCGGTCTTGTCGCTGCCGGGGTTGCTGCCGTTGCAGGTGAACGTCACCTCGTACATCGCGCCCGGTTTGGCGTCCCAGAACACCTGGGCGGTGGCGGACTGCTGCCCCTTGGGGATGGTGGTGTCGTCGAAGACGCCGGAGGTGACCTTCGTTTCGCCGTCGCAGCCGTCGACGTTCAGGGTGATCTGGCCGCCCGCGGCGATCGTCGTGGGAGTGATGCTGAAACCGAACGCGGTCACGTTCTCCTCGTCGAGGACGGCCGCGGCCGCGGCCGCGGCCGGGACCGACACGGCAAGCGCGGAAGCGGTGAGCAGAGCGGCCGAAGCGACGCGTATCGCGCGCATGATGTTCCTCCGGGTCCTCCGAGGAGCAGCTGCGGACTCTTCTTCCGCTGACGCCTGAAATGCACCTCGATGACCGAAACGCTAGGTACGGACCCAGGGTGCCGCGATCCGTGTCGCGCGAACGGGGCAATCGTGTGGGCCGGTCGGGCGAACGCGGCGGCGTGGCGGTCCGGGTGGCGGCCGGGGGTGTGGCAGGGCGCGGGGGTGTCCGCGCGAAGTCGTGACGGCGGGAGCCGTCAGGGCGTCAGGGCGTCAAGGCGTCGGGGTGTCACGGCGTCAGGCCGATGTGCGACGCCAGCCACGGAAGCTGCTTCTCCAGGCCGGGGCGCCACACCTGCCAGCTGTGCCCGCCCGGCAGCTGGACGAGCTCGGCCGTCATCCCGGCCTTCTTCGCCGCTCCGTACACCGTGCGGGCCTGCGGGCGGTACGTCGAGTCATCGGTCCCCGCGACGAACGCCCCTGCCGTGTCGGGAAACTTCTTCCGCGCCAGCACGTCCACCGGGTTGACCTTCTCGAACGCCGCCTCGTCCCCGCCGAACGCCGCGTCCACGGTCTTCTCGCGGCTCCCGAGCGTCGGCTCGTCCTGGCCGGAGATGTCCAGGAAGGTGCCGTAGCGCTGCGGCGCGTTGACCGCCATCTGTAGGGCGCATGTGCCGCCGTTGGAGAGGCCGGAGACCGACCAGTGCGCCCGGTCCGTGGCCGTCTGGAGATGGCCGGCGGCCCAGTCGGGGACGTCCTCGGCGAGATACGTCTGCACCTTGCCGAGCCTGGAGTCCATGCACAGCGGATTGTCGAAGGAGGAGCCCAGCGGGTCGACCACCAGGACGACCGGCGCGAGACCGGCGTGCCGGGCGGCGAAGCCGTCCATCATGTCCGGCAGCTGACCCGAGGTGATCCAGTCCTGCGGGGCGCCCGGCTGACCGGCCATCAGGACGAGCACGGGCAGCGGCGGCCGTGGCGAGGCCCGGTAGGCCGGGGGCAGGTAGACGTAGGCGTCGCGGGCCTTGAACCCGGACCTCGTGCCCGGGATCGAGGCGGTCGACACGGTGCCCTTGGCGGGCAGCCCGGCCGGCGCCTTCCACACCTGGGACAGCGCCTTGCCCTTGGGCACGTCGAGGGTCGGCTCCTTCTTGCCGGTGGCGTCCTTGAGGCTGACGGTGTCCTGGGGGCCGAGCATGGTCCGCAGGGTCGGGTAGTTGTCGTAGTGGATGTTCACCTCGGAGAGCCCGAGCACGACGACGAGGAGCCCCGACAGCAGGGCGCCCGCGCGGCCGCGCCACCGCAGGGTCGGCAGCCGGAAGAGGGCGAGGCACACCCCGAGGAGGGTGACGCCGATCCACCCCACCACGTCATCGGGGAGCTTGTCGGGGAAGGGTTGCCACCAGTCGTCGACGGTGACCTTGACCAGGAGGGTCAGGAGCGCGGCTGTGACCACGGCGAGCGGGAGCAGCCGGGTCCACCAGCGGCGGTCGCGGGAGAAGAGCAGGGCGGCGAGGGCCAGGCAGCCGAGGACTCGCACGGCGAGCGGGAAAGCCCCGTCGACCAGTGACCACTCCAGCGGCCCGGTGGCCATCGGCACCCGCTCCACGCGCGTCCCCGTTCCGTTCGGTTCCGTGTGACACGGCCCCTGTGACCCGGCCCCAGTGACACGGCCCCTGTGACACGGCCCGAAAAAAACCATAACAAGGGGGACGAGTCTGGCAAATCGGGCGAAACTGTTCACGGGGCGGGAGCCCGCCCGGCCCGTCACCCGTCACCCGTCCCCCGTCGAGGGGTGCGGTGCCCTCAGGCGTCCGTCCACGCGTGCGCTGTGCCGCGCCACTCGACGAGGTGCGGATCGTCGAGCGCGATGTCGGCCGCACCGATGCCCGCACGCCGCAGCAGCTCCGTCAGCTCCCCGTCGCTGTGGGCGACGCCGACGTCCTGCCCGCGCACGGTGACCCGCCGTCCGCCGTCGGCGGCGGGCGGGTGGACGACGATCGGTGTCTGCCAGGGCATGGCACCAGGGTGCGCCGTACGGCAGCGCGGCGCAGCGCGGTTCACGGTCAAGGCGGGATCGGGGCGGGCTCCGGCCGGAAACCGTCGCACCCTGGCCGTACTGTGGTGCCGACCGCACGGCGAACCACACGGGGGAATGATCGTGGAACAGGCGTCCCGGGCTGCCGACGCGGCCTCCCCGAAGATCGTGGTGGTCGTCCCCACGTACGACGAACGGGAGAACCTGCCCCTCCTCGTCGCGCTGCTGGCCGATGTGGACCTGGCGAACCTGCACGTCCTCGTCGTCGACGACAATTCTCCCGACGGTACGGGCGCCGTCGCGGACGAGCTCGCGGAGGCGTCCGCCGGGCGAGTCACCGTCCTGCACCGCACCGAGAAGGACGGCCTCGGCTGTGCCTACGTCGCCGGGATGACGCGCGCCCTCGCCGACGGCGCGGACGTGGTGGTGCAGATGGACGCCGACCTCTCGCACCCCGCGCAGGCGCTGCCGCTGATGGTGCGCACGCTTCTCGGCGACGTCCCCGACGGCACCGCCGACGACAACGACGCCGACGACAACGCCGACGGCGTGGCGGTCGTCCTCGGCTCGCGCTATGTGGCGGGCGGTGCGCTCGCCACCGAGTGGGCCTGGCACCGCAAGGCGCTCTCCGCCTGGGCGAACTTCTACGTCAACGCGGTCCTGCGGCTCGGCGTCAAGGACGCCACGGCCGGTTTCAAGGCCTGGCGGGGAGCCGCGCTGCGGGCGATCGACCTGCCGTCGGTGCGGAGCAACGGCTACTCGTTCCAGGTGGAGATGAACTACCGCGCGATCCGCCGCGGCCTGCGCATCGTCGAGGTGCCGATCACCTTCGAGGAGCGCGTCAACGGCGAGTCGAAGCTCAGCCTGCGGGTGCAGGCCGAGTCGGCGATCACGCCGTGGAGGCTGCGGTTCGGCCGCCGGGGCGGGGGGAGCTGACGGGCTCCCCGCGCCGCGGGAAGGGCCGGGTCAGCCCCCCAGTCCGGGGAACAGCGCGCGGAAGGGTTCCGCCGTCGCGGCGATGCCGCGGCTGTAGGGCGCGTCGAAGTCCCAGATGAGGAAGAGCAGAAAGGCGAACAGGGCGGAGAAGATGCCCGCGAGGACCAGTTCGCGCACGGTGCGGCGGATCTGCAGGGCGAAGATCATGCCAATGGTGATGAGCCCTCCGATGATGAGGCCGAACCAGACCACGCCGGGCATGGTCGCCCCCGTACTGTCCGCGCGGGCGCTGCGCGCGTCGTCCGCGGCAGCCACCGCGTCGACCAGCGGCTGATAGGCCTGCGCCTCGAAGTCCGACTTCGGCTGGTAGTCGGTCACGTCGTGCCGCACGCGGGCCAGCAACTCCGCTCCGCGATCGGTGAGTTCGCCCTTCTCCTTCATCGAGTCCCACTCGGTGGTGACGACGTGGGTGGCATAGGTGCGGACGTCGGCGCGGATCCGGTCCCGGACGTCGTTCGGGTAGACCCGCGCCCGCTCGGAGACCTCGTGCAGCGCCTGGGCCTCGAGCCGCACGTGTTCCTGGGCGGTGCCCCGCGCCTCCCAGACGCCCGCGATGGCCAGGCCGAGGACGATGGCGTACACGACGCCGATCATCATCGTCATGTACTCGATGACGTCGGGGGTCTCGGACGCGTCGTAGTCCGCGCCGGTCCTGCGGTGCCGCAGCAGCGTCACGATGAGTACGACACCGCATGCCGCGACCATCGCGAGGGTGAGAACAAGCCATTCCGACATGAAGACCTCCGGCGGTCAGCGCGGGCGGAGCGCGGCGACGGCGAGCACCGCGGGCGCTGTGATGAGCAGGGTGAGCGAGACGAGGGACGGGCCGCCGCGCGGCTGCTGCCGGTGCGGCCGGGCGTGGTACGCCGGGTAGGTGACGGACGGGGTGGGCCGGGGGGTGACGGAAGGTTTCGGCTTCTTCGGTTTCGGCGGTTCGGGGGCCGGCGCGGGCGGCGGTGGTGGGGGCGGCGCGGGCCGGACGGGCGGCGCGGGCGCGGGCGGCGGCTCCGGGGCGGGCGGCTCCGGAGCGGGCGGCGGCGGTGGCGGCGGTGGCGGTGGAGGCGGCGGCGGTGGTGGGGGAGCCGAGGGCGGGGGCGTCGGTTTCGGCGGCTTCGGTTTCGGAGGCTTGGGATGGTGCGTGGGTCCGGCGTGGCAGTCGCCGTCGCCCGCGACGGCCACCGCGCCACCGCCCGAAGTGCCGCCGTCCTGACTGATCGAGGCGTACGCGCAGTCGTCGGCGGAGGCCGCGCCGACGGCTGACGAGGCGCCGAGCAGCAGGGCAAGCGCGATGAACGCCCACACGCGTATGGCCCAGGGTGACAAGGCCCGTGAAGTTCCGTGCACGACGGGGAGCATGGGCAGTGAACTCGCCTGCCACGCCGGAGAGGCGCAGGAATGACCCGAAGGAGGGAGCTGTCCGGTCGGGGGTTCGACGCCGCGCGGTCACCTGCCGGCCGCGTCCGCTCCGGCAAAAAAACTTGCGGCGCGGTTGAACGCGGCGGCCGCTCCCGCCCGTACCTAGGGCCATGTGTGACGCGATCGGGCGCCACAACACCTCTGCGGACAGTGGGAGTCAAGGATGCGGCATCATAGTGGGGTTTCCCCCCGGGCCTGGCGGAGCGCCTCGCTCGTAGCGACGGCTGCGGCCCTGCTGGCGCTGACGGCGGCGTGCGGCCAGGAGAAGGGTGACCAGTCCCCGAACGGGCAGAACGTGGGCAACCAGGCGCCCGCGAAGGACGGCGACTACGGCTCGGACGACGGTTACGGATCGGATTCCGATGCCGCGGACAAGGGCGCCGGGGCCAAGGCGAAGCCCGCGGGCCAGCTCGCGGTGTGGGACAGCAAGAAGCTCGGCAAGGTCGTCACCGACAGCGCGGGCTTCACCCTCTACCGGTTCGACAAGGACACCGCCCAGCCGCCCAAGTCCAACTGCGACGCCGCCTGCCTGAAGACCTGGCCCACCGTCGTCGCCGACGGCGCCAAGGCCGCGCCGGGCGTCGACGAGTCCCTGCTCGGCGAGGTCACCGCAGCCGACGGCACCAAGCAGCTGACCATCGACGGCTGGCCGATGTACCGGTACGCGCAGGACGCCGATCCCGGCGACGCCAAGGGGCAGGGTGTGGGCGGCACTTGGTACGCCGCGGCCCCCGACGGCAAGAAGGCGGCGCCCGCGGCGGCCGACCCGGCCCCCGTCGACCGGGCGGGACTGTCCACCCGCAAGGATGCCAAGCTCGGCGAGATCGTCGTCGACAAGAACGGCATGACCGTCTACCGCTTCACGAAGGACTCGGCCTGGCCGATGAAGTCGGCGTGCACCGGCGCCTGCCTCGACAAGTGGCCGGTCGTGGCGCCGGTGGCCAAGAACGACACTCGAGGAATCCTCGAGAAGGGCTTCATCGTCTTCAACCGGCCGGATGGCGCGAAGCAGCAGACGATCGACTGCTGGCCGCTGTATACCTTCGCCGGGGACAAGAAGCCCGGCGACACCAACGGCCAGGGCGTGGGCGGTACTTGGTATGCCGCGAGCCCGCAGGGGAAGCCGGTGGGTGCCGCGAAGTAGTCCGCGGGGCGTACGGACAGACCGGCCCGTCTCCTCCCATATCACAGGGAGGGGGCGGGCCGGTGCCTGGTGTGCGACAAGGCACTTGCCAAAGGCAGTGACCGAGAACGGACGACCAATTTCCGTTTTGACTCGCTCCCTTGGCGGACGATCAGTAGCCTCACCCTCGAACACCGGATCGCCTGCGCCACCCCCTACGCCTTGGAGTCTTGATGGAGCGTCCCGCCTGGGCCCCGCTCGGCATCGACATCTCGATGCCCAGCGTGTCCCGCATCTACGACTATTACCTGGGCGGCTCGCACAACTTCGAGGTGGACCGGGAGGCGGCCCGCCGGGCGATGGACTCCATGCCGGGACTGCCGAAGATCATGCAGGCGAACCGGGCCTTCATGCGGCGTGCGGTGCGGCACGCCGTCGCGCAGGGCGTCACGCAGTTCCTCGACATCGGCTCCGGCATCCCGACGTTCGGCAACGTCCACGAGGTGGCGCGGCAGGCCAGCCCCGACGCCCGCGTCGTCTACGTGGACCACGACCCGGTCGCCGTGGCGCACAGCCAGGCCGTGCTCGAAGGCACCGAAGGGACCTCGGCCGTCACCGGGGACCTGCGCAAGCCCCGGGACATTCTGGGCAGTTCGGAGGTCGCCGACGTCCTCGACCTGGACCGCCCGGTCGCCGTTCTCCTCGTCGCCGTACTGCACTTCGTCGAGGACGCGTACGATCCTTACGCGGCGGTTGCCGAACTGCGGGACGCAACCGCGTCCGGCAGCCTCGTGATCGTCAGCCACGCCTCGTACGAAGGGATCCCGGTTCCCCCCGAGCAGGCCGGCCGGACGGTCGGTGTATACAAGGACATCCGCAATCCACTGATCATGCGCTCGCGCGACCAGGTCGCGCGGTTCTTCGAGGGATACGACATGGTGGAACCCGGTCTGGTGCCGATGCCGCACTGGCGGCCCGACACCGCGCCCGAGGAGGAGGATCCCTACTCCTTCTCGGGATTCGCCGGCGTGGGACGGAAGCGTTGAGCGGCGAGCAGGACGGACCCGAGGGAAGAATCCGCCGGTTCGCCACCATCTGGAGCCGCGCGATCTTTCCCGTGACGGCGACCTCGCTGACCCGTCCCGAGTTCGAGCAGCAACTGGTGCCGCTCGCGCGGCGGTTGAGCGGTGCGTTGCAGGCACGTATCTTCGACGCGGCGGAGAGCCAGGCCGTCGGCGCCGCGCTCATCGGCACGCACTGCACGGACCCCGAGGCGCTCAGCCGCACGCTCGACTGCGTCGACGCCTACCTCGTCCTTTACTGCGGCGGCGACGGCCCCCAGGAAGAGCTGCGCGCCCGCTCCGCACGCATCCAGCACGCGATGGCCGCAGGCTTCGCCCAGGCCCTGCGGGAGCGCACCCTCGCCGAGCAGGAGGCGATCTCCCGGGCCGCGCTGAGCGCGCGCAGCGCCGTCGCCGAGGCCCTGCACGCCAGCGAGGCGCGGTTCCGCGCCGTCTTCCACGGCGCCGCGATCGGCATCGGGATCGCGGCCCTCGACGGCACGGTCCTTGAAGTCAACGACGCGCTGATCCGCATGTTCGGCGGCCTGGAACACCAGCTGCGCGGGCGCAACGTGGGGGAGTGGACGCACCCCGACGACTCGCCCCACGTCTGGAAGCTCTACGAGGAACTCGTACGCGGCGACCGTGAGCACTACCGCGTCGAGAAGGCCTTCTACCGCCCCGACGGCACGGTCCTGTGGACCAACCTGACCGTCTCCCTGCTGCGCGACGCGGACGGCCAGCCGCAGTACCAGCTCGCGCTGATGGAGGACACCACCGAGCGACGGCTGCTCAACCTCCGCCTGCGGTACGAGGCCACGCACGACGCGCTCACCGGGCTGCCCAACCGCACCCTGTTCTTCGAGCGCCTGGACAAGGCCCTCGCGGCGGGCACCACCGCCCGGTTCGGCCTCTGCTACCTCGACCTCGACGGCTTCAAGACCGTCAACGACAGCCTCGGACACGCGGCGGGCGACCGGCTCCTCGTCGAGGTCGCCGACCGGCTGCAGTCCTGCGCGACCGCCCCCGGCGAGATGGTGGCCCGGCTCGGCGGCGACGAGTTCGTGGCGCTCACCACAGGCCCCGACACCGAGACGGAGGTGGACGAGCTCGCGGGCCGCATCATGAACGCGCTCGCCACCCCGATCCGCGTCGACGGACGCGAGCTGACCGTGCGCGGCAGCATCGGCATCGTGGAGGGCCCGGCGGGCGAGCGCGGCGCCGCGGAGGTCCTGCGCAGCGCCGACATCACGATGTACCGCGCCAAGTCCGCGGGCGGCAACCGCTACGAGCTGGCCGACCCCGAGGCCGACGCCCGCGCCATCACCCGGCACGGGCTGACCACCGCGCTGCCCGCCGCCCTGGAGCGCGGCGAGTTCTTCATCGAGTACCAGCCGCTGGTGCACCTCGGCGACGGCAGCGTGCGCGGCGCCGAGGCGCTGGTGCGCTGGCTGCACCCGCAGCACGGTGTCATCGGCCCGGACCGCTTCATTCCGCTCGCCGAGCACACCGGCCTGATCGTGCCGCTCGGCCGCTGGGTCCTCGAGGAGTCCGTACGCCAGGCCCGCCTGTGGGAGGCCCGGCACACCGACGCCGGACCGCTGCGCGTCAACGTCAACCTCTCGCCCATGCAGCTCACCCACCCCGGCCTCGTCTCCGACACGGTCGACATCCTGGAGCGCGAGGGCCTGGAGCCCGGCGCGCTCTGCCTGGAGGTCACCGAGTCCGCGCTGATAGGCGCCGACGACGATCTGCTCAAGCCGCTGCGCAGGCTCGCCGAGATGGGCGTCGACATCGCGCTCGACGACTTCGGCACGGGCTACTCGAACCTCGCCAATCTGCGTCGCCTGCCGGTGAGCGTGCTCAAGCTGGACCGCTCGTTCACCCAGGGCATGCAGCACTTCCCCGCGGACCCGGTCGACCTGAAGATCGTCGAGGGGATCGTCGCGCTCGCCCACAGCCTCGACCTCGCGGTCACCGTCGAGGGCGTCGAGACGGGCGCGCAGGCGGACCAGCTGCGGGAGCTCGGCTGCGACACGGCGCAGGGCTGGTACTACGCGCGGCCCGGCCCGCCGGACCAGCTGCACGAGCTGGCCCTCGCGGACGCGATCAGCTGACGGCGCGTGGCCCCGAGGGGCTCACGGGGGAGCGTCGGGTGCGGGTGTGGCCGACGGGGCCGACGAGGAAGGACTCGGCGTCTCGACGGGAGCGGTGACGTTGTTCGCCCAGGCGGTCGCGAGGACGGTCACCGCCGCGGCGATCGCCGCGACGAGGACGGCGCTGACCGGGGTGGCGAGCGAGGAGAGCCGCCGGAAGTTCCGGATGTGCCCCCAGAGGAGATCCGCTCTGCGGACGAGCCGGATCTCCCAGTAAAGGCCGAGGCCGAGTGCCATGACCGCGCTCTGGGCGAGCAGCAGGAACACCGTCAGGGTGTTCGGCTCGGACGGTATCTGCAGCTTCGGCACGAGCAGCAGGAGCTGTACGGGCGTCAGCGCGACCCACATCCAACCCGCCTTCGCCACAGGCCCGTTGCCCCGCAGCCAGGGATACAGATAGCCGTAGGTGAAGCCGTGCGCGAGCCATACGCAGGTCGGCCCGCCCGCGACGGTGACGGCTTCGGGGAGCCCGCTGTAGCCGTGCGCCTGCCAGGCGGACCGGGTGGTCCAGGGCAGCGTGAGCAGTGCGGTGGCCGCCGCGGCCGTGAGGCCGTTGCTCCAGGCGGAGCGGCCGGCCGATCCGCCGAGTGCGGCGGCCCGCAGTGATGTGGTCTCGCGTGCCGTGTCCTCGGACGTGGGGTCTTTGAGGCTGCGCCATTTCTCCTCCCAGCTGTCCGCGGGCAGTGAGGCGTCGGCGAGCGTGGCCCGGGACGAGGTCAGGAAGCGGTGCCGGCCCTCGGCGAAGAGCAGGGCGCGGGCCAGCGAGGTCACCAGACGGGCGTGGTCGGCGCCCGACAGGGCGTGCAGCCGTGCGGCCTGCTCGGCACGGCCCGGCGGCAGCAGCAGGAGACCGCCTGCCCAGGCCGTGCACAGGGCGGCGGCGGTGGTCCAGTGGGGCATCCAGGCCTCGGGGGCGCCGATGACGGTCGCGGCCGCGGCGAGCACGAGGAGTCCGGCGCACCTTCCGCGTGCGGTGGGAGCCCAAGTGCCCGATTCTGTACCGGTGTTGCGCAGGCGGAGCAGCAGGAGGGCGGTGCAGGCGAGCCAGCCGGTCTGGAGGGCGGGCGCCATGACGCGGAGGCCGAGGATGATCTGGTCGCCGGGGCTCTGGCCCGTCAGCTGTATCAGCAGACCTGTGACGGCGGGCGAGCCGTCCGCGAGGAGCCCCTGCAGCGGAGTCCACCAGGGCACCAGTGCGGTGAGGAGCACGGCGCCGATTACGACGCGGCGCGGCCCCGTCGCGGCTGCCGGGGGGAGCGGCCCGCCGCCCAGCAGGAGCACGGCCGCCACCCAGGGGATGAGCGCCACGAAGACGGCGGCCCAGCTCGCGATCAGGGCGAGGTGGGTGAGGGTCTCGTCGGGGAACGGCCTCTGCAGGTTCCGGGGCAGGGCCTGCAGTACGACGGCCGAGGCGACCCCGGCCCAGACCGTGACGGCGAGGAGGGCGGCCCAGGGGCGCAACTGCTGTCCTGAGGTGAGGAGTTGCAGGAAGCCGAAAGTGGCGGCCGCGGCCAGCGAGGCGCACACCAGACAGGTGACGACCGGCCCTGTCCAGTCGCGGCCCCCCATGATCCAGGCCAGGAGCACGAGTGCCGGAGCGGGAGCGGCGACGGCGAGGACGGTGCCCACGGGGGGCGGCAGCGAGGTGCGCGAGCGGTACCCGGCGGCGGTGACGAGGACGGGGAGGGCGAAGAGCAGGACACCCAGGAGCACGCCCTGGACCCGTGCCTCTATCGGCAGGGTCTGCCCCCTCAGGTTGTCGCTGTCGAACACGATCGACGCCGTCATCCAGCCGAGCACGCTCCAGTTGGGCTGGTAGAGGTCCCACAGCAGGGCCCCCAGCGCCGTGGACAGGAGCAGCCACGTGCCGAGGACGACGGTCCGCCGGCGCCGCCGGGTCCCGGCCGCGTCGCCCGGGGCGCGGCGCAGTCCGGTGAGGGTGCCGCCCGCGGCGAGGAACAGGACGAGCAGGCAGAGCAGCGCCTGGTGCCGTGAGCCCGCGACGGCCGTGTCGTCGGTGGACGCCTCCGGGCCCGCCTCGGCGACCTCGAGGAATGAGGCGGTCACGGCAGCGGTCCCCCGGCTCGGGGTGAGGTGGAAGCGGACCGAGCCCGCGGTCTGCCGGTCCGGTCGGCCGTCGACGCTGAGTCCCCATTCCCGGGGGACGTCCAGGTGCCAGGTCCAGCGGCCCGGCAGGCGCGGCACGATGCCCTCGGCGCCGTCCGGGACCCGCTGGGCGAGGTTGTACTGCGCCAGAGAGGCGCCGGGCGGCGCGTCGCGGGCGATGGTGCGCTGTTCCGCGCTGACGCGCACGCGCCCGTTCCCGGCTGGCTGGCTGACGGTGCACCACGTGGGGAGCCCGGCCAGATTGCGCGGCCCGTCCCGCCGGAGGGCGGCCAGCCGGCCGACCGGCTCGGCGGTCGCGTATCCGCCCGGCACGATGTACAGCACCTCGGCGATGCGAGCGGGATCGGCCCTGAGCTGCGGGACGAGCGGGTCCTTCGCGTTCAGGCTCAACCGGTACACGGACGTGATCCGCCAGTCGTCGCCCGCGCCGACGCGGCGGACACGGACGGAGATGTCTCCGACGGCGTCCCGGTCGGGGAGCAGCGGCACGATGTCTTCCGGACCGTTCGGGAAGTCGGTGGCGTCCGACTCGTCCGTGGGTACCGGGGCCGCCACCTCGGCGCGCGACTCCGCCAGGGTCTGCCGTCGCGCCGCATCCCCCCACCGGTCCGCTCCCCACACCGCGCACCCCACCACCACCGCACACAGCACGAGGAGCGCGAGGGCACGCACCACCGCACCGGCCACGCGTCGCACCATCGGCATGGGCGCCCTACCCTCCCGCCACCGGAAGGGCCACTGTAGGACCACCCCACCACCGCGGGGAGACTCAGCGCTCGACGAGCATCCGCTGAAGTTCCCGCGCCGCCCGCGGCGGCGCCACATCGCTGCGGTGGGCGAGCGCGATCGTGCGGTGCAGGCTCGGGGTCGCCAGGGGGGTCATCCTGAGGTCGGCGCCCGAGCGCTCCGCGACCATGCGCGGCACGACCGCCACCCCGAGCCCGGCCCGTACGAATCCGAGCACCGCGTCCATCTCGCCGCCCTCCACCGCGAACTCGGGCTCGAACCCCTCGGCGCGGCAGGCGTTGACGGTGAGCTCCCGCAGGTCGTAGCCGTGCCGGAACATCACGAGGCGTTCGCCCTGCAGATCCGCGATCCGTACCGAGCGGCCCAGGCTCCGCGACTCCGGTGACGACACCACGACCAGGTCCTCGCGCAGCAGCTCGACGGTGGTCAGGGCCGGTGAGGGGCTGGGCAGCGGGAGTACGACCAGGGCCAGGTCCAGTGCGCCGCGCGCCAGTTCGCGTACGAGGTCGTGGGAGCCGCCCTCCTCGATGAGGAGCTGGATGCCGGGGTGGCGGTCGTGGAAGGCGCGGAGCACGTCCGGGAGCAGCCCCGTGCACACGCTCGGCGTCGCGCCCAGGCGGATGCGGCCGCGGCGCAGCTGCGCCAGTTCCTGCACCTCGATCCGGGCGGTGTCGGCGTCGGCGAGGATCCGGCGGGCCAGCGGCAGCAGCGCCTCGCCCGCGTCGGTGAGGGTGATGTTGCCGCGCGCCCGGCTGAAGAGTTCGGCGCCCAGTTCCTTCTCGAGGGCCCTGATCTGCTGGGAGAGGGAGGGCTGGGATACGTGCACCTCTTCCGCGGCCCGGGTGAAGTGCCGGGCCTCGGCGACCGCGACGAAATACTGCAGCTGCTGGAATTGCATGGTCGAACGATACGATGGTCAATAGGCTCTGGCTATGGAGATGAGCTGAACCATCTCTTGGACCGATCGGGACTTTCGGCCGTAGCGTCTCTGACATGGCTCTGGCAACGCGGACGGACAAACGGCCGTCCATGACCCGCACGCTGTGGGACTCGACCATCGGCAAGAAGACGGTCATGGCGGTGAGCGGCGTGATCATGCTGCTCTACCTGGTCGTGCACATGATCGGGAACCTGAAGATCTTCTTCGGCCCCGCGGAGATCAACCACTACGCGCACTGGCTCCGCACCGTCGGCGAGCCCTTCATGCACTACGAGTGGACGCTCTGGCTCATCCGCGTGGTGCTCGTCGCCGCGGTTGTCGCGCACGCCACCTCCGCGTACCAGCTGAGCCGCCGCGACATCCGGGCGCGCCCCACGAAGTACGTGCACAAGAAGCGCGAGGCGAGCTTCGCCACCCGCACCATGCGCTGGGGCGGCATCATCATCGCCCTGTTCATCGTCTGGCACATCCTCGACCTGACGACGGGCACCGTGCACCCGGGCGGCTATGAGCACCTGCACCCGTACCAGAACATCATCGACACCTTCTCGACCTGGTACGGCAACGTCATCTACATCGTCGCCGTGGTCGCCGTCGGCTTCCACGTGCGGCACGGACTGTGGAGCGCCGCCCAGACCCTGGGCGTGGGCACCGCAGCCCGCGACCGCGTCCTCAAGCCCCTCGCCAACGGCTTCGCCGTGGTGCTGACCCTGGGCTTCGTCTCCGTACCCGTGGCCGTCATGACCGGACTGGTGAGCTGACCCATGAACTACTCCAGTGAGTACTCCGCGTACGCGACGGGGGAGCCGCTCGTCGACGACAAGGCACCCTCCGGGCCCGTCGCCGAACGCTGGGACACCCGCCGCTTCCAGGCGAAGCTGGTGAACCCCGCCAACCGGCGCAAGCACACCGTGATCGTCGTCGGCACCGGGCTCGCCGGCGGCTCCGCCGGGGCCACCCTCGCCGAACAGGGCTACCACGTCGTGCAGTTCTGCTACCAGGACTCGCCGCGCCGCGCCCACTCGATCGCCGCGCAGGGCGGCATCAACGCGGCGAAGAACTACCGCAACGACGGGGACTCCGTCCACCGTCTCTTCTACGACACCGTCAAGGGCGGCGACTTTCGCGCCCGCGAGTCCAACGTGCACCGCCTCGCACAGATCTCCGTCGAGATCATCGACCAGTGCGTCGCCCAGGGCGTGCCCTTCGCCCGCGAGTACGGCGGACTCCTCGACACCCGCTCCTTCGGCGGCGTGCAGGTCTCCAGGACGTTCTACGCGCGCGGCCAGACGGGCCAGCAACTGCTGCTCGGCGCCTACCAGGCACTCAGCCGCCAGATCGCCGCCGGGAACGTGGAGATGCATCCCCGTACCGAGATGCTCGACGTCATCGTGGTCGACGGGCGGGCCCGCGGCATCGTCGCCCGCGACCTGGTCACCGGCAAGATCGACACCTACTTCGCCGACGCGGTGGTCCTCGCCTCCGGCGGCTACGGCAATGTCTTCTACCTGTCGACCAACGCCATGAACTCCAACGCCACGGCCGTCTGGCGGGCCCATCGGCGCGGCGCGTACTTCGCCAACCCCTGCTTCACGCAGATCCACCCCACCTGCATCCCGCGCACCGGCGACCACCAGTCCAAGCTGACGCTGATGAGCGAGTCGCTGCGCAACGACGGCCGGATCTGGGTACCGAAGGCGAAGGGCGACGACCGTCCGCCGCATCAGATCCCCGAGGACGAACGCGACTACTACCTGGAGCGCATCTACCCCGCCTTCGGCAACCTCGTGCCCCGCGACATCGCCTCGCGCGCCGCCAAGAACGTGTGCGACGAGGGCCGCGGCGTGGGCCCCGGCGGCCAGGGCGTCTACCTCGACTTCGCCGACGCCATCCAGCGCCTGGGCAAGAAGAACGTCGAGGAGAAGTACGGCAACCTCTTCGACATGTACGAGCGGATCACCGCGGAGAACCCGTACGAGGTGCCGATGCGGATCTACCCCGCCGTGCACTACACGATGGGCGGCCTCTGGGTCGACTACGACCTGCAGACCACCGTCCCCGGGCTCTTCGCGGTCGGCGAGGCCAACTTCTCCGACCACGGCGCCAACCGGCTCGGCGCCAGCGCCCTCATGCAGGGCCTCGCCGACGGCTACTTCGTCCTGCCGTCCACCATCAACGACTACCTCGCGCGCCACCCGCACAAGGACGAGGTGGGCGACGACCACCCCGCCGTGCAGGAAGTGCTCGCCGAGACCGAGGACCGGCTCAACCTGCTCCTGTCCGTCGACGGCGACCGCACCCCCGACTCCTTCCACCGCGAACTCGGCGAAGTCATGTGGGAGTTCTGCGGCATGGCCCGTACGGAGACCGGACTGCGCAAGGCCCTGGAGCGCATCCCGCAGATCCGCGAGGAGTTCTGGCGCCGCATCAAGGTGCCGGGCACCGGCGAGGAGTTCAACCAGTCCCTGGAGAAGGCCAACCGCATCGTCGACTACCTCGAACTCGCCGAGCTGATGTGCCTCGACGCGCTGCACCGCGCCGAGTCCTGCGGCGGCCACTTCCGCGAGGAGTCCCAGACTCCCGACGGCGAGGCCGCCCGCGTCGACGAGGAGTTCTCCTACGCGGCCGCCTGGGAGTTCACCGACACCGGCGCCGCCCCCGTCCTTCATAAAGAAGACCTCGTCTTCGAGTACGTCCACCCCACTCAGCGGAGCTACGCATGAAGCTCACCCTGCGCGTCTGGCGCCAGAAGAACGCCGAAGCCGACGGCGCGATGTCCACGTACGAAGTGGACGGCATCTCCTCCGACATGTCGTTCCTGGAGATGCTCGACACCCTCAACGAAGAACTCATCGTCAAGGGTGACGACCCGGTCGCCTTCGACCACGACTGCCGCGAGGGCATCTGCGGAGCCTGCTCGCTCGTCATCAACGGCGACGCGCACGGCCCCGAGCGCACCACGACCTGTCAGCTCCACATGCGGTCCTTCGAGGACGGCGACACCATCGACATCGAGCCGTGGCGTGCCGCCGCCTTCCCTGTCGTCAAGGACCTGGTGGTCGACCGCTCGGCCTTCGACCGGATCATCCAGTCAGGCGGCTACATCAGCGCCCCGACCGGCGCGGCACCCGAGGCGCACGCCACGCCCGTGCCCAAGCCGGAGGCCGACTCGGCGTTCGAGCACGCCGAATGCATCGGCTGCGGGGCGTGCGTCGCGGCCTGCCCCAACGGGTCGGCCATGCTCTTCACCTCGGCCAAGGTCAACCATCTGAACGTGCTGCCGCAGGGGGCTCCCGAGCGGGAGACACGGGTTCTCGACATGGTCACGCAGATGGACGCGGAGGGGTTCGGCGGGTGCACGCTTACTGGCGCCTGCGCCTCTGCCTGTCCGAAGGGGATTCCGTTGCCCTCCATCGCGGCGATGAACAAGGAGTGGTTGAGGGCCACGCGTAAGGTCAGCCGGTAGCCGCTGCGCGGTTGTGTGCGGGACGGCTATGGCTGGTCGCGCAGTTCCCCGCGCCCCTGTGGGGCGCGTAGCTTCCCGGCATGTATCCCGGAGCGTACGACCCCGACAGGCCGGCCGTCGTCACCGCCGACGGCACACGGGCCCTCAGCTACGGACAACTCGAAGAACGCTCCCTGCGGCTCGCGGATCATCTGCGGGCCGCGGGTCTGCGTCGGGGCGACCATCTCGCCCTGCTCTGCGACAACGACCCGCGCGCCCTGGAGATCTACTGGGCGGCCATGCGCTCCGGGCTCTACCTCACCGCCGTCAACCACCATCTGAGCGATGACGAGGCCGCCTACATCGTGCGCGACTGCGGTGCGGGCGTACTGATCGTCTCCGGTGCGCTGACAGAACTGGGCGAGAGAGTAAGGGAATTGGCGGGTGGGCCCGCGCTCCTGCTCGGGCTCGACGACGGGACGTACGAGAAGGCGCTGGCCGACGCCCCCGCTCTGCCGCCGGACCGGCAGCCGCTCGGGGCCGACATGCTCTACTCCTCCGGGACCACCGGCCGCCCCAAAGGGGTGCGGCCCGTGCTCCCCGAGGGGGACGTGCGCGACCGGCCCACGACGTACACCGCCGTCTTCCAGACCATGTACGGCTTCGGCGAGGACACCGTCTACCTCTCACCCGCGCCGATCTACCACGCCGCCCCCCTGCGCTTCTGCGCCGTGGTGACCGCACTCGGCGGCACTGTCGTCCTGATGGACGCCTTCGAGGCCGAGGGAGCTCTCGCGGCCGTCGAGCGCCACCGGGTGACGCACAGCCAGTGGGTGCCGACGATGTTCGTGCGCATGCTGAAACTGCCCGCCGAGGTGCGCGAGCGGTACGACCTGTCGTCGATGAGGACCGCCATCCATGCGGCCGCGCCCTGCCCCGTCGAGGTGAAGCGGCGGATGATGGAGTGGTGGGGGCCGATCCTGTACGAGTACTACTCGTCGACTGAAGGCAACGGCATCACGTTCATCTCCCCGGAGGAATGGCTGCGCAAGCCCGGTTCCGTCGGCCGCGACGGCTTCCTCGGGATCTTGCGGATCTGTGACGAGGAGGGGCGCGTCCTGGGGCCGGGCGAGACCGGGACGGTCTACTTCGAGCGCGACGAGCCGCCCTTCCGCTACCACGGGGACGAGGCCCGCACCCGCGAGGCCCAGCACCCCGACCACCCGAACTGGACGACCACCGGCGACATCGGCCACGTCGACGAGGACGGCTACCTCTTCCTCACCGACCGCAAGGCCTTCATGATCATCTCGGGTGGCGTGAACGTCTACCCGCAGGAGACCGAGGACGTGCTCGTGCTGCATCCCGCCGTCGCCGACGTGGCCGTCGTGGGAGTGCCGGACGCCGAGATGGGCGAGGCGGTCAAGGCCGTCGTCCAGGTCGAGGAGGGGATCGCGGCAGGACCCGGCCTCGAACGGGAACTCATCGACTTCGTACGGGAGCGGCTCGCGCACTACAAGGCGCCGCGCACCGTCGACTTCACCGACCGCCTGCCGCGCACGCCCACCGGCAAGCTGGCGAAGGCCCGGCTGCGGGAGGCCTACCGGCGGGGGTGATCAGCGACCGCCGCGCCTCTGATCAGCGGCCGCCGCGCCTCGCGCGGGCCAGATACGGCGCGGTCCGGCTGCCCTCGGCGCCCGCGACCTCCGCCGGGGTGCCTGCCGCCACGATCAGGCCGCCCCGGTCGCCGCCGCCGGGGCCGAGGTCGACGACCCAGTCCGCGCCCGCCGCGACCGCCATGTCGTGCTCGACGACGACCACGGAGTTGCCGCCGTCGACCAGTTCGTGCAGGCGGCGCGTGAGGACCTCGATGTCGGCCGGGTGCAGGCCGGTCGTCGGCTCGTCGAGGAGGTAGAGCGTGTGGCCCCGCCCGACCCGCTGCAACTCGCTGGCCAGTTTGATGCGTTGGGCCTCGCCGCCCGACAGCTCCGTGGCCGGCTGGCCGAGCCGCAGATAGCCGAGGCCGACGTCGAGGAGCGTGCGAAGGCTCCGTACGACGGGAGGCGTGTCGGCGAAGAATTCGGCGGCGGCCTCGACGGTCAGATCGAGCACGTCCGCGATGTTCCTCCCCCGGTACGTCACTTCGAGCGTCGCGGGGTTGTAGCGGGCGCCCGCGCAGTCCGGGCAGGGCGCGTAGGTGCTCGGCAGGAAGAGCAGTTCGACGCTGACGAAGCCTTCGCCCTGGCAGGTCTCGCAGCGGCCGCCCGCCACATTGAAGGAGAAGCGGCCCACGCCGTAGCCACGCTCCTTCGCCGTGTCCGTGGCCGCGAAGACCTTGCGCACGACGTCGAAGAGGCCGGTGTAGGTGGCCAGATTGGAGCGGGGCGTACGCCCGATCGGCTTCTGGTCGACGCAGACCAGCCTGCCGACGCCCGCGAGGTCCTCGGTGATCTCGCCGACGAGCGTGGACTTCCCTGAGCCCGACACGCCCGTGACGGCGGTGAAGGCGCCGAGTGGGATCTCCGCCGTCACTCCGCGGAGGTTGTGCCGGGTGACCGGGCCGACCTTCAACCAGCCCTTCGCGGCGCGCACCTCACGCGCCGGGGCGGCCTCCCGGTCGAACAGGAAGCGGGCCGTCGCCGACTCGTGGACCCCTTCGAGCTCCGCCACCGGACCGCTGTGCAGCACCCGCCCGCCGTGCTCGCCCGCGTGCGGGCCGACGTCGACGAGCCAGTCCGCGTGGCGCACGACATCGAGATGGTGCTCCACGACGAAGACGGAGTTGCCCGCCGCCTTCAGCCGGTCGAGGACCGTCAACAGGGCTTCCGTGTCCGCCGGGTGCAGTCCCGCCGACGGCTCGTCCAGGACGTACACCACGCCGAAGAGCCCCGAGCGCAGCTGGGTCGCGAGGCGCAGGCGCTGTAGTTCGCCCGCCGACAGGGTGGGCGTGGCGCGGTCCGGGCTGAGATAGCCGAGGCCGAGCTCGGTGACGGTCGCGATGCGGGCGAGCAGGTCCCCGGTCAGGACGCGGGCCGTCTCCGAGGTGTCCGCGGCGCCCGCGAGGGCGTCGGCGAGGTCGGACAGCGGCAGCGCGGCGAGCTCGGCGATGGTGTGGCCCGCGAACGTGACCGCCATCGCCTCAGGCCGCAGCCTGCTCCCGCCGCACGCCGGGCACGGAGCGCTCGCCAGGAACCGCTCGGCCTTGGCGCGCAGCGTCTGACTCTTGGAGTCCGAGAAGGTCTTGAGCACATAGCGGCGGGCGCTCATGTAGGTGCCCTGGTAGGGGCGGTGGATCCGCCCTGCCTCCCGCACCGGGTGCACGGTCACCACCGGCTGCTCGTCCGTGAACAGGATCCAGTCGCGGTCCCGCTGCGGCAGCTCGCGCCAGGGCCGGTCCACGTCGTGGCCCAGGGCGTCGAGGACGTCCCGCAGGTTCTTGCCCTGCCAGGCGCCGGGCCAGGCGGCGACGGCGCCCTCGCGGATGGACAGCGCGGGGTCGGGCACGAGCAGCTCTTCCGTCGTGCGGTGGACACGGCCGAGACCGTGGCACTCGGGGCACGCGCCGGCCGCCGTGTTCGGCGAGAAGGCGTCCGAGTCGAGCCGCTCGGCGCCCGCCGGATAGCTGCCCGCGCGGGAGAAGAGCATCCGCAGGGAGTTGGAGAGCGTGGTGACCGTGCCGACGGAGGAGCGGGAGGTCGGCGCCGAGCGGCGCTGCTGGAGCGATACCGCGGGCGGCAGCCCGGTGATCTCGCCGACCTTCGGGGCGCCCACCTGGTGGATCAGCCGCCGGGCGTACGGGGCGACGGACTCGAAGTAGCGCCGCTGGGCCTCGGCGTAGACGGTCCCGAACGCGAGCGAGGACTTCCCGGATCCGGAGACGCCCGTGAAGACCGCGAGGACATCGCGCGGGATGTCCACGTCGACGCCCTGGAGATTGTGCTCCCGGGCACCCCGGACGCGTACGAAGGGATCGTGGGGGCTGTGCATGGGGGCTCCGTACGCGGCTGCGGCTCGGGGACAGACTTCACGATACAACGGCCCTGTTCCGCCCAGACTGCTCTCACCTGCGGTTTCCCGTTTCCGGGCGCGTGTCGAGACCTCCGCCGGGGCATAGGGGCCTTTGGGCCTCTACCTCCCGCTTTGCGCGTCTTTTACGTTTCATGGGACATCTCCCCTCGAAAGGCTCCGACGCGCATGACCGTGCACCCGGCCCACCCCAGCTCCGACCAGGTCGAAGCGCTTGAGATCGAACTGAGGGAGCGTGGTGTGCTCTACACCGTGCAGCAGCGGCCGACGCTGGAGTACGCGGCGCAGGACCCCGAGGGCCGCGTCTGGATCATCCGCGCCGTCAAAGCGACGAACTCGGTCATGGCTCCCCCTTCGCGGATCTGGCGTGCCGCCTGCGACGAGCTGCGCGTGAGCACGCCGGTGACCGGCCCGGCGGGGGTGGCGCAGGCGGTCGCGTCCGCGGTCGGACGGCAGCCGTCGGCCGAGGCGCCCGCGTCGGCGTGAGGGCGGGGCGGCACCCGCGGGGCGGCACGGTTCAGGGTGAGACCCCGGCGGACTGCTGGGGGTGGCCCTCAGGCGCAAGGCCTGCCGTACGGGCCAGCCGCCGGAAGGAGTCGAGGAGCCCGGCCCGGTCGTACGTACTGGTCGTGACCAGCACCTCCTGCGCCCCGCTCTCCTTGATCACCCGCTCCAGCTCGTCGGCCACCTGCTCCTCCGTGCCGTGCACATGACCGCGCAGCCCCGCCTCGTAGAAGCCGCGCTCCTTCTCCGTCATGGCCAGCGCCTCCACGCGCTCGGCGGGCGGGAGCGGGGGAAACGTGCCGTGCGTGCGGGAGTACGCCATGGACCAGGCCTCCGGCACGAGGAGCCGACGGGCCGCCTCCTCGCTCTCTGCGACCGCGACGGTGCCCGCGATCATGACGTACGGCTCGGCGAGCCACGGCGAGGGCCGGAAGCCGCCGCGGTACTGCTCGATGCCGCGCAGCATCTTCTCGCGGCCCCGGATGTCCCCGATGACCAGCGGCAGACCCGCCGCCGCGGCGATCGTCGCGCCCTCGCCCACCGCAAGCACGTACGGAGGCACGGTCAGGCCCTCGGCGGGGCGGGCCCGCACCCCCGTGCCGGACGTGCCGCGGAACCAGTCGAGCAGCTCGCCCAACCGGTCCGCGAAGTCCTCGGCGTCGTGCTTGTCGCGCCCCAGTGCCTTGCGCACCCCGTCGGTGAAGCCGACCGAACGGCCGAGCCCCATGTCGATCCGGCCGGGAAAGAGCGATGCGAGCACCCCGAACTGCTCGGCCACGACGAGCGACTGATGGTTCGGCAGCATCACACCACCCGTACCGACGCGGATGGAGCGGGTGGCCGCGGCGACGGCCGCCGCGAGGACCGTGGGCGCGGAACCCGCGACGCCGGGCACGCCGTGGTGCTCGGAGACCCAGAAGCGGTGGTAGCCGAGCGCTTCGAGGTCCTGGGCGAGCCGCACGGTGTCGCGCAGCGCCGCGGGGCCGTCGTGCCCCTCACGGGTGCGGGAGCGGTCGAGGACGGAGAACCGGGTTGCTGCGATCACTGAGCTCACACAGGGTTCAACACCCGGGCGCCGTCATGATTCCCTGTCGGCGTGACCATGACCGAGAACAGCAGACCCCTCGCCGTGTTCGACCTGGACAACACCCTCGCTGACACCGCGCACCGCCAGAAGTACCTGGTGGGCAAGGCGCGCGACTGGGACGCCTTCTTCGCCGCGGCGCCCCGGGACCCGCCGCTGGCACGCGGTGTCGAGCTGGCCCTGGCGAGCGCGGAGGAGTGCGAGGTCGTCTATCTGACGGGCCGCCCCGAGCGGTGCCGGGCGGACACGGAGGACTGGCTGGCACGCCAGGGCCTGCCGGGGGGCCGCGTCTGGATGCGCCGCGACGGGGACCGCCGCCCGGCCCGCCGCACCAAGCTGGAGATCCTGCGCTCCCTCGCCCGCGACCGCGAGATCCGCGTCCTCGTGGACGACGACGAGCTCGTCTGCGACGACGCGGAACGCGCGGGCTTCACGGTCGTACGCGCCACCTGGGGCACGGAGTCCGAACCCCTGAAGACAGCCCAGGAGACGGAGGGCCGCACCTGAGCGCCCCCCTTAAGGGGCGCGGGGAACTGCGCGAGCAACCACAGACCACCCGCACTCGACAACGCACAGCAGAACCCCGCACAGCAGACTCCCGCAGCGCGAAGCGCCTACGCGCTGTCGCCGTCCTCCAGGCGGAATCCCACCTTCAGCCCCACCTGATAGTGCTGGATCTGCCCGTCCTCGATGTGCCCGCGCACCTGCGTGACCTCGAACCAGTCCAGCGAACGGAGCGTGCGCGAGGCGCGCTCGACGCCGTTGCGGATCGCCTGGTCGATGCCTTCGTGGGAGGTGCCGACAATCTCGGTGACGCGATAGGTGTGGTCGGTCATGAGCGTGTTCCTCCGGGCCGTCGGGTGACGTCGCACGGCGCCGTGGCGCGCCGTCACTCCACCGTGCACCAGCGCGCCCGCTCGCGCGAGATGGCGTACCCCCTTGACCAGGCCTTTGGTACATACCAAAATCCAGGTCAATAACCCGTTCGAGCCACGAGCTCATCCCCCCGCGTCGGGCTGACCTTCCCTGTCCGCAGGCAGAAAGTGACCCACGTGAACCCGCACCACCGCGCCGCCATGTCTCTGGCCCTCGCGCTCTCCTCGTCCGTTCTGCTCGCCGGATGCGGGGTGCTGCCCGGCGGCGACGGAGACCGCACCGTCACGGTCTGGCTGATGCGGGGCAGCGCGTCGTCCGAGTTCGTCGAGGGCTTCACGGAGGACTTCGAGAAGGAGCACGACGGGATCGACCTGGACGTCCGCGTCCAGGAATGGACCGGCATCGGCACCAAGGTGAAGAACGCGCTCAAGGAAGAGGACGGGGACGGCCCCGACGTCATCGAGGTCGGCAACACCCAGGTCGCGCAGTACGTCGACGAAGGCGGCCTGTACGACCTCACTCTGGAGTCCGCGCGCGACCTCGGCATGAACGACTGGCTGCCGGGCCTCGCCGAGCCCGGACGCTACCGCGGCGCCCAGTACGGCATCCCCTGGTACGCCGCCAACCGCGTCGTCATCTACAACAAGGACCTGTTCGCGCAGGCGGGCGTCAAGAGCCCGCCGCGGACCCGCGAGGAGTGGATCACGGCGACGGAGAAGCTCAACTCCGGCGGGAACCAGGGCATCTACCTGGCGGGCCAGGACTGGTACACCCTCGCCGGGTTCATCTGGGACGAGGGCGGCGAACTGGCCAAGGAGACCAAGGAGTCCTCCGGCGACTGGCGGGGCAGCCTGCACACACCCGCGGCGCAGCGCGGCATGGAGTTCTACCAGCGGTTGCAGGCGCTCGGGGAAGGGCCGCGCAACGCCGACGAGGAACATCCCTCGCAGGCGGGCGTGTTCGCGGGCGGCGATGTCGCACAGATCGTCACGGTGCCCGGCGCGGCCCGCGCCATCGAGGAGAAGAACCCGAAACTGAAGGGCAAGCTGGGCTACTTCCCCATCCCCGGCAAGAAGGCGGGCAAGCCCGGCGCGGTCTTCACCGGCGGCTCCGACCTGGTGGTGCCCGAGCACAGCGACGACCACAAGGGCGCGGTCGAGGTGATCGAGGCCCTCGCGGGCAAGAAGTGGCAGACCGAGCTGGCCCGGACGATGAACTACGTCCCGAACAAGGCGAAGCTGGCTCCCGCGGTCGCCGGTGAGGAGGGCGTCGCCGCGATGGCCGCCGGTGCGGCGAACGGCCGGGCGACCCCCAACTCACCCCGCTGGGCGGGCGTCGAGGCGGACAACCCCATCAAGGACTACATGACGCAGGTCCTGATGGGCGGCGACCCGCAGGCCGAGGCCCGCAAGGCGTCGGACCAGATCACCGAGGCGCTGAACGTCGGAGGGCTGTGACGGATGCCCGGTCCCGCGCCGCGTCGGGCGGGACCGGGCTGGCCACCGGCCACAGTGGAGAGGCCCCTGGGGGCGGTCTGGCGCCGGTCTGGCGCCGGTCTGGGGCCGGTCTGGGTACGGCCGCCCTACGCCACCGTGCTCAGCGACAGCGCGAAGCGCCCCCTCTCGTCGGTCCACCAGTGCGTCAGTTCCATTCCGGCGGCGGCCAGTTCGGCCCGTACGCCGTCCTCGCGGAACTTGGCCGAGATCTCCGTACGGAGCTCCTCGCCCGCGACGAAGTCGACCGCCAGGTCCAGCGCGTGGATCTTCACCGTCTGATCGGCGGTGGAGCGCAGCCGCATCTCGATCCACTCGCGCTCGCGGTCCCAGACGGCGACGTGCTCGAAGGCGTCCGGGTCGAAGTCGCCCGCCAGCTCCCGGTTGATCACCGACAGGACGTTCTTGTTGAACGCCGCCGTCACACCCGTCCGGTCGTCGTACGCGGAGACGAGCACCGACTCGTCCTTGACCAGGTCCGTGCCGAGGAGCAGCGCGTCGCCCGGCTGCAGGAGCGCGTGCACCGAGGAGAGGAACGCGGCGCGTTCGGCGGGCAGCAGATTGCCGACCGTGCCGCCGAGGAAGGCGATCAGGCGCGGGCCCGGCGTGCCCGGCAGCGCGAGGCCGCGGGTGAAGTCGGCGATCAGGGCGTGCACATCGAGCGAGGGCCGCTCCGCGACCAGGGTGTTCGCGGCGCCGGTCAGGGCGCTCTCGCTCACGTCCACGGGGACGTAGGTGTGCAGGGCGGGCAGGGCGTCGATCAGGTGGCGGGTCTTCTCCGAGGAGCCCGAACCCAGTTCGATCAGCGTGCGGGCGCCCGTCACCTCGGCGATCCGCGCGGAGCGGGCCACCAGGATCTCGCGCTCGGCGCGGGTGGGGTAGTACTCGGGCAGGGTGGTGATCTCGTCGAAGAGGACGCTGCCGCGCGCGTCGTAGAACCACTTGGGCGGCAGCGACTTGGGGGTGCGGGTGAGGCCGTTCAGGACGTCCGCGCGCAGCGCGGCGTCCGTGGCGTCCTCGGGCAGGGTGCGGGTCAGCAGGAACGGGCTCACGCGGGGGGCTCCTTGAGCGGGGTCAGCAGTACGTCGGTGCGGTCGGCGGCGAGCAGCGTGCGGTCGGGCACCTCGCGCCAGTGGGGGTCGTCGTCGTAGGGCTCGGAGGCAACGACGGTGCGTCGGCCGGGCTCCGCGAGATACCAGAGGGTGTCGCCCCAGGCCGTCGCGGTGATCGTGTCGCCGTCGGTGAGCAGCAGGTTCAGACGCGATCCGGGGGCGGCCCCCGCGACCTCGACGACGGTGTCCGCGAGGGCCTGCCCGGCCTCGTCGCCGCGCAGCAGCCGGTGCCGGACGAGCGCCCACACCAGTGCGGAGTCGCAGCGCGCCTCCATGGAAAGCAGCTCGGCGGCCGGCAGGTCGCGGGCGAGCGGGGCGAGCGATCCCGGCCAGCCGGTGACCGCGCCGTTGTGACTGAACAGCCACGGCCCGGCGGCGAACGGCGCCGCCGCGGCCTCCCCGTCGGCGCCCGCCACGGTCGCGTCGCGCACGGCCGCGAGGAGCGCCCCGGAGCGCACGACCCTGGCGATATCGGCGAACGACTGATCGCCCCAGATCGGCCCGGTGCGACGGTAGCGCGCGGGCTCCGGGTCCCCGTCCGCGTACCAGCCCACGCCGAAACCGTCGGCGTTGACCGTGCCGTGCCGCTGCATCCGGGGCGCCCACGACTGGCGGAACAGGCTGTGCTCGGGTGTCACGAGGAGAGCGCCCAGCGGCTCCGGCGGGCCCACACAGGCAAGGTGACGGCACATCAGGCGCTCTCCGGGTCCGCGGTCTCCGTGGGCCCGGCGTCCCGCGCCGTGCGGAATCCGGCGAAGATCTGCCGCCGCACCGGATGGTCCCAGTTGCGGAACGTGCCGCGGCAGGCCACCGCGTCGACGGAGAAGGCGCCGCCGCGCAGCACCTTGTAGTCGCCGCCGAAGAAGACGTCCGAGTACTCGCGGTAGGGGAAGGCGGAGAAGCCCGGGTAGGGAAGGAACTCGCCGCCCGTCCACTCCCAGACGTCGCCGATCAACTGACGTACGCCGAGCGGCGATTCACCCGCCGGGTAGCTTCCGGCGGGGGCGGGGCGCAGATGCCGCTGCCCCAGGTTGGCCCGCTCCGGGGTGGGGTCCGCGTCACCCCACGGGTAGCGCGTCGACCGGTCGGTCACCGGGTCGTGCCGGGCGGCCTTCTCCCACTCCACCTCGCTGGGCAGGCGCCGGCCCGCCCAGCGCGCGTACGCGTCGGCCTCGTACCAGCTGACGTGCAGCACCGGCTCGTCGGCGGGCACCGGCTCCACCGTCCCGAAGCGCCGCCGCAGCCACTGGCCGCCCTCGCGGTGCCAGAACAGCGGCGCCCGCAGCCTGTTCTCGCGGACCATCGCCCAGCCGGCCGGGTCCCACCAGTGCATCCTGTCGTAGCCGCCGTCGTCGATGAAACGCTGGTACGCGCCGTTCGTCACCGGAGTCGTGTCGATGAAGAACGGCGGGACCAGGCGGCGGTGCGCGGGGCGTTCGTTGTCGAGGGCCCACGGCTCGGTGGACGTGCCCATCGTGAACGGGCCGCCGGGGACCAGGACTTCGGCCGGGCCGTCGAAGGGCTCTCCGGAGGGCGGGTCGGGGGCGGTGAGGGTGGTGGGGCCCGTCCGCAGCTGATGGGTGATCAGCATCGTCTCGTCGTGCTGCTGCTCATGCTGCGCGATCATCCCGAAGGCGAAGCCCGCGTCGGTGAGCGGTGTGCCGCGCAACGGCGCCTTCTCCAGGACGTCGAGCGCGCGGCCCCGCACCTCGGCCGCGTAGCCGCGGGCCTCGGCGGGCGCGAGGAGCGGGAGTCTGGGCCGCTCGGCGCGGGGATGCTCGAAGGCGTCGTACAGCGAATCGATCTCCGGCCGCATCGCGTCGCGGCCCGCGACCGCGCGCAGCAGCCACTGCTCCTCCTGATTCCCTATGTGCGCGAGGTCCCAGACCAGCGGCGACATCAGCGGCGAGTGCTGTGCGATCAGCTCGGACTCCTCCACACAGGTGGTGAGGAGGGTGGTGCGGTCCCGGGCGGCCAGGAGCGCGGCCAGCGCGCGCTCCCGAAGGGCTTCGGGGTCGGCGGTGGAGCCTGTCATCGGCGGGAGTCCTTCCCAGGTGTGTCGTGGGGGTGGGGGGCGTCGCGCAGGCCGTCGAGCAGGTCGTCGGCCGGGCAGCGGCCCCGCGCGACGTACCGGTCGGCGAAGGCCGCGACGGCGTCGCGCACGGAGGCGGCCGCGCCGAGGCGGGGCAGCGCGTCCATGGCGGCGGCGAAGCAGGCGACGGCGGCCTCCCGCAGTTCGGGGTCGGCCGGGCCGTGCCGCGCCGCGTCGAGCCAGAGCGGGTTGTGCGGCGCGGCGGGGGAGCCGGGCGGTCCGTACCGCTCGGCCAGCGGCTTGACGGCGCGGTAGGCGGTCTCGGCCGCCTCCGGGTCGTCGAACAGCGCGCTCGTCACGGCAAGGGGCACGATCCAGCCGTCGTCCCCCGGCTGGGCGTCCACCATCCGCAGCTCCAGGTGACCGCGCGGGCGGACCGGCGGAAAGAGCGTGGTCAGGTGGTAGACGAGGTCCTCGTGGGTGGGTCTGCGCGAGGCGCCGATCCGGGCCCACTCCCGGAAGCTCAGCCCTTCAGGGACGCTCCAAGGGCCGTCGCCCGGCTCTCTCCTGACGCACATGACCGGCGCGTCGAGTGCGTGCCGCGTCCACACCTCGCGCGGCTCACCGTCGAGCGGCGGAGCACCTGATCTGCCGGGCTCGATGCCCGCCCACACGGCCTGCCGGGTCGACCGCCAGCCGGTGGGACGGCCGTCCTGCAGCGGCGAGTTGGCGAACACCGCGACCAGGACGGGGCCGAGCAGATGGGCGAACCGCCAGCGCCGCGCGTAGCCGAGCGGTCCCGGCTCCTCGTACCCGGCGTCGAGGCAGATCTGCACGGACGCCGTCGAGCACATCATGCGGCGCCCGGCAGGACCGCCGCGGTCGAGGCAGGACTCGAGGGCGTCGTAGCGGGGTTCGCGCAGGATCCGCGACGGTGGCCGCCACGGGTCGGCGCCGTACCCGCTGAGGGTGAGGTGGCGGGAACGCAATGCGTCGCGTACGACGCCGAGATCGGCCTCCATGGCCGATACGCACTCCGTCAGTGAGGTGGCGGGAAGCGAGCTGAGCTCCAGCTGGCCGCCGGGTTCGACGGTGACGGACGAGTGCAGTGGCAGGGCCCGCAGTGCGGCGTAGGCCGCTTCCAGACGGGCGGTGGATACGGGCAGATGGGGCAGGTCCGGCTCATGAACGAGCCATTCCAGTTCGACGCCGATGACGCGGGGCGGGCCGGTCTTGAAGCAGATGCCGCGGACCAGCGCCTCCACCTCGGCCTCCGACACCGTGTCCCGCGCCCTTGTGGGGCGCGTGCTGCGGTGTTTCCTACAGTCTCCCTCAGGCATGCGGGGATCCTTCCATCCGGCATTGCTCGTCACACCCAAAACCCTTGAGGGCCTCCGCACAAGAGTGCCCCTCAGGCCGTTTCCGTACCGGGAATCTGCGCGGGACTCCCGCCGCAGTCCGCGTCGGGCACCGGCGCCGGCCACTGCTCGTACCACCGCTGGTCCGCCTCCAACTGCGCGGCCAGGGAGATCAGGAGCGGCTCGCTGCCCGCGGGGCCGAGCAGCTGGGCGCCGACGGGCAGGCCGCCCGGGGTGCGGCCCGCGGGCACGTTGACGCCCGGCCAGCCGAGCACGTTCCACGGCCAGGCGTAGGGGCACGCCGCGATCATCGCCCGGTCGGTCCGCCAGCCGTTCAGCGTGGCGAGCGTGCCGACGCGCGGCGGGGGAGCGGCCGTCGTCGGCGCGATCACCACGTCGTACGTCGAGAAGACGGCGCCCACCCGGCGGTGCAGCGCGGCCTCCGCGCGGCGCGCGAGCCGCAGCGGGGCGCGCCCCAACAGCCGCCCCATGCGGGCCGCTTCCCGCGTGCGCGGGTCCAGGAGCGAGAAGTCCGGCACCTGGCGGCTCCACTCCGCGACGCCCGCCGTGGCCCGCGGCACGAACGCCAGGCCGACCTGGCCGTAGCGGGGGTCGGCCTCGGCCACGTCGTGCCCGAGCGCGGCGAGCCGCTCCGCGAGCGTCACTACCCGGTCCCTGACCACTGGGTGCAGTCGCTTGGGCGTCGCCGTGAACGGCATCCGCAGTGACAGGGCGATCCGCAGCCGCCCCGGATCGCGGGTCGCGGCCTCGGCGGCCCTGATGGCCGGGGGCCGGTGCAGGTCGCCTTCGTGGCTGCCGCTCGCCGCGTCCAGGAGCAGCGCGGCGTCCGCGACGGTCCTGGCGAGCGGTCCGTTGACGGTGATGCCCTGGAAGGCCTCGGGCCACGGCCACGTCGATATCCGGCCGCGCTGCGGCTTGATGCCCACCAGATGGGTCCAGGCCGCCGGGATCCGCACCGAGCCCGCGCCGTCCGAGCCAAGGGCCGCCGGGACCAGACCCGCGGCGACCGCGGTCGCCGAGCCGCCCGACGAACCGCCCGGGGTGTGGCCGGTGTTCCACGGGTTGCGGGTGTCGCCGAAGCCGGGCCCCTCCGTGAACGGCCACTGCCCGAGCTCACACGTGTTGGTCTTGCCGACGATCACGGCCCCGGCCGCCCGCAGCCTGCGCACCGCCTCGGAGTCGGCCGCCTTCGGCGGGAAGTCGCCCCGGCAGCCGAACGCGGTCGGCTCGCCCGCCACGTCCATGTCGTCCTTCACGGCCAGCGGCACCCCGAGCAGCGGCCGCCCCGAGGACGCGCCGCCCGCCGCCAACTCCCGGTCGGCCGCGTCCGCCTCGGCGAGCGCGGCCTGTGCCCGCACCAGCTTGAACGCGTTGAGCACCGGCTGCGACGCCTCGATCCTGGCCAGCGTCCGCTCGGTCAGCGCACGCGCGGACACCTCTCCGTCGGCGAGCGCGCGGGCGGTGCGCGCCAGGCCTTCGGCACGGTCGGCAGTCATGTGGGGGGCACCTTCGCTCGACGACGGGTGCCCGAACGTTAACCGGCGAGTAGCACAACACGGAACGCCGGGAAGGAAGTTCCCCGCCCGAGGCCGCACCGGCGGCGTCTGCAAGGATGGCGGGGCCATGGTGCAGATACCGAAGCAGCAGTCCACGCAGCGTTCCGTGCCGACGAGCGCCGACGTCGCGCGTCTGGCGGGGGTCTCCCGCGCGACCGTCTCGTACGTCCTCAACAACACCAGCGCCGTCCGCATCAGCGAACCCACGCGCCGCCGCGTCCACGAAGCGGCCAGGGAGCTCGGCTACGTTCCGCACGCCGCCGCCCGCAGCCTGCGTGCCGGACACAGCCGCATGGTCCTGATGCCCACCGCGGAAATCCCGATCGGCCCGCTCTTCAGCCAGTTCTTCAATGAGCTGCAGTGGGCGCTCGGCCGCCTCGACTACACCGTCGTGCAGTACGCGAGCCTCGGCCTGACCGGCGAGGACGCCGCCCGCGCCTGGGCCGAACTGCGCCCCGTGGCCGTGCTCGCCCCCGACGTCTCCGCGGTCGGCCCGCGCGGCGTCACCGTCCTCAAGCGGTCCGGCGCCAAGGCCGTCTTCACCCTGGGACCGCACCGGGTGGAGGGCGCCCACGCCCTGCTCATGGACGGACGCAGGGTCGGCGAGGCCGCCGCCCTGCACTTCCTGGCCCGCGGGCGCCGCCGGATCGGCGTCGTCGTCCCCGAGGAACTGGGCCTGGAACACTTCTCACGACCCCGCCTCGAAGGGGCCCGCCAGGCGGTCGAGAGCACCCGTACCGCCGGCGCGTCGGTCACCGAACTGCCCCTCGCGTACGACGAGGAATCGGCGGCCCGGCTCGCGGACCGCTGGCGCGACCTGGGCCTCGACGCCGTCTTCGCGTACAACGACGAATACGCCATGCTCCTGATGCGCGCCCTGCAGGACGAAGGCATCGCCGTCCCGGACGAGACCGCCCTCATGGGCTCGGACGACCTGATGCTCGGCCGACTCCTCAGGCCCCGGCTCAGCACCGTCCGCATCCAACTGCCGTCGGGCCGCGGACTGGCCGAACTCGTCGACCGCGTGGTGCGCGACCCGGGCGCCGAACCCGAGGTGCACGACGTGCTCGGAGCAGACATCGTGCACCGCGAGTCCAGCTGACCAAGCCCGAGGTACCGCTTACTGGCCCTGCTGCTCGCCCTGCTGACCGGCCTGCTCCTCGGCGACCTGCCGACGCACCTCGTCCATGTCCAGGTTCCTGGCCTGGCCGATGACGTCCGTGAGCGCGGCCTCGGGCAGCGCGCCCGGCTGGGCGAACACCGCGACCTGGTCGCGGACGATCATCAGGGTCGGGATCGACTGGATGTTGAAGGCCTGGGCGAGCTCGGGCTGCGCCTCCGTGTCGACCTTGGCGAAGACCAGGTCGGGATTGGCCTCGGCGGCCTTCTCGTACACCGGGGCGAACTGCTTGCACGGCCCGCACCAGTCGGCCCAGAAATCGATCAGCACGAATCCGTTGTCCGTGACCGTCTGGTCGAAGTTGTCCTTGGTGAGCTCCAGGGTGGCGTTGCTCATGGTGTGTCCTACTTCCTGCTGTCGGGCGTAGCCGCTGTGCACAACGGCCGATGACGCGGACGTATTCCGCCTGTCGTACGCGCGGAAGGTGCCGCATGTGCACCGGCGCATTACGCGCGCGTACCCGTGTGGCCACGGCGCACACCTGCCGACAGACTGTCCTCATGACGGATGCCATCACGTACGACGTAGTAGTCATCGGAGCAGGTCCCGTGGGGGAGAACGTGGCGGACCGGGCCCGTGCGGCCGGGCTGAGCGCCGCGATCGTGGAGAGCGAGCTCGTCGGGGGTGAGTGCTCCTACTGGGCGTGCATGCCCAGCAAGGCCCTGCTGCGCCCCGTCATCGCCCGCGCGGACGCCCGCCGCGTCCCCGGCCTGCGCCAGTCCGTGCAGGGACCGCTCGACGCCTCCGCGGTCCTCGCGCACCGCGACGACTACACGTCGCACTGGAAGGACGACGGCCAGGTCGGCTGGCTGGAGGGCGTCGGCGTCGACCTGTACCGGGGCCACGGCCGCATCGCGGGCCCCCGCGAGGTCACGGCCACCGGCACGGACGGCGCCGTGCGCACGCTGCGGGCCCGCCACGCGGTGGCCGTCTGCACCGGCACCCGCGCCGCCCTGCCCGACCTGCCGGGCCTCGCCGACGTCAAGCCGTGGACCAGCCGCGAGGCCACCGCCGCCGACCACGTGCCCGGCCGCCTCCTGGTGGTCGGCGGCGGCGTCGTCGCCGTGGAGATGGCCACCGCCTGGCAGGCCCTCGGCTCGGCCGTCACGGTCCTGGTACGGGGCGGGGGCCTGCTGCCCCGCATGGAGCCGTTCGCGGGCGAGCTGGTGCGGGAGGCCCTCACGGAAGCGGGGGCCGAGGTCCGCTCCGGCGTCTCCGTCACCGCGGTGCGCCGCGAGAACGGCACCGTCACGGCGACCCTGGACGACGGCTCGACCCTGCAGGCCGACGAGATCCTCTTCGCCACGGGCCGCGCCCCGCGCACGGACGACATCGGCCTGGAGACCGTGGGCCTGGAACCCGGCTCCTGGCTGTCGGTCGACGAGAGCCTGCGCGTCGAGGGCAGCGACTGGCTGTACGCGGTCGGCGACGCGAACCACCGCGCGCTCCTCACCCACCAGGGCAAGTACCAGGCCCGCATCGCAGGCGCCGCCATCGCCGCCCGCGCCCAGGGCGTCCCGCTCCTGGAGACCGACCGCTGGGGCGCGCACGCCGCCACGGCCGACCACGACGCCGTCCCGCAGGTCGTCTTCACCGACCCCGAAGCGGCCTCCGCGGGCCTGACCCTCGCCGAGGCACAGGCCGCGGGCCACCACGTCCGCGCCGTCGACTACGACATGTCCGGCGTCGCGGGCGCGGGCCTCTACGCCGACGGCTACCGCGGCCGCGCCCGCATGATCGTCGACCTGGACCGCGAGGTCCTGCTCGGCGTCACCTTCGTCGGCCCCGGCGTCGGCGAACTCATCCACTCGGCGACGATGGCGGTCGCGGGCGAGATCCCCCTCGACCGCCTGTGGCACGCGGTCCCCGCCTATCCGACGATCAGCGAGGTGTGGCTGCGGCTGCTCGAGACGTACCGGGGATGAGCCCCGCCCGCGGCGACGGCTCCATCTCAGCTGCCCACATAGACGTCCTCGACATAGCGCCCCGAGGCGGCAAGGTCGCGCCACCACGCCTCGGCCGCCGCGCTCCCGCCGCCCGTGTACTTAGCGTGCAGCCGCTGGAACGCCTCCCGGACGCCCGGGGCCATCCGTGAGCCGTCGCCGCAGACGTAGACCTGCGCCCCGGCCTCAAGCAGGCCCCAGACCTCAGCGGCCTCCGCCTCGATCCTGTGCTGTACGAAGCGGAGCTCGCCCTCGGGCGCGGCGGAGTACGCCGGGCGCATCGACACCGCGCCCGCGCGCTCCGCGTCCGTCAGCTCCGCGCGGTGCAGATAGTCGACGTCGGGGTGGTCGCAGCCGAAGTAGCAGAGCGCCGGGGCGAGGCTCCCGCCGTCCCGAAGCAGCGCCAGACGGTCGGCGATCGCCCCGCGGAACGGCGCGAGACCCGTGCCCGCGCCGACCATGACGACCGGCGTCGCCGCACCGGCCGCGATCCGGAAGTCGTCCCGGCAGGGCTGCACGCGCGCGTGGAGGGTGTCGCCGGGCCGAAGGCCGTGCAGGTACGAGGATCCGGTGCCGCGGAACGTTCCGCGTCCCGAGCGGGCCGGTGCCGAGAGGAGCGAGACCATCAGGTCGGCGTGGTCCGGCGATGCCGAGGGTGACGACGAGATCGAGTAGTGGTGCGGGCGGACCGGCGGCAGCAGTTCGAGCAGGACGGGCCAGGAGAGCCCGCCGCACAGGGCCGGATGGTCCTCGACCAGATCAAGCAGGCTTCCCTGACGCGCCGTCAAGGCTGCCTGGTCTCCCGCCAGTTGCCGCAGCGCGGCCCGTTCCGGCGGGCACGGGTTGTGCTCGGCGAGCAGAGCGGCCTGCGCGGCGGTCGGGGGGTCCCCCAACTCGACGTACCGGCCGAGGAGTTCACGCACGGCGACGGGGCGGTCCAGCGGCAGGGTGGACCGGCCGGGCCGGTGCGCGCGGATGCTGAGGACCGTGTCCAGGGCGACCCCGAGGACCGCCGCCGCGCGCTCGACCGCCGCGGGGCCGTTGACCGGCAGGACGGAGAGGTGGTCGGCGGTGCGGTAGGACACACCGTCCGGGAGCGCCACGCGCAGGAACCGCTTCGGGCGGGCGAGCGGATGGGTGAGGTCGGCGAGATCGGCGGTCTCGGTGACGGTCATCGGCAGCGTGCCGTGCCGGGCGTCCAGCGCGTCCAGCGGCCCGCCGAGGACCTCCACGACGTCGTAGCCCCTGGCCGCGGGCGCGGTGCCGGTGCCGGTGTTGGTGCCGGTGTCCCCGACGCTCTCCGGGTCGCCGTACTGCCGCAGCAGCGTCTGACGCAGCGCCGAGGCGAAGCGGTCGACCGTGCCGGTGAGGTCCCCGGAGGCGTCCGCCGCGGCGCGCTCCAGGAGGCGGGTCCCGCCCGCGGCGGTCAGCCCTTCGTCGATGAGGGTGGGCACCCGCTGGTAGGTCGCCGCCCAGTTCCGGTCGCCGACACCGAGGACCGCGTACCGCACGCCGTCGGCCGAGCCGGGCGCGGCCTCGCCCAGCCAGGAAACGAACGCGCCCGCGTCGTCGGTGGGCCGGCCGTTGTAGGAGGCGGCGACGATCACGACGGGGGAGTCGGCGGGCAGCGCACCGGCTGCCTCGTCGAGCGGGGCGACGCGCACGTCGAAGCCGAGGCCCGCGGCGGACTCGCCGAGCTGGGCGGCGTACTCGCGGCACGTCCCGAAGTTGGAACCGTGCAGCAGCGTCAGGGCGGTGCCCGCCGCCGCCCGGGTGGGCAGGCCGTCCGCAGGCCCGGCGACGGCATCTCCGGCCGCGCCGCCGGAACCGGACAGGCCGCCGGGCGCGGACGGCCCGGCGATTGCGGACCGGCCGCGCGCGCGGTCCGCCGCGGTGCGCGGGACCAGCGTCATGGTGAAGCCCTCGGGCTTGAGGGTGAGGGTCTCCTTGATCTTCAGGCGGTAGCGGTCCCGGTCGACGAAGCGGTAGCGATGCACCAGCATGCCGAGCAGCATGGTGGCCTCGTGCAGCGCGAACTGCCGCCCGATACAAGCGCGTTCACCTGTCCCGAAGGGCTTGTACGCGTGCGGGGAGCGGGCCGCCTCGGTCTCCGGGGCGAAGCGCTCGGGGTCGAACTCCTCGACGTTGTCGCCCCAGACCGGGTCGCGGTGCAGCATCGGCGTGAGCACCACCACGCTCTGGCCCGCCTCGACCGGGTGGCGCCCGCCGAGGGTCGTGTCGGCGCGGGCCCGGCGCTGGAACGCGGGGGCGGTCGGCCACAGCCGCAGCGCCTCGTTCAGCACCTGGCGTACGTAACGCAGCTTGCCCACGTCCTCGTACGTCGGCTCGGGGTCCGGCTCGTCGCCCCACAGCGCGTCGACCTCGGCCTGCGCGAGGTGCAGGGCCGCGGGGTTGCGCACCAGCTGGTGAAGGGCGAAGGCCAGCGTGCCCGAGGTCGTCTCGTGCCCGGCGATGAGGAAGGTGATGACCTGGTTGCGGATGTTCGCCTCGTCCAGGATCTCACCGCTGTCGGGGTGCGGGGAGTTGAGCATCAGACCGAGCAGATCGTCGACGCCGGTGTCCCCCGACGTCTTGCGGGTCTCGATCACCTCGTCGACGACCTGCGCGAGAAAGGCGGCGTCGGTCTCGAAGGCCGCGTCCTGCGCGCGGTACTCCCCGGCGGGGTCCCTGGCCAGCTTCGCCTGACTGTGCGCCAGGCCCCGTACGAGCGCCTGCACGAAGGGGTGGGGCTCGGCGCGGCCGAAGGACTCGAAGTCGTAGCCGAACCCGGCCAGGCCGATGGTGTCCAGCGTCATCCTGGTCATGTCGTCCGACACGTCCACCGGTGCGGACTCGGCCGCGCCCGGTGCGAACCGGCCGTCCCAGGAGGCGATCAGGCGCCGGGCCACGCGCAGCATGTGCGGGTGGTACGTACGCATCGAGTTCATGGCGAAGGCGGGCAGCAGGATGTCGTGCGCCTTCGCCCAGTTGGGCTCGTCGTCGTACGCCGTGAACAAGCCGTCACCGGCGATGCCCCGGACGTTCTCCAGCGCCGGTCCGATGCCCTTGGCGAACCTGGTCTCGTCGGCGAGCTCCTCGACCAGCTCCAGGGAGCTGACGAAGACGGTCTCGCGCCCGTGGTACCGGCGGACGTAGCAGGGGCCGTGCCGCCGCGCGAGCTCCACGGACTGCTGGATGGGGGTGGCGGTCGGTCCGGCCGCCGTCACATCGACGGTGGGCAGTACGAGGTCCGGGTGATCCCGCAGACCGCAGACTTCGACGGTGTGTTCTTCGCTCATCGGCCAGTGCCTCTTCCCGTGGACGCAGGGGAGTTGAGCGCCCGGTGGGCGGGGCGCCGTTCATACCGTGACCCGCCCCGGGCCGCGCCGCCGCGCGAGAACTACATAATCTTGTAGGGGTGTTTTCGGCCCCGGAGCTTGCGCGCGGGGCGCCGGAGTGCGTGGACCGGAGTGCGTGGACCGGAGTGTGTGCAGTCGTGATGTGTGCGGGAAGTGATGTACGTGAGTGATTCGGGCGAACCCGACAGCGCCCCGGGCGGGACCGCGGGGCACGGGGCGAGGAGCACGGCGAAGAGCGCGGGGAAGAGCGCGGGGAAGAGCGCGGGGAAGAGCGCGGGGAAGAGCGCGGGGAAGGTCGCCGACGCGGCCGTCTGGCGCGGGCGCTTCCTCAGCCTGCTCGACCGCTCGCCCACCCCGACCGCCATCGCCGGCGCGGACGGCCTCGTCTCCGTCGCCAACCCCGCGTTCGCCGCGGCCCTGGGGCTCCAGCCGGGCCGCGTCGCGAACCGGCTGCTCCTCGAACTGCTCACCCCCACCAACAGCCGACAGCTCCGCAAGCTGGACGAGGCCATGCGCTCCGGCCGCAGATCCCGCTACCCCGTCGAGGCGACCTGGACGGTGCGGGGCGCGGCACGACACGGTCGGGTGACCGTCGAACCGGTCGCCGACCCGCTGGAGGAGATCCCGCCCCTCCTGGTGACGCTGCGCGTGGCGGAGGAGCGGCCGGAGCAGGCCGCGGACGGTGTCGCGACCGACGCGGACGAGGCTGGAGCGGAGCTCGCCCACCCCGCCCTGAGCGCGCAGGAGGCCCGCATCCTGCGCCTGGTGGCGGGCGGCGCCACCACATCGGTCGTGGCGCGCACGGTCGGCATCGGTGTCGACGGCGTCAACTACCACCTGACACGGCTCTGCCGCCGCCTCCAGGCCCCGAACCGGACGGCGCTCGTGGCGCGGGCCTACGTACTCGGCCTCCTCGACCCGGCCGCGTGGCCGCCGAAGGTGGCGCCCCCCAACGCGCGGCGCTCGGGCGGGCCCGTTCCTTGACCGATGCTCCAAGATCGGCCGGGCAAGATCGACACGCCACGTACCCTTGCGCCGTGATGATGCGAAAGGCAGTCGATGTGAGTGTCAGCGCGATGATCGAGGATCTCAGGACGCTCGTGGAGGTCGAGTCGCCCTCGCGCGACGTCGACGCCCTGACGGCTTCGGCGCGGGCCGTCGCCGCGGTCATCGAGAGCCGGTTGGGCGGGCGGGCCGTCCTCGTCGGGAGCGAAGCCGGGCCGCATGTCCACTGGTCGGGCGGTGGCAAGCCCCGGGTGCTGATCCTCGGCCACCACGACACGGTGTTTCCGCTCGGCACTCTCGAACGCCGCCCGTTCGAGGTCGAGGGTGGCCACGCGACCGGCCCCGGAGTCTTCGACATGCTGGGCGGTCTCGTCCAGGCCATCCACGGCATCGCGGCCCTGGAGGACCGGTCCGGCGTCGAAATCCTGGTGACCGCCGACGAAGAGGTCGGCTCCCACTCCTCCCGCGCGCTCATCGAGGAGCGCGCCCTTGCCTGCGGTGCGGTCCTGGTGTTCGAGGGCGCTGCCGACGGCGGCGGCCTGAAGACCGGCCGCAAGGGGTGCGGCACGTTCGAGGTCTCGGTCACGGGCCGCGCCTCGCACGCGGGCCTCGAACCCGAGGCGGGCGTCAACGCCTTGGTCGAAGCGGCCCGCCAAGTCCTGGACATCGCGGCACTCGGCCGCCCCGGCATCGGCACGACCGTCACCCCGACCGTCGCGTCCGCGGGCACCCTGGACAACGTCGTTCCCGCCGAGGCGACCGTCGTCGTCGACGTCCGGGTCGAGACCGCCGAGGAGAAGGAGCGGATCGAGTCCGCTTTCGCGGCACTGACCCCGCACCTCGCAAAGGCGCAGGTCACAGTCCGGGGATCGGTCGGCCGCCCCCCGATGCCCGAGTCCGCGGCCGCCGGGCTGTTCGCGGTGGCGCGGCGGCTGGTGCCCGGCTTGGCGGGCAGGGCGGTCGGCGGCGGAAGCGACGGCAACTTCACCGCCGCGCTCGGGGTGCCGACACTGGACGGCCTCGGCGCGGTCGGCGGCGGCGCGCACGCGGACCACGAGTACCTGGTGGTCGACACGATGGCCGGACGGGCCGACCTCGTCGCCGGCCTCGTGCGCGCGATCCGGAACGGCGAGCACCTGTCCTAGGGCGGTCCTAGGGAGCCGACGCCGGGAGTCGGCGACACGGCGACCGGCGGGGACGGTTAGCGTAGGCCCATGGGAGCTCAGCGGCCCGGGGCGGTGGACGAACCCACGGACCCCGACATCGATCTGTCCGTGGCCGCGCGGCGCCGCGAACTCGCGGGGGGCCGATGGGGCCAGTGGCAGATCCTGGCGGCGGTCTCCGTGGGCGGCGGCATCGGCGCCGTGGCACGGTACGGGGCGTCGAGGACCTGGCCGGGCACCACAGGCGGATTCCCCTGGACGACCCTCGTGGTGAACGCCGTGGGGTGCGCGGCGATCGGCGTCCTCATGGTCCTCGTGAGCGAGCTGGGGACGGCGCACCGGCTGGTCCGGCCGTTCCTCGGCACCGGCGTCCTCGGCGGCTTCACCACCTTCTCGACGTACGCGGTGGACATCGAGCGCCTGGTACGGGACGGCCGGGCCCGCACCGGCCTGGCCTACCTGGGCCTGACCTTGCTCGCTGCCGTCGCGGCGGTGTGGTGCGCGGCGTGGACGACGCGCCGCCTGGTGGCGTGGAGGCGGACGTGAACTGGCTGCTCGTCGTCGCCGGCGGCATGATCGGCGCCCCGCTGCGCTACCTCACCGACCGCGCCGTGCAAGCGCGGCACAAGACCGACTTCCCGTGGGGCACCCTCACCGTCAACGTGGTGGGCTGCATGGTCCTCGGCGTGCTCACGGGCGCGGTCGTGGCGGGCGCGGCGACCTCGCACATCCACCTGTTCCTCGGCACCGGCCTGTGCGGGGCACTGACGACCTACTCGACCTTCTCGTACGAGACCCTGCGGCTCGCCGAGCGCGGTGCGGGGTTCTACTCGGTGGCGAACGCACTGGGAAGCGTCGTCGCGGGCCTCGGCGCGGCCTACGCGGGGGTGGCCGTCGCCGAGGCGCTCTGGACGTCGTAGCGGAGCAGGACGACACCGTTGCCGAACGTGTGTGTCCCGGTGAGCCGGAGGTCCGCCGTGACGTCCGCCGCCTGGAACATGGCCTTGCCCCGGCCGATCAGCACCGGGTGGACGTAGACATGGATCTCGTCGAGCAGCCCCTGGCGCAGGAAGGACGAGGCGAGATCGGCGCCGCCGACGCCCAGGTCCCCCTCCGAGCCCTCGCACAGGGCCCGGATCTCCTCGGGCACCACCTCGCGCACGATCGTGGTGTTCCAACCGGCCTTTTCCAGGGTCCGGGAGAACACGTACTTGGGCATGGAGCGCCAGATACCGGCGAACTCCCGCACCGGCTCGGTGCAGTCCGGATCGGCGTCCGCGGTCGGCCAGAAGCCGGCCATCAGCTCCCAGGTGACGCGCCCCTCCAGGGAGGCGCCCATGCGGGCGGCCTTCTCGTTGAAGTGCCGGTGCAGCTCGTCGTCGACCAGGTGCCAGTCGAGCTCGCGGTCCGGTCCCTCCATGAAGCCGTCCAAGGACGCGGACATCATCCAGACGATCTTGCCCATCACGGGTCCTCACCGTCGTCGTGCGCCCGCCGGTGCGGCAGGTCGCTGGGCTGACGGTACGCACCGTCCGGCCCCGCGTCCTCTCACATCCGGTCGAAGTCGTCGCCGGTCAGTGCCGCGGCCATCCGCAGCTGCGGACGCGCCTCGTCCGGGCGGCCCTGCCGCTCCAGCGTGCGCCCCAGCATGAGCCGGGCGTAGCTCTCCACCGGGTCGAGTTCGAGAACCGTGCGCAACGCCGCTTCGGCGCGCAGGAGTTGCGCCGAGTGGTAGTAGGCGCGGGCGAGCAGCAGACGCGGGGCGACCTGCTCCGGCACCTCGTCGGCCAGGGCGTCGAGGACGCGGGCCGCCGTCGCGTACTCCTTGGCGTCGAAGAACTGCCGCGCACGCTCCCAGCGCTCCGCCGCCGTCCCGTGGTCGTAGTAGGTCATGTCCACTGTCTGCATGTCCACTGTCTGCCTCCTTCGAGACCTGTAACAGTGCGCATTAGTTGAATATTTCACTGAGTTGAATATGCACTGAAGCGGGCGCCCGCCTGCAGTAGCCCTCGATTTGATCGTCCCGAGGCCGGGTAACCGTGCGCCATGGTCACCGACAACGCCGATTCCCCGAACGGCTACGTGCAGCCCGTCATCGACACCCAGGCTCTCGCCGAGCTGCTCGACGGCGAGTACGCCGAGGTCCGCCGCCTGGTCCGCGCCAACCTCTCGACGTACGCCGATGTGCTGGACGACGCGGAACAGCTCGGCTTCGACGCGTTCCGCGAGCGCGTGCGGGAGATCGTCGTGCAGATGGCGGCCACCGGTCAGACCGGCATGGGGTTCCCGAAGGAGTACGGCGGTGGCGGCGACATCGGGGCGTCGATCGCCGCGTTCGAGACGCTCGCCTTCGGTGACCTGTCCGTCCTTGTGAAGGTCGGCGTGCAGTTCGGGCTCTTCGGCGGTGCGATCCTGCAGCTGGGCACCGAGCGCCATCACGAGGCCCATCTGCCGGACATGATCACCGGGAAGCTGATGGGCTGCTTCGCGATGACCGAGACCGGACACGGCTCCAACGTCCAAGCGCTCGGCACGGTGGCCCGGTACGACACCGAAAGCCAGGAATTCGTCATCACCACCGGCGAGGACCAGGCGCGCAAGGACTACATCGGCAACGCGGCCCGGCACGCCGAACTCGCGGTCGTCTTCGCCCAGCTCGAGGTGGGCGGAGAGCGCCGGGGTGTGCATGCGTTCGTCGTGCCGATCCGCGTCGGCGGCAGGGTGGCCCCCGGGGTCCGTATCGAGGACGACGGCCGCAAGATGGGTCTCAACGGCGTCGACAACGGCCGGATCTGGTTCGACGACGTGCGCGTACCGCGCGAGGCACTGCTCAACCGGTTCGCCGACGTCACGCCCGAGGGCGTCTACCGCAGTCCGATCGACAACCCCGACCGCCGCTTCTTCACCATGCTCGGCACGCTCGTGCAGGGACGTGTGAGCGTCGCGGGCGGTGCCGTCAACGCCGGCAAGGTCGCCTTGGCCATCGCCACCAAGTACGCCCTGCGCCGACGGCAGTTCGAGGCGGCCTCGGACTCCGAGGAGCAGGTCCTCCTCGACTACGGCATGCACAGGCGCAGGCTGCTCCCGCTCATCGCGCGGACCTATGCGCTGCACTTCGCCCAGGACGTCACGCGCACCCAGTTGCACGCGGTCTTCTCGGGGATCAGCGACGACGAGCAGGCACGACGTGAGCTGGAGGCGCGGGCCGCGGGCATCAAGGCGCTCGGCACCTGGCACGCGACCCGCACGATTCAGGAGTGCCGCGAGGCGTGCGGCGGCGCCGGTTATCTCGCCGTCAACCGGTTCGCCGCGCTCAAGGCCGACAGCGACGTCTTCGCGACGTTCGAGGGCGACAACCACGTCCTCCTGCAACTGGTGGCGAAGGGCCTGCTCACGCACTACGCGAGCGAGTTCGAGAGCATGGACCAGCTCGGCATGGTCCGGTACGTCACGAATCTCGCCGTCGAGACGGTCATCGAGAAGTCCTCGGCCCACAAACTGCTGGAACGCGTACGGGACTTGCTGCCGGGCGGCGATGAGTGGGACCAGGAGGCGGGCCTCCTCGACTCGGAGTACCACCTCGCCATGCTCCGCTTCCGCGAGGAGCACATGCTCGCCGGTGCGGCACGTCGGCTCAAGCGCGGGGTGGACCAGGAGGGCCACCCCGGCGTCGTCTTCTCGCAGGTGCAGGACCACGTCATCGCGGTGGCTCACGCCCACGTCGAGCGGCTGGTGCTCGAGGCGTTCGTCGACAAGGTGCGGGGGCTGCCCGAGGGCGACAACAAGGTGGCCCTCGGGCTGCTGTGCGACCTCTTCGCCCTCTCCACGATCGAGACGGACCGTGCCTGGTTCATGGAGCACGGCCGGCTGACCGTGCAGCGGTCCAAGGCGATCCGCCGCGAGGTGAACGACCTCTGCGGCAAGATCCGGCCCCTTGCCGGTGAACTCGTCGACGCCTGGGGCATCCCGGCGGAGATGCTGCGCTCGCCCGATCTGGTGGGGTGAGTGCGCGGGTCAGCACGTACGCCTCACGTGCTCCGCGCGTACAACCATCAGCCGATTCCGCGTGTCTCGCAGGTGAACGACACCCGCGCGCACGCGTCTCGAGACCGCTCGCGCTGAAGGAGGAACCGTGGGCATCCGCCGACCCGCCCTGTCGACCGCCGTGGCCGCAGCCCTGATCGGGTCGCTCGGCCTCCCGGCCGTCGCGGGCACCGCGGCCGCGCAGGCCCGCGCCGTCACCGTACGCGAGGACTTCGACGGCGACGGCTACCAGGACGTGGCAGTCGCCGCCCCCGGCGCGACGGTCGGCGGCCACGCCTGGGCCGGTTACCTCACGATCGGCTACGGCTCGGCGCACGGCCTCGACCCGGCCCGCACCACGGTCATCAGCCAGGACACCCCGGGCGTGCCCGGTGCCTCCGGCGACCACCAGGTCTTCGGCTACGACATGGTCTCCCGCGATCTGGACGGGGACGGTCTGACCGACCTGGCGGCGGTCGCCCGCGGCCACCGACCGGACGACGACGTCAGCGGATCGGTCATCGTCCTGTGGGGCCGTAAGACAGGCATCTCGGGTGAGGGCGCCGTCCGCGTCGACGCACCGGCGAACGCCCAGGTCGGCGACGACCTCACCGCCGGCGACTTCGACGCCGACGGGCACGTGGACCTGTTCATGCGCAACGGCGAGGACTACGACTACCACGACGTGCTCTACGGCCCCTTCGGCCGGAGCGGCGCCCCCGCGCGTGAGCAGCGGGTGCAGGTGTACAGCACCGACAACTCCATCAACTCGACGGCCGCGGGCGACTTCAACGGCGACGGCATCGAGGACCTCGCGACGTTCTACGTCTACGAGAACCACGCCGAGGGCGGCAAGCTGTGGCTCGGCACCAGGACCGGCCTCTCCACCGTCCCGCAGCGACTGGACTCCGCGGCCGGCACGGCCGTCGCCGACTTCGACCAGGACGGCTACGCCGACCTCGCCACGCGGATCTTCCCGGGCGGCGACACCGAGGGCACCGAGGAGGACTTCGGCACCGTCAAGCTCTCCTACGGTTCGGCCGCGGGGCCCAGCCGGACCCGTACGCAGACGATCACGCAGAACACGGCGGGTGTGCCCGGCGTGAACGAGAAGGGCGACCAGTTCGGCGGGCGGCTGAGCGCGGGGGACGCGAACGGCGACGGCTATCCCGACCTGGCGGTCGGCGTCCCCGGCGAGGCGATCGGCTCGAAGGCGAAGTCCGGCGCGGTGGTGCTGCTCAAGGGCGGCAGGAGCGGGCTCACCGGCAAGGACGCGCAGGCCTTCCACCAGGACACGGCGGGCGTGCCGGGGGTCGCGGAGTCCGGCGACGTGTTCGGCGGATCGGTGCGGCTGTCCGACGTCACCGGTGACGCCAAGGCGGACCTGGTCGCGGGCGCGCCGGGGGAGAACCTGGGCTCCGTCGTGAACGGTGGCGCGGTGTGGCTGCTGCGGGGTGCCTCTTCCGGCCTGACGACCGCGAACTCCACGGCGCGGAACCCGAAGGACATCGGGGCACCGGCGTCGAAGGCGCTGTTCGGCGAGAACCTCAGTGGGGACAACGGCCCCGGAACGGTGATCCCGTAGCGCACGCGCCCCGTCGTGGCGTGTGATGCGTGGAAGTTGTGAAGATCTCCCCTGTGATTCGCCGCATTCGGTCACCTGAGCGGAAAACTCTGAGGGCTCACTCGGCGCTTTCGAACAGGTCGGGCGCCGACCCACACGATGGGAGACCGATCAACGATGTTCACTCTGGTACGGAGCAGAACGCGGACGGCAGCGCTCGCGCTCTCGGCCGTCGCGGCCCTCGCCTTTGGTACGACCGCCACGACCGGCGCGGCGGCGGCCCCCGCGCCCGCCCCGGCTCCCAAGAAGCAGGGACCGACCTCGGTGGCGTACGTCGAGGTGAACAACAACAGCATGCGCAACGTCGGCAAGTACACCCTCGCCAACGGCGGCGGCAACGCCTTCGACGTCGCCGTGATCTTCGCGGCGAACATCAACTACGACACGGGCAAGAAGGCCGCGTACCTGCACTTCAACGAGAACGTGCAGCGCGTCCTCGACAACGCCGCCACGGAGATACGGCCGCTGCAGCAGAAGGGCATCAAGGTCGTCCTCTCGGTGCTCGGCAACCACCAGGGCGCAGGCTTCGCCAACTTCCCGTCCAAGCAAGCGGCTTCGGCGTTCGCGAAGCAGATGTCGGACACCGTGTCGAAGTACAACCTCGACGGCATCGACTTCGACGACGAGTACGCCGAGTACGGCAACAACGGCACCGGCCAGCCCAACGCCGGCTCGTTCGTGAACCTGGTGACGGCGCTGCGCACGAACATGCCGAACAAGATCATCAGTCTCTACAACATCGGCCCGGCCGCGTCGCGCCTCTCCTACGGCGGCGTCGACGTCTCGTCCAAGTTCGACTACGCCTGGAACCCGTACTACGGCTCCTGGCAGGTCCCCGGCATCGCGCTGCCCAAGTCCAAGCTGTCGCCCGCGGCCGTCGAGATCGGCAGGACCTCGCAGAGCACGGTGGCCAGTTTCGCCCGCCGCACGGTGAGCGAGGGGTACGGCGTCTATCTGACGTACAACCTCGACGGCACCGACCGCAGCGCCGACGTCTCCGCGTTCACCAGGGAGCTGTACGGGAGTGATGCCGTCTACACGCCGTGACGTGACGGTGCCTGCCGCATCTTGACAACGATGTCGGAGCGCGGTCGCACATGGCACACATGGCAGGGGAAGGGGCCGCTTCGGAGGGAGGTTCCGAAGCGGCCCCGGCTGTCCTCAGGTGGCTGCTTCAGTGTGGATACTTCAGTGCGGTTACTTCAGACCGCGGTCCAGCGCGTTGAACAGGGTGTTGTTCGAGGTGTCTCCGGACATCTCCCAGATCATGCCGCCGAGCAGACCCTTGGACTTGATGTACTGGGTCTTCTTCTCGATCGACCAGGCGTCGTCGAAGGACCACCACTGGCCGTTCGCCCCCGTGTAGCCGTACGTGGAGACGGACTGCTCGTCGTGGTAGACGGTCAGGTTCGGGAAGGCGGCGACGAGGTTGTCGTAGCCGCGGGTGCCCGCCTCCTCCTGGAACTGGCCGGGCGCGGCGCCGTTGGCGCTCTGCCACTCGCCGTGCGCACCGCCGTCGGCGACCTGCTGCCAGCCGCGCCCGTAGAACGGGAAGCCGATGGTCAGCTTGCGCGGCTTGATGCCCTGGTCGGTGTACACCTTCACGGCGTCGTCGATGCTGAAGTCGGTGGGGTACGGACTCTGCGCGTCCTTGTACAGGTTGGCCTGGTGTCCTGTGCGGTTCGGCTCCCAGGAGTTGTCGCTGCCCGCGCCGTGGAAGTCGTAGCCCTGGACGTTGCCGAAGTCCAGGTACTTGAAGACCTCCTTGAGGTCCCAGCCGTCGTTGATCTTCTTGGCGTCGGCCGGGGTGAAGGCGGTGAGCAGCCGGTGGCTGCCGCCGAGCGCGTCGAGCTGCTTGCGGAACTCGGCGATCAGGGCGGTGTTGTTGGCCTTGTCGTCCGTGCTCCAGTGGTTGCCGGGGTGGCCGTCCGGCGATCCCGGCCACTCCCAGTCCAGGTCGAAGCCGTCGAAGATGCCGGCGGCGACGCCGTCACCGCCCGCGCCGTTGTACGCGGGCAGATTGCCCTTGATGTACATGTCGACGCAGGACTTGACGAACTTCTTCCGCGAGTCGTCCGTCCTGGCGACGTCGGAGAAGTACTTGGAGTAGGTCCAGCCGCCGAGCGAGACGACCACCTTGAGGTTCGGGTGCTTGGCCTTGAGCTTCTTCAGCTGGTTGAAGTTGCCGCGCAGCTTGCCCCAGCCGTCGTCGGCGACGCCGTCCACGGACTGCCCGGCGGGGAAGGCCCGGCCGTAGTCGGCCTCCGCGTCCCCGGCTCCGTCGCCCTGGTTGGGGTCCTGGGGGTTCTGCGTGGTGCCCTTGGTGACGCCGTTGAGGCAGGTGAGGTTCTTGGGGTCGACGTTGGCGAAGGCGTAGTTGATGACGTCGAGCTTGGCCGCTGCGCCGGACGTCTCCAGGTCCCTCACGAAGTACTGCCTGCCGTAGATGCCCCACTGCACGAAGTAGCCGACCTTGGCGTAGCCGCCCTGGCCGACGGGCTCCTTGGTGGTGACGGCCAGGGTGTTGCTCGCTGGCGAGGCGTTGTCGGCGGCGTCCCGCGCCTTGACGGTGAAGGAGTACTCCGTGTCGGGCGTCAGTCCGGTCACGGTGCTGGTGAGGGTGTCGGCGGGCAGGCTCTCCACGAGTGTCGTGCCGCGGTAGACGTCGTACGCGGCGACGCGCTGGTTGTCGGTGGCCGCGTCCCAGGCGAGCTTCACGGTGCTCGAAGTGACCTCGGTGGAGCGGAGGTTGCGGGGCGCGGTGGGCGGCACGGTGTCGGTCGCCGGGTCCACGGTGGTCGCGCTGACGGGAGCGCTCGCCTCGCCGACGTTGCCGCGCGAGTCCTTGGCCCGGACGCTGAACTGGTAGGCGGTCGCCGGTTCCAGGCCGCGCACGGTGGCCTGGGTGGTGGCGCTGGCCGCCACGACGGTGGTGCCGCGAAGCACCTCGTACGAGGCGACGGGGAAGTCACCCTGTGCGGCGGCCGTCCACTTCAGGCCGACCGTACGGGCGGTGGCATCGGCGACGCTCAACCCGGTCGGGGCCTTCGGGGGCACGGCCGCGGTGCCGTCGCACTTGTCGCCGTTGATGAGGCAGCCGGTGGGGGCCTTGAGCTGGCCGCTGCCGCGGAAGCTGTAGCTGTACGGCTCGGTGTCACGGCCCGCCGGGACGCGGGCGTTGTAGTACGCGGGCGTCACGACCACGTGTTTGCCCTTGATCTCGGCGGTGCCGTGGGTGTGGCCGCTGATGGTGACGCCGTCGGGCAGGTCGAACTCCAGGGACCAGGTGTCGACGGCCGTGTCGCCGCTGTTCTTCACGACGAACTTGCCGGTCCAGGACGAGCCGCTGCCCTCGCTGACGAAGGTGGCGGTGAGCTTGGCGGCCGCGACGGCGGGGGCCGCGAACGAGGTGAGTCCGGCCAGCGCCAGTGCGAGCACGGCCAGGACGGCGATGAGGCGTCGGGGGTGGGCCAGGACCTCGCGGGGTCCGGCCGTGGATCTGAGTGGGGACACGGCTCTCCTTGGGAGGTGAGGCGTCCGTCCGTGCCGGGCCCGCGATGCAGGCTCTTGCGGTACAGACCTTTTGAGGTTCAGACCTCTTAGAGAACCACCCTCCGTGGGCATGTCAACGCGGGTGGAAAGGGGTGCGGGCCGTACCAATGCGCGGCGCCGGACGCCTCTGCCACGCTCCCGCGCTCGTAAAGGACTGGACCAATGCGGCGAGATTTTGCCGCACCTTGACTCGACGGCTGATCGACCGGTTCGCTCCTCAACTCGCCTTCAGGTGAAGGGCATTGCGGTGCCGTCCGACGCGCCGACCCCCGGCCGTTCACGCACCCGCCTGCGGGTATTCACCGTCCATCAGGATCTTTTGTGCGGGGCGTCACAGAGAATCCTCAGATTCCCGGGGCATGCTTCCCCGAGATCGAGCGAGGGGAGCGACGGATGGCGAGGCGCGTACGGCTGAGACGCAGGCCCCTGCGGGCGCTGCTCACTGTGGGTGCCCTGTTCTCGTGCCTCGCGCTCGCGGACGGCAACGCGCTGCCCCACGCCGTCACGACGACCGTGCGGCCCGCACCGCCCGAACCGCCCGATGCGGCGCGGGTCGGCGTCCTCCTCGACGGGGGCCTGGGCGACGACCACTTCTGCTCCGCGTCCGTGGTGCACAGCAAGGGCCGCGACCTCATCGTCACCGCGGGCCACTGCCTCAGCGACGGCGAGGGCGTCACCTTCGCGCCCGGCTACCACGACGGCAAGGCCCCCTACGGCCTGTGGAAGATCGAGCGCGTTTACGCCGACGACCGCTGGGCCCGCGACGGGGACGAGGACCACGACCTCGCCTTCGCCGTCGTCGAACCCCGAGGCGGCCGGAAGATCGAGGACGTGACCGGGGCCAACACCCTGGACACCACGGCGGACCCCGATCACCGCGTCACCGTCACCGGCTACCCCTCCGACGAGGACGCCCCGCGCACCTGCACGAGCACCACGAACCGCTTCCGCGCGGGCCAGCAGCGCATCGGCTGCCCCGGCTTCAGCAGCGGCACCAGCGGCAGCCCGTGGGTCACCGCCGACGGCCACGTGATCGGCGTCCTCGGCGGCTACCACGAGGGCGGCGACACCCCCGACGTGTCGTACAGCGTGATCCTCGGCATCGAGGCGGCCACCCTCTACGCCAAGGCCGCGCACGGCTGAGCGGCGCGGGCGTCAGGGCGCTGCGCTCACCACTGCACGGGCAGCGCGTTGACGCCGAAGACCAGGCCCTGGCGTACCGGTACGTCGTCCAGCGGCACGGCGAGCCGCAGCGTCGGAAAGCGGTCGAAAAGCGCTCTCAGCGCGATCTCGATGTCGAGGCGCGCCAGGTTCTGACCGATGCACTGGTGGGCGCCGAAACCGAAGGAGAGATGGCTTCGGGGGTTCCGCCGCAGGTCGAGTCCGTGGGGGCGGGCGAAGACCTGCGGGTCACGGTTGGCCGCGGGGTTGAGGAGCACGATGCCGTCCCCGGCCCGGATGACCACGCCGCACGTTTCGATGTCCTCGGTGGCGACGCGGATCAGGCCGCCGGTGAGGGACAGGAACCGCAGCAGCTCCTCGACCGCGTTCGGCCAGAGTGCCGGGTCGCGGCGCAGGAGCGCGAGTTCGTCCCGATGCTCGAGCAGGGTCAGGACGGCGACCCCGATGGTGGCCACGGTGACGTCCTGTCCTGCGACGATGAGGACGGTGCCGTAGTGCGCGAACTGTTCGGCCGTCAGCTTTCCCGCTCCCACCCGTCCTGCCAGGTCGTCGAGGAGCCCGCTGCCCTGTTCACCGGCGGCGAGGCGGCGCTGCTTGGCCGCACAGAGCGACGTCAGATAGTCGACGAGGCCGGGCACCGGGTCGAAGTTCCGGTGCAGCAGTTCGTGGAAGTGCGTGCGGTCCTCGTCCGGTATGCCGAGCATCTCGTGCATGCTCGTCGTGACCAGGGGCCGGACGTAGGCGCTCATCAGCTCGACGGGCTCGCCCCGCGGCGCGGCGGCCAGTTGGTCCAGCCGTGCTTCGGCGTCCGCTTCGATCGCGGGCCGCCAGCTCTGTATCCGTTTGAGGGCGAGGCCCGGCTGGAGGGCGCGCCGCTGCTCGGTGTGCAGCGGCGGGTCGGAGCGCAGGAGGGCCCGCATGGCGGGGTGACGGTCCGGGCGGCCCAGGACCAGGAGCCGGGCGAGCTTGGGGAATTCGGCCTTGTCCCGGTCCACCGTGAGACGTTCGTCCGCAAGGAGGGAGCGGGTCGCGGCGTGGCCGGTCACCGCCCAGATCTCCCGTCCGTCGTAGAGCCGGATCTTCGTCACCGGGCCGCTCGCCCGCAGGTCCTCGTACTCCCGGGGAGGGTGGTAGGGGCACGTCCGGGTCAACGGGAGGCCGGGGAGCGCGGCGCCGGGGTCGTCGGGGGTGTCCTTGACGGTGTTCACGTCGGTGCTGTCCATCAGTGCTTCCTGGTAGTGCCGGTCGGGGTTCAAGGACGGGCTCTGAGTTTCGCGGCGACCGCCCTGAGGGGGAGGGGCCCAAGGAGGTCGGCCGGGACGATTCCGGTGAAGCCGGCCGCGTGGAGGTGGTCGGTCACCCGGGGCGCGAGTGCCGTCCTGCCGCCCGGCGGCAGGTAGGGAGTCGCCATGTCGGCGGGGTGGGCGGGGCAGTGGGCACGGACGGCGGCGGCCAGGGCCTGCTCCTGCGGGGTGCGGGGCGGCGCCGGGTGGAGCGGTCGTCCGTCGCCCTCGGTCACCACGGCGACCCTGCCCCAGCCTTTGACGCTCAGCTCGTCCGGTGCCCGCGCACACACCACGTACCAATGGGGGATGACCAGGGAGGGGTGGTCTACCTGGGCGGCCGCCAGGTGCTCGCGCAGCTCGCCGGGTGTGGTGGGTCCTGCCGCGTAGGCGACGAGCCGGGCCTCGCCGTCGTCGGAGAAGACCTGGGCCGCCGTCACCCCATCGAGTTCGGCAAGGCGTGCGGCGCACGCCCCGGTGTCCACCCAGGCGTGATCCACCAGAACCCACCCCGGGTCGAACTCGCGCCGGGGGAAGCCGAGTTGCTCCTGTATGCCGCCGATCGGGGCGTCCAGCGGCAGCGTGCCGTCGGCCCAGCCGGTGATCAGCGCGCCCATGGCGCGCACGGCGCGGGCGATGCGGTCCGCGTCGGTCACGGAGGTGTGGCCGTGCATCGACAGGACCACCCCGTCCGCGCCGGTTTCCACCGCGAGGTACAGGTCGGCGCTGTTGTCCTGCCAGTCGATGGGCGCCTTCTCGATGACGAAGTCGTCGGTGGCCACGGCGCCGTCGGGCCGGTCGGGCGGCGCCGTGTCGTGCTCCGGTCGTGCCTGGGCGAAGTAGTTGTACGTGACGCCGATCCGCAGGTTCATCCCGCGCTCGTGGCCGGCGCGGGCGCGTTCCTCGGTCATCTCCAGCGTGGAGTAGCGCGCGTACCGCTGGGCCGCCACGACGGCGCGGAACACCTTGGTCAGCAGCGCGTCCGACGTGTCCTGCGCCGTGACGTCGAAGACGACGAGAGCGGGCTGGAAGAAGCAGCCCACCGCGGCGGACAGCCGCGGGTCGGCCCGGTTGGCCGTGTCCATGGACACGACGCAGCGCTCGCTTCCCGACAGGGACGACAGGGCGGTGCCGAAGGCCGCGAGGTAGACGATGCCGGGGGAGACCCTGTGCCGGGCGGCGACCCGTTCGGCGGCGAACGGCAGCGCGCGGGACCGCAGGGTCACCCGCTCGTAGGGACTCGGCGGGGTGTATCCGTTGAAGTGCCCCACCGGCGCCGGCCGGTAGTCGGGGAACATGCCCTGCGGGATCGTCCGGTAGCGGTCGCGCCAGTAGGCGCGCACGCGCTCGCGGTAGCGGGTCTTCTCGGGGGAGTGGTCGAGTTCGGCCTGCTCGCGCGGCTGCCGTGCGGGAAGGAACGGCGGGGTGTCGCTCTCCGCGTCGAGGAGGGCGAGGAAGGCGCGTTCCAGAACCACCCAGCTCTGCCCGTCGATGGCGCTGTGGATGGCCGTCGCCACCACCCACGCGCCGTTGCCCGGTTCTCTGATCAGGGCGAACCGGACGGGCCTGTCCCGCGCCGGGTCGAAGGCGCGGGCGGCGAGACGCTCCATGACCGCGGGTATCTCCGACGCGTCGCCCTCGGCGCGCACCTCGAAGGCCACCTCCCATGGCGGGCGCACCGCCTGGACCGGCCTGCCGGTGCCGTCCTGGAGGAAGTTGGTCCGCAGCGACTCGTACCGGCGCACCAGAGCACTGAGCGCCGCGAGGACGGTGTCGTCCGGCAGGTCCCCGCCGATGCGCCAGGTGCGGGTGATCTTCACACAGTCCCGGTCGGCGCCGTAGGCCGGTACGTCGAAGTACAGGAACCAGTAGTGCTCCTGGCCCCAGAGCATGGGGGCCCATCGGGTGTCGTTCACTGCGGCTCCCACTGTCGGATCGTGAGGTGCGCGGGCTCGGCACCGTCGAGGGCGACGGCCGCACCGTGACCGGCCGGTGCGGGGACGTCGTGGACCAGCCATCTGCCGGGCAGCCGCCGCGTCGGGTCGTGTGCGAGGACGGCGCCTCCGCCGACGGGGGGCGCGGAGACGAGCAGGCGCAGGCCGTGTCCGAGCAGGCTCGCCCCCGCCGCTTTCGTGCACGCCTCCTTCCTCGCCCACAGGGTCAGGAACACGTCGGGCCTGCGGGCTTCGAGGGCGTCGGCCACTAGTGAGCTCTCCTCGGCAGGGAAGTAGCGGCGGCTCAGCGCGACTACGTCTCCGCCGGGCCGTACGCGCTCCAGGTCGACGCCGATGTCCCGCGGGCCGGTCACGGCCAGCAGGGCGTGCCCGTCGCAGTGGGACAGGTTGAAGCGCACGGTGTCCTCGTGACCGGCGATCCACGGTTTGCCCCAGCGCCCGGTGTGCCAGGCGAGCCGTGCGGGCGGCCGGCCGACGTACCGGCCGAGTATGTGGCGGGCGGCACCGCGTGCGGCCTCGAACCGGCCGCGCAGCACGGGGTCCCGCATACGGGAGGAGCGGAGCCGCTCCTCGGGGCTGAGGGCCGCGCGGAGCGGGGCGGCGGACCGCTCCATCACGGCGTCGAGGTCGATCCGCCAGACACGGACCCGGTCCGCCCCCGGCGCGCGCTCGCCCCGCGTTCCGGGCCCGCGCCCGGCTCGGCTCCCTAACATGCCTCCGCCTCGGCTCTCTTGGCGCCCGCGACGAGTCTGCGTACGTAGGCGGCCCCCACGACGAGGGCCACGGCGCTGACCAGATTGGAGACGGCCACCGTCCAGTAGAGGCCGTCGGGACTGTCGGCGGCGGCGACCGCCCAGCGGCCGACCACGACGTTCCCGCCGAAGTAGACGATGTTCAGGACCACCGCGCGGCCACCGCCGCCGACGTGTTCCAGCAGGGTGAGCGCCACCAGGACGGGCCCTTCGACCACATAGGTGAGGCCCACGACGGCCAGGTACCTGGCGGCCACCGCGGCCGCTTCGTCGTCGCCGGTCATCAGCTGCGCGATCGGGTCCCGGCCGAAGAAGGTCGCGAGGGCGATGACGGCGAAGACGGCGAAGGACAGCAGGATGCCGCTGCGGTAGGTCGGCGCCACGCTCCCGTACGCACCGGCGCCCCGCTGCTGGTTGATGACGATGGCCGTGGCCGAACCGAGCACGAGCGCGGGCATGATGATCAGGCTCTGCACCGATGAGGCGGTGGAGAAGCCCGCCACCGTCGCCTCGCCGAAGGGGCCGAGCACCCAGACCAGGGCCAGGCTGTAGAGGGAGATGATGCCGAGGGTGGCGCCCACGGGCAGGCCGACGGACCTGATGTGGCCGAGCGTCGCCGGCTGCCACGGGGCACGCTGACCGCGCCGCCACAGGCCCGCACGCCGCAGCAGCCACAGGCCCGCGGCCGTGCCCGCCACGGCGCAGACGGCGGCGGCGATCGGCAGGCTGTTCATGCCGAGCCCCGTGCCGAAGCCGAGCCAGGCCACGAGCGCGATCTCGACGAACGAGCTCACCAGGGTGAGGATCAGGCCTTGCCGCGCGAACCCGAAGCCGCGCAGGGCGGACGCGCAGAGCGCGGGCCCGAAACCGAGCAGGCTGACCACGGACATCCACCGCAGGAACCAGATGAACTCGTGGTGTGCGGCGGCCGACACGTCGAAGAACGTGGCGAAGGCGGGCGCGCCGAAGGAGAGCAGCAAGGTCAGTGAGGTCCCGACCACCACCCAGACCTTCGTCATGCTCACGGTGAGCGGGAAGGCGTCCTCGGGGGCGTCCTTGCCCTTGCTCATCGCGCAGGCGACCTGGGTGCTGACGGCGAGGGCCGCGTTGATGGCGCTGAACACCATGCCGAGGGGCAGGAAGAGCGAGCGCACGTACAGGGCGTTGCTGCCCATGCGCCCGACCATCGCCACCAGGATCAGCATGGTCAGATAGCCGACGATCTCACCCATGACCATGGGGACGGCGAGGCGGCCGATCTGCAGCGTGTGCCGGGCCGGTTTCGGCTCCGCGGCGGCGGGCCTGGGGGCGGACGTGTTCGTGGGCGAGTCCATGGAGGTGCCTTCGGTGTTCTTGGTCGGCGGGCCGGTGGTGGGGTCGTCAGCCATGCCGACCACCCCGGGAGAGGTCCTTGAACACGCTCATGCGCTGGATGTTCTCGGTGCCCTCCATGTACTCGATGCCGCGTGCGTCGCGCGCCAGCTTCTCCAGGAACGGGTGGTCGAGGCGGGCACCGGGGCCGAAGAACGCGAGGGCCGCCACGGTCACGTCCTCGGCGAGCCGGGCCGCCCGGAGCTTGGCCATGCACGCCAGTTGACCGGCGGTGATGTCAGCGTCGACGGTGGCCGCGGCCCGCCTGGTCAGACGGCGTACGCCTTCGACGCGGCGTGCCAGGGCGTCCAGCCGGTGCTGTTCGTCGCGTGTCAGGCCGCGTCGTTCGCTCCGCACGTACTCGTGTGCCGCCCGCGCCAGGCCGACGCCCATGCTCGCCACGACGGGCCGCAGCAGGTTGAAGGTGCGCAGCCAGCCGGCCATGCCGCGCCGGGTGGGCGAAAGGTGCCTGCCGAGCACGCGCTCGGGGGCGATCTCCACCGACTCCATGGTGAGGGCGCCGAGTTGGGCTCCCCGCAGGCCGAGCGTGGGCACGGGGCGTACGTCGAACCCGGGCTGACCGGCCTCGACGAGCGCCGCGTTGACACCGAGCGGCCCCTTGCCCGTCCGCGCGAACACCACACCGAGTTGGCCTCGCACCGCGTTCCCCACGTACTTCTTGGTCCCGTTGAGGCGCCAGGGCCCGGCCGGGTCGGCGCGGGTGAGCGACGTGGCCATGGCGGCGGCGTCGGAGCCGTGCTCCGGCTCGGTCAGCGCGAAGAAGGTCCACGTCGGCTCGGCGAGAAGCCGCCCGTAGAACCACTCCTTCTGCGCCCGGTCACCCAGGGCGTCCACCAGGACCCCTGCCATGGGTGCGCCCGGTGCGGCGAGGGCCGTGGCGAGATCGCCCCACGCGGCCTCCTCGTAGTACACGACACGCTCCGCGGCCGTCATCAGGTGGAAGCGCCGACCGCCGATCACGAGCGGGTCCGGGTTGTACGCGGGCGGTATCTGCAGGGTGGCGAGCCGCCCGAGCCCCGCGAGGTGCAGCAGCCGGGTGGGGAGCGTCGGGTCACGGTCCACGTCGAGTGCGTGGGGGCGCACCTGGGCCCACCACTCACGGGCCTGCCCCTGGAGCAGGCTGTGGTGCGGGTCGAGTTCGATCACTGGACGGCCTCTGGTTGCGCTGGTTCCGAAGGCTCCGAAGGCTCCGAAGGTTCCGAAAGTTCCGAAGGTTCCGCGTGACGGTGGCAGCTGTACACGTCGGCGATCAGTTCGGAGAGCAGGGCCGTGCGGCCGGGCCCTTCGGCGGTGAAGCCGAACGCGCCGAGGAGACGCAGCAGCCTCCGGTCGACGGCGCTGATCTGGTGGTGCAGGTCGCCGAGGGCGGCGGGTCCGTGCACGGGGGCCAGCAGGACGCTCTCGACCTCCGTCTGCTCGGTGACCGCGTCGGCCAACGCGCCGCCGACCAACTGCTGGCGCAGCAGGGGAGCGCCGTGGACGGTGCGCTGCTCCAGGTAGCCGAGGCACGCGTCGAGCAGGGCGCGGGACAGCCCGAGACGCAGCCATACGAGCGCTGCGAGCGCGTCGGCGTCGTCCGACCCGGCCTGCTCCGGGGCCGCCACCGGGTCACGGACGATGGTCAGGCCGCAGCCCCGCAGCGGCTCCGGAAGCACGTCGTCGGCGTCCGGCCGCCGCCCCGACGGGACCACGGCGTGGCCCGCGGGACCCCGCAGCAGGGCGCCCTCGGGGTGGGCCCCGTACAACTCCTCGAAGGCCCGTATCGCTCCGGACCTCCGTGCTACCTCGTCGATCCTCCGGTGGAACGCGAGGCGGCCGGGACCGGTGTGCTGTTCCTCGGTCTCACCCGGCATGGGCTCTCTTCCCTTCCTGGCCGGCTTCGGCCTGCCCGCCGTCCGCCGCGACGTCCAGTCGGCACCACCCCAGGTATCCGAAGCGCGCGTCGTAGTCGGCGAGGAGGACGGGTCGGCCGGTCCTGCGCAGGTCCGGCAGTTGTTCCGCGAGCACCGACCAGATCCCGGCCGCCGGTCTGCCGTCGGGGGCCAGGTGCACCGTGTATCCCTCGGGGGCGCCGGCCCAGTGGCGGGCCAGCCCCGCTCCGGCGATGAGTACGGGCCGGACGGTGCCGTCCGCGACCGGTGGCGTCAGGGTGGCGAGCCGGGCGGGTACGTCCCCGGGCGCGACCCCGGCCAACTGGTCGCATTCCAGCGCGCCGAGCTCGCCCGAGGCGTCCAGGACCAGGGCGACGCCCGTGTCGTGCCGGGCACGCAACTCCTCGGGTATCGGGCCCCGGTGGTACACGGCGCTCTGTTCCGTGATCAGGACCAGAGCGCGGCGGGCGTCCTGGACGGCGATGCCGCGGACAGCCATGCGCAGGGCGGCGAAGGGCGATGTGATCCCCTGGTCGGAGATCGCGAAGGCGAGGCCGGTCCGGGGGGTGGACCGTTCCAGGCGGCTGAGCGGCCAGCCCGGTGCCGCGTCAGGGGTGGCGTGGGCGAGCAGGGCAAGGTCGAAGTCGTCATGGGGCGCGAGCTCGGGCAGCATCGCCGAGACCATCGCCGCGTACACCGTGCGCCCCCGGGTGAAGGCGTCGTCGTCCACCGGAAGACCGGCGGTGGACACGAGATCCGAGAAGAACTCCCGGTCGCCCGCCGGGAACGGCTCGTCGGCGGCCTCTTCGGGGGCGAACTCCCGCCGGTGTACGAACGCGAGGCGCAGCGGCGCGGGTGCGCCGGCCGTCGGCGGGGGAACGGACGTGTGCATCACTGCTCGGCCTCGTCGAGCTGCCTCGCCGCGTACGCCGCGAGCGACCCGACCGTCTCGAAGTCGTCCGGCTCCAGGGTCTCGGGGTCGAACTCGAAGTCCAGCTCGTCCTCGAGCGTCATGAGCAGTTCGAGGATGCTCGTCGAGTCGAATCCGAGATCGTCGAAGAGCCGGGTCTTCTCGGTGATCGAGTCCGGCTCGCGCTCGCGCATCGTGGCGAGCGCGGAGATGGTGGTCCGGGTGATGAGGGGCAGTCCGGCGGAGGACTGGGCAGGTGCGTTCACGATGGTCTTCTCTCTCCTTCGTCTTCTTCTTCGTCTTCGTCCGGGTGGTCGTTCGCGTCAGGGCGCGCTCGCCCGGCCGTCGGCGCTGGTGAAGTCGTGGCTGTACTGCTTGCCGAGCAGGTCGTCGATGCCGTCACGGGCCCGTACCAGCAGGGCCCGGCCCTCGTGGACGAGGACTTCGGCGGGGTGGCCGTGGCTGAGGAAGAGGACGGGCGACGCGCTCGGCCCGTAGGCGCCGGACTGGAGTACGCCGATGAGGTCGCCGACGCGGAGGGGCGGCAGGGCCACCTTCTTGCCCAGCGTGTCGTTGGGCGTGCAGAGGGGGCCGGCGATGTTCCATGCCTGGTGCTCTTCGGTGGCAGCGCGGTTGAGCAGCCGTATCGGGAAGTTGCGCTTGACGAACGATCCGATGCCGACCGCCGCCATGTGGTGGTGCGTGCCGCCGTCGACGATCGCGAACCGCTCGCCCCGCGATTCCTTGAGATAGCGCACCCGGGTCAGGTAGATGCCCGCGGGCGCCGTGAGGTAGCGGCCCAGTTCCATGACGAGCCGCGTCCGGGGGTGGTCGGCGGTGAACTTCTCGATGAGCGGATTCAGCAGCGCGGTGAGGGCCGCGGGGTCGAGGGCACGCTCACCGTCGAAGTACGGAACGCCCAGACCGCCCCCGATGTCGACGAGTTCGAGGGAGAAGTCGAGGGCGGCGGAGAGTTGCTCGGCCGCTTCCAGGATGCGCTCGGTGTGCTCGGCCACCACGCGCTCTTCCAGGACGCGCGTCCCCATGTAGATGTGGACGCCGATCAGGCGCACCGAGGGGAAGCGCAGCGCCAGGTCCCGCTGGGCGAGCAGCGTTTCCTGGTCGATGCCGAACTGCCTGCTGGTGCCGCTCATCACGAGCTTGGCGCCCTTGACGGAGAAGTTCGGGTTGACGCGGAGCGCCACCCGCGCGGTGACGCCTCGCTCGGTGGCGAGCCGGTCGATGAGTTCCAGCTCGTCCAGGGATTCGCAGACGATCGCCGCGATCCCCGCGTCCAGACAGGCGATGAGCTCCTCGGTGCTCTTGCCGGGGCCGGGGAAGACGATGTCGTCCGGTTCGAATCCGGCTCGTCGCGCCGTGGTCAGTTCGGCCAGCGAGGAGACCTCCGCGCGCGCCCCGAGGGAGCCGAGCAGGGCGCAGACCGAGGCGTTGGGGTTGGCCTTGAACGAGTAGAAGATCTCCAGGTGAGGATGGAGCAGGTCGCGCAGGTCCTGGTACTGGCGGGTTATCGCCGCCGCGTCGTACACGTACAGCGGAGTGCCGAACTCGGCTGCCAGGTCCGTGCCGGAGAGGCCCTGGATGTGGAGCTCGGTGGCGGGCGAGGGGTCAGTGGCCATGCCGGTTCTCCTCCGTGAGGGCCGTGATGTGTGCGGCGATCCGCTGGTCGAGGGCGGCGAGACGGTCGTCGTTCTCCGCCACGACGATTCCGTACAGGCGGCCGTCGAAGGTCTCCCGGCCGTCGGCGTCGAGCCGGTGCTCGGCCGCGTTGACGGTGGCGTAGTTGTTGACGAGGAGCCCCTCGGAGGACGCGGGTGTCAGCAGGGTGTCGCCGAGCCGGTCGGCCAGGCGGTCGAACGGCAGATGGCCGCGGAGGGTGAGGGGGTACTGGGTGGCGAGTGCGACCCGCCCCTCGGGAACGAGCCGTTCGCGCACGCGTTCCTGGTACGTCGACATGTTGTTGCGGGCGTTGATCTCCACGAGGGGATACAGCCCGTCGTCCGGGTCCACCATGGCGTCGACCCCGACCGTGCCGACATAGCCGTCGGCGTGGAGCCGGGCCCCGATCCTGCGCGACGCCTCCGCGAGCCCCGCACGCTGGTGGCTGTCGAGACGGGCCGGAATGCGGTGGCCCTTGTGGACGCCGCCCTCCGTGACGGCCTCCCGCACGAAGTCGAACGTGCGGGTGCCGGTCCGGTCGATGGTGAACTGGTAGTTCAGGTCGGTCTTCTTGGCCACCCACGTCTCGACGACCATGTTCACGCGGTCGTCGCCCGTGCGCTCCGCGCGTCGGGCGATCTTCCGTACGACACGGTCCAGGGCCGACCGGTCGGAGACGACGAGCAGCCCTTTGCCCGACACTCCGTAGGAGTCCTTCAGCACGACCGTGCCTCCCCGGTCCAGGAGGTGCCCGGACTCGGCGGCGGCGCCGAGCAGTTCGCCGACCGTGCGGCAGACCCAGCCCCGCGGCTGTCGCAGCCCCAGCTCGTCGGCGATCTCCCGGCTGTAGGCCTTGCCGTTGACCGCTTTGCAGATCTGTGCGGACGGTCCCGCGAGCCGCAGGCCGGTGCTCTCGGCGAGGAGTTCCTCCCGCTCGGACACCCCGTGCGGCCAGAGCACGGGGCTGCCGGTGAGCGCCCCGATCTCTTTGAGGAGGGCGGGGTCGGCGAGCACGTCCTCCGTGACCGTTCGGACCGGATCCTGCACAGCGGGGGTCAGTACGCGCGGCAGCTCGAAACCCAGTGCCGCGAGGTGCGACAAGTGGGCTTCGTCGGGCGCCGACTTGAGGAGCACATGATCGTCCGGTCCCGCTAACAGCAGACAGAACTCATCCATGCGGTGGGCGATCTCGCGGGTGGCACTCACCGCGATCCGCGGCAGCCCCGGTTCGTCCGCGGCCCATTGGTTCTCGACCTCGAAGTTGCCGAGCAGCACCATCGGCGTGTCCGCGGCTCCGGCGAGTACGCGACGTATCCGGGTGGGCCAGGATTTGGCGGCATTCGTGTTCACGGTGCCTTTGTCAGAACTCACTTTCCGTACTCACTTTCCGTGTTCGAAGGCCATGGCGGAAAATGTCGCGCCGAGTCCGACTGCGGTCATCACATACCGGCTTCCCGGAATCAACCGTCCTGCTGCGCGGGCGGACAGGTGGTTGAGGAAGGGGTCCGCGCCGAAGCAGTGCCCGATTTCCGCGATGTTCTCGGTGAAGAGGCGGTCGGTGCCGCGCATTCCGAGCTCCTTGAGAACCGGCATCCAGGACAGCCGATTGACGTTGTGCGGCAGAATCAGGTCGATGTCCCCGACGGTGAGGCCGGCGCGTGCCACGGCGGACCTGATGACATCCGCCAGCACCTTCGGATAGACCTCCTGGAACGCTTCGGCCGCTTCCGGGGCCATGTCCATGCCGTCCTCGAAGGCGCCGCAGGTCTGCGTCGCATAGCCGAGGAGGCGGTCGCCCGGACCGCTCGGGCCGACCAGGACGGCCGCCGCGCATTCCCCCATCACGCCGGTGTCGGGGATCACGCGGGCGCCCTCCGTGAACACCTTTTCCCCCGTCAGGACCAGCGCGAGCGCCTCCGGATCACCGTCGTCGGTCAGCAGCCGCCCGGCGAGTTCGACGGCGAGCAGGCCCGCCGCGCAGGCGTGCTGGGTCACGCAGAAGGCGCGCGCGCCGTGCAGCCCGAGGGCGTCGCGCACCTCGTGCACGGTGCTGTGCGGATAGGGGGCGCCCACGGGCATCGTGCGGCCCTGGAGTACATGGCGAACGCGGTGCTCGTTCCCCCGCAGTCCCGCCAGACCGCGTGCCGCGGCCAAGAGCTGTCGTGCGGTGTCCGGTTCCTCGCAGACGCGGATCCGCGAGAATCCGAAGTACCGCTCATAAACCTTGATACGCGGTTCGGGAACTCCGCTCCGCCGCAGGAACTCCCGGGCCGGAACAGAACTCTCGGGCCAGTATCCGGAAACCTCTCGGATCACTGTCATCGTGGACTCCTCGCCAACTTCTGACAACGGCCGGGCTGTTCGTCCACCGGGAATCCCTCTACTATTGCGGCCATGGTCAACGGAGCAGCCGACGAGGCGTTCAGCGATGTCGTTCGCATATCCAGGGTCATCGGTGCGGAGATGGGTGACATTCTCAGCCGTATCCCGTTGACGCCCGACGAGGATTTCGTGGCGAGCGGGGGCGACTCGTTGCGGGCGGTCGATCTGATCACTCGGCTCGTCGACCGCTTGCACCCGGTCGAAGGAGAGGGGGCCGAGCGGCTGCGCGCGGCCCTGGTGACGGCCGTCTTCGACCAGGCGACTCCGGGGCATCTCGCGGCGGTGGTGGCCGCCGAGTCCGGGGCCCCGGCAGCCTGATCGCGGCAGGGCCGAAGGGTCACCGCACGCTCCCGCCGCCCGTGCCCGCCACCGCGGGCAGGGCGCACGCCTGCTTGATCGCGGTGAGATCCGCCTTCCCCAGCGAGGTCCGCGGCAGGGCCGACAGGACGTGCACACGGTGCGGCACTTCATAGGCGGCAAGGCGCTCGCGGCAGAACGCAAGGACATCGGCGACCGATGCGGCGCACGGATCCCGCAGCACGACCGCCGCGTGCACCGACTCCTCACCGTCCTTCTCGTGGCCGAAGACATGCGCTTCCGCCACGGCGGCACACGCGTCGAGGACGGCACTCACCCGGCCGGGCTCGACCTTGCGCCCGCCGACGTTGATGAAGCTGCTCTTGCGCGCCAGGACCGTCAGATCGCCCCCGGGGCCGACGCTGACCAGGTCCCCGGTGTCGTACAGACCGTTCTCGTCAAGCGCGTCGTCGCCGCCCAGGTACCCGGCGAACAAGGTGGCGGTGCGGACGTGCAGCCACCCGGCCCCCGCCGGGGCGTCGGCGACCCCGGCGGGCCGCAGCTCCCATGTCGCCGAGGGGTGGATCCGACCCGCGCACCCGTCCTGCCACGGCTCCTCGCGGTCGTACTGGCAGGCGATCACGCCGGCCTCCGTGCTGCCGTAGATCTGGCGCACCGGCAGACCGAACACGCGCTCCGCCTGCGCCCGGGTGTCCGTAGGCAGCGGTCCGCCCGACGACAGCAGGGCACGCAGGGAGGACGCGCGCTCCGCGGGGAGCGACGCCATGCCGAGAATGCGGTAGATCATCGGTGTGCCGAGGAGGACGGTGGCGCCTTCGTCGAAGGCCGTGTGCACCGCGCTGACGCTGAAGCGCGGCATGGTGACAATGCGGGCGCCGGACATGAGGGCGCCCGCGAACAGCCCCATCATGGCGAAGGAATGAGCCATCGGGATCGGGCCGAGCAGGCTGTCGTGCGCCGTGTAGCCGTACGTGTCGCGGTAGACGCACCCGCCGCGCTCGATGTTGGCGAGGTTCTGGCGCACGATCCGGGGCTCGCCCGTGGAGCCGGAGGTCATCCCGAGGAGCTCGGGGTTCCGGTCCGGCGCCTCCAGCGGCCCCTCGGCCGTCTCCAGCACGTCCGCGTACGCCAGGACGCCGTCGCCGCCGACCGGGCCGATGGAGTCCCGGGCGCCGACGCGCCGCGCCGCCGCCCGCCGCACCTCGGCCCGTGCCGGGTCGGCCTCCAGGCACAGGACATCGACCGAGGCAGACGTCAGTCCGAGGAACACGGCGAGGCTCTCGGCGGAGTTGTCGAGCGCCAGGGCCACGCGCGCACCGGCCCGGTACGTGCGGCGGGCGTGTTCGCTCACCCCTGCTGCCATGTCGCGCAGCCGTAACCAGTCGGTGTCCACCCATCGACCGGCGGTGAAGACGCGCACGGCGGACGCTTCGGGGCGCTCGGCCGCGTGCTGTTCCACTTGCCGGTGCATGTGTACGGGCATGTGTACGGGCAAGTGCATGGGCCTGTGCACGTGTTGTTGTTGCTGCTGCTGGTGCCGGTGCTGGCGCATCAATCTCCCACCCCGTAGCCGCTTAAGGGGAGTCGCCCCAAGGGCAGCCCGCCGTCGACGTGGATCGTCTGACCTGTGATGTACGAAGCCCCGTCCCCGGCGAGGAAGGCGAGCGTCGCCGCCACGTCCTGTGGGCGCCCGGCCCGGCGCATGGGAGCCGTCTCGGCCACCACAGTCGACCGCCCGCCGACTGCTCCCTCGAAGCTGTCGGCGCCCGTGGTCAGCGGGGTCTCGATGAATCCCGGCGCCACGGCGTTGACCGTGATGCCGAACGGGCCGAGCTCCGCGGCCAACGCGCGGGTCATGCCCTCCAACCCCGCTTTCGAAGCTGCGTAGTTGACCTGGCCCGCGGTGCCGAGCGCGGAGACGCTCGACAGATTGAGGATGCGCCCCCAGCGGGCCCTCGCCATGTGTTTGTGCACGGCTCTGGCACACAGGAACGCCCCGCGCAGGTTCACGGAGTGGACCGCGTCCCAGTCGGCCTCGGACATGTGGTGCAGGGCACCGTCCCTGACGACGCCCGCGTTGTTGACCAGGATGTGCGGGCCGCCGAACTCCCGGGCGACGGTTCGCACCATCGCCTTGACCTGCACCGGGTCGGTGACGTCGCACCGGACGGGCAGCGCGCGGCCGCCCGCGGCGGTGATCTCAGCGGCGAGACGGGTGACGCTCTCGGCCTCGATGTCGGCAAGGGCGACCGCGGCACCCGCACGTGCCAGATACCGGGCCGTGGCCGACCCGATTCCCCCGGCAGCCCCCGTCACCACGGCTATTCGCTCATCCACTAATGCTCCACCGTTCCCCCCGCGACAGCCTGGATTCGGCACGTCATTCAGATGTGTGCAGCGGCCCCTTGCCCACCGTCGGCGACGGAGAAACAAGAGACTTCATTGTGAAGTCGAACTGCGTTCCGCATGAAACGACCGTCACGCTAGAGCACCTTTCGGCGCAGGGTCAAGCATCGGATCTGCCGGTGAACGCGGCGGGTGAAGCCCCCAACGGGGCGCGCCGGATGGGCTGTTGACTAAATCGCATTAGTTGCTTAGCGTCCCGAAGGACCACTTCGATCGATCATCCGTCTCTGTAGAGAAGGTCGCTGGTCAGAGGCGTGATGCTGGGGGTGGTCGCGGTTATGCGTCCGACTGTCACAAGTGGAAAGCAGGCCCGTCACATCGTGAATCAGAACCCTGCGCCCGTTAACCTGGTGGCGCATTTCCTCGTAGCGGATGGCTACGGGAGCCTGGCAGAGTACGCGGCCCTGGGAATGGCCCGAGAAGGCGCTCGGGTCAACATCATCCCCATCAAGGTATTCCCCGAGGGCCTGTCCCCGCGGATGCATGACCTCCTCGTGAACTCCACACCGTATGAGGAAGGGCCCGTTCTCTTCTCCGCCGCCCTGGAACCGGAGCTCGAGCTCTACGCGGGAACCGAGCACTTCGTGCACACCATGTGGGAGTCGAGCGCGCTGCCCGCCGACTGGCCCCGCAAGCTGAATCGCGCCCGCGCCGTGATCGTGCCGACCCGCTTCGTCGCCGACGTGTGCCGTTCCAGCGGCGTGACCGTCCCCGTCGAAGTGATCCCCGAGGGCGTCGACCCCGAGCTGTACCCGTGGACCGAGCGTCCGCCCCGCGAGGGCGTGACGACGCTGATCGTGGGCACGGTGCTGCCGCGCAAGCACGTCTCCGAGGCGATCGCCGCCTGGCAACTGGCCTTCGAGGGCGACCCGGACGCGCGTCTGATCATCAAATCCCGCTTCCAGACGGCTCAGGCGTACGGTCTCGCGGTCAGTGACCCGCGCATCACCCTGGTCGACGACCAGGAGATGGTCCGCGGCATCCTGCACTGGTACGAGCAGGCCGATGTCCTGCTTGCCCTGGGCAGCGAAGGGTTCGGCCTCCCGCTCGTCGAGGGCATGGCCACCGGTCTGCCCGTCGTCGCCCTGTCCTCCGAAGGCCAGGGCGACGTCTGCGCGGACGCGGGCGATCTCCTCCTGTCCGTACGCCCCAAAACGTGGGAAGTCGCGGACGAGCCCGGCTACGGGCGGTGCGGGGTACGCGGCGTCCCCGACGTCCAGGAGGTCGCGGAGCGACTGCGCTGGGTGGCCGGCCACCGGCAGGAGGCGACGGCCATGGGTGTGGCCGCGTCGCAGTGGGTGCACAAGCACCGCAACTTATGGAACAAGGGGCCCGCGTTGCTCGACGCCATGGAGACCCATATGCGCCCGAGGCGCCCGCTGAGACCACCGGTGGGCCGCCGTCCGGAAGGGGGCGAGCCGAGGTGAAGGCGCGGGAAGGGACCGGCGCCGTCTGCGTGATCGGCCTCGGCTACGTGGGCCTGACGCTCGCCGTCACGCTCGCCGTGCAGGGCCGCCGGGTCATCGGTGTCGAGCGGAACGAGGCAGTGCGCGAGCAGTTGGCGCGCAAGGAGCCCCACGTACGGGAGGAGGGTCTGGATCTGGCCGGGGCGATCGACAGCGGCCGCTTCACGGTGACGGACTCCGTCCCGCCGGGCCGGGACGTGGACGCGTACATCGTGTGCGTGGGCACCCCCGTGGACGACGACGGCACGCCCGACCTTCGCCAAGTGGAGGGCGCGACAAGGTCGGTGGCCGATGTGGCGGTCGACGGGAACCTGGTGATCCTCCGCTCCACCGTGCCAGTGGGGACGTCCCGGCGCCTCCTGGCCGAACTGCGCACCCACGCGGACATCGAGCTGGCCTTCTGTCCGGAGCGGACCGTTCAGGGCATCGCCGTGCAGGAGCTGCGCAGCCTCCCGCAGATCGTGTCCGCCGGCTCCTCCGGCGCGGCCGAGCGGGCCGCGGCCCTGTTCCGGGTGCTGACACCCGGCATCGTCGAGGTGTCCGACCTGGAGACGGCGGAGCTGGCCAAGCTCGCCTGCAACGCCTACCGCTACTCGGTCTTCGCCTTCGCCAACGAACTCGCCCGGCTCTGCCGGAGCGTGGGGGTCAGTGCACGGGAGGTGCGCGACGCCGCGGCCGCCGGGTACGACCGCGCTGCGATGCCCTTCGCCGGGCCGGTCGGCGGATCCTGCCTCCCCAAGGACACGGCCATCCTCTCCCGGGCCTTCCTGGCTCACGGGGCACCGGCTTCCGACCTCCTGAACGGCGTCCGCACGGCCCATCGCGGGACGGCGGCACAGGTCGCCGACGAGCTGACGGAGCACGTGACGCGCACCGAGGGCTTCGGCCCCCTGACCGTCGCGCTCCTCGGCGTCGCCTTCAAGGGGCACCCCGAGACCGATGACGAGCGATCCTCACCGGCGGTCGAGATCGTGAGCCAACTCCGCGGCCGATACGGCGATGTGACGGTCCGTTCGCATGACCCGGCCGTGCCGGAACACCGGCAACGGGCCCTCGGCTACCAGCCGTGCGCGGAGGCCAAAGAGGCTGTAGAGGGCGCCAATCTGGTCATCATCGGCACCAACCACAGGGCGTACGCCGATCTCTCCTTGCAATGGCTCACCGAGCGGATGGCGGGCCCCGGCCTTGTCTACGACGCATGGGCCCTGCACGCCGAGGCGGGCGCCGAGCTGAGCGGTCCGGTGCGGTATCTCGCCTTCGGCGAAGGCCAGTTGGCCCGCCTCGCGTGAGGCGAACCGGCTCCGCGGGACCGCGGGGTCACACATTTCGGTACATCGGTACATGAGATCGGTACATCCGTACGTGAGAAGGGAAACAATGTGAAGGTGCTGGTGACGGGGGCGGCCGGCTTCCTTGGCGGGTACGTCGTCGAAGAACTGCTGACCCGCGGGTACACGGTCGTCGGCCTCGACAACCTCGCCAAGTACGGCCGACCGGCGCGCACACTGCCCGACCACGAGCGCTACACGCACGTGGTCGGTGACGCGGCGGACAAGGACCTCCTGTACGAACTGTCGGCGGGCTGCGACCACTTCATCGCCAACGCCGCCCTCATCGGCGGCGTGCGATACATGAAGGACCTCGCGTACGACATCCTGACCACCAACAACCAGCTGGTCGGCGCGGCGGCCGAGGTGGGGATCAGACGGCGGGGCGAGCAGCTGCGCAAGGTCACCTACCTCAGCTCCTCCATGGTGTACGAACACCATGCGGGCGTCGGCTTCCGCGAGGGTGACGAACGCCGGATCGGCCCGCCCTCCACCGCCTACGGATTCCAGAAGCTGGCCGTCGAGTACTACGCGCGGGCCGCCTGGTCGCAGTACGGCCTGCCGTACACCATCGTCCGCCCGTTCAACTGCGTCGGCGCGGGCGAGCGGCACGCCCCGCACAGCAGCACGTCCTCCGGTGACCAGCAGCGCATGGTGCGCGGACATGTGATCCCCGACTTCGTCGAGCGGGCGCTGAGCCGGGAGAACCCGTTCCGCATCCTGGGGGACGGGAACCAGTTCCGCACCTTCACCTACGCCCGCGACATGGCCCGCGGCGTCGTCCTCGCCATGGAGTCGGACGCCGCGTACAACGACGACTTCAACCTGTCCGGCCGGCACGGCTGCACGATCGCCGAACTGGCCAGGACCGTCTGGACCCGGATCAACCCCGGAGAGCCGTTCGTGCTCCGGCGCGAGGAGCCCTTTCCCGACGACGTCCGCGTGCGCAAGCCCGACACGAGCAAGGCCGAGGAAGTCCTGGGCTTCGTCGCCGACACCCCGCTGGAGGTCATGCTGGACGAGGTCATCGGCTGGGTGCGCGAAACCGAGCTCGTGACGGCTCCGCGATGATCAAGTCCCTGGACCTGGCCGGTGAGTTCTACATCTACGACGGCTACGCCGGCATGTCCGAGTACATCGCCCGTGGCCTCAGCAGGCTCGGGGTCCGGGTCAATCCGCTCCCCTTCAAACTGGAGACGGAGGGCCTCTCGGCCGAGATGCTCGACATCGTGGCGGCAGCAGGACCCATCGGGACGGGCCCGCTGCTGTTCAACTCGTGGGTCCGTCCCGAGCTCGACCGGTATGCCGACCGCCCTCACATGATCCACACCATGTGGGAGTCCAGCCGACTGCCGGCGAGCTGGGTCGGACCGCTCGACCGGGCGCGCGTTCTGATGGTGCCGACCCGCTTCGTCGCCCGCATGTTCCGCGACAGTGGGATCACCGCCCCCATCGAGGTCACCCCCGACGGTGTCGATGCCGACGTGTACCCCTGTGTCGCACGGCCGGAGCGCGAGGGCGTCACCACGCTGGTGGTCGGCACGGTCGTGCCGCGCAAACACGTCGACCAGGCGGTACAGGCGTGGCAGCTGGCCTTCTCCGAGGACCCGACAGCTCGCCTCGTGGTCAAGGCGCGGTTCGGTGCGGAGGGCCGGGGCGGGCTGACCGCGCGCGATCCCCGCATCACGATCGTCGACGAGAATGAGCCGACCCGCGGCATCCTGCACTGGTACGAGCAGGCCGATGTCCTCCTCGCCCTGGGCAGCGAAGGATTCGGCCTCCCGCTCGTCGAGGGCATGGCAACCGGTCTGCCCGTCATCGCCCTGTCCTCCGAAGGCCAGGGCGACGTCTGCGCGGACGCGGGCGATCTCGTCCTGCCCGTGACCCCGTCCCACTGGGAGGACGTGTACGAGCCTCATCTGGGACGGTGCGGCGTCCGCGGCGTCCCGGACGTGGCGAAGGCGGCGCAGCACCTCCGCTGGGTCGCCTCCCACCGGGACGAGGCGCGAGCGCTGGGCCGTGCGGCTTCCGACTGGGCCCACAAGGAGCGGGACGTGTGGCAGAAGCCGAAGGTGATGCTCGACGTGATGGAGCATCACTGGCGGATGTGACCCTCGCTCCGGGGCGGGGTGAGGGCGGGGTTGGGGGTGAGGATGCGGCGCAGGGTCGCTTCGACGTCGGCGCGTCGGGGGGTGCTCGTGCCGGCCAGGCCGCGCAGGGTCAGGCCGTTCATGGCGGCGGCCGCGGTCGTGGCGGTGACCGGGTCGGTGTAGTGGGCCAGCGCCTGGACGGTGTGCTCGATGTACCGGTCGGCGACGGGACGCAGGGCGGGGCGGCGCAGGGCGGCGAGGTAGAGCTCGAACTCCACGACCTGCTGGTCGCGTTGGGGGCCGAAGCAGCTCATCAGGACGTCGGTGAGCAGCACGGTCAGCTGTTCGTGGGTGAGGTCGGGGCGCTGGGCGACCCAGTCTTCGAGGTATGCGGCGAAGCGGTCCACGCACCGTTCCAGTGCGGTGGTGATCAGGTCGTCCTTGGTGGCGAAGTGGTAGGTGGTCGCGCCCAGCGGCACACGGGCCTCCTGGGCGACCGCCCGGTGGGTGAGGCCCTCGATACCGCGCTCGGCGATCACCCGTTCCGTCGCCGCCGCGATTTCGGCGATCCGGGCCTGGGGGTCACGGGCCCGTCGGGTTGCGGGGGCGGGCTTCTCCGTCACCGTGACCCTCCTTCTCACTGAGAGCGTCGCTGTGTACATACGTACTGTACAGGGTGTGACGCCGTCGGCGCTCCGCAAGTTACCGATTGGTCCGAATTGCGGACCTTGTCGATCCATGCTTACAGTACTTATGTACTGTTCGTAAGCAAGGAAGTGATCAGCGATGAAGGCTCCCCGTATCTCCCCGTGCCTCGGCGTCCCGGACACGCAGGCCGCCTGCGACTTCTATGAGCGGCTCGGTTTCACCGCCCTGCCCGGTGGCGACGCCGACGGCGACGACATCCGCATCCTGCTCTTCGAGGGCGAGTTCGCGCTGATGCTCTACCGGGACGCGCACCTGCGCGACTGGCTGCCGGTGCTCAAGGACACCCCGGTCGGCGCGTTCGGGATGTTCTACCTGGCCGTGGACGACTTCGACACGTATGTCGAGACCATCCGGCCCCTGGTCGCCGTGGAGAAGGACGTCATGGAGCACCACGGCCAGAAGCTCTTCTACTTCACCGACCCCCACGGCTACGTCATCGGCGTCACCCAGCGCCAGGAATGGTGAGCGGCTTCGGGCCCCCGGACCCCGCGCCATGACGCGCACGCGTCACCCCCTGCTACCGAACCCCCCTCGAACGTGATCTGACGGGATATCCGCGAAGCGCGGTGCGCCGGGCTCCGGGGAGATCCTGCTCGCGCGGGCGGTGAAGCTGATGGCGTGATACCAACCGCACAGCATGAGCAGGTCGAGGAGCTGTTCCTCCGTGAACTGCGTGCGCAAGCGGCTCCACAGATCATCGTCGATGTCGCAGGCAGTGTGGAGCGCGTCGACGGCATCGATCAGCACGCGGTCGCGTTCAGTCGTCCAGCAGGGATCCGCACCGGTGCCGTGCGTCAGCGACGACACCTGATCGTCGGTGAGTTCGGCGCGGCCGGCGAACCGTGCCACGTGCACGCCCCACTCGTACTCGCAGCCGCAGAGAGCGCAGGTACGGTCGATGACGATCTCACGGTCTCGCAGGCCGAGGCTGAGCCGCCTGCTGAGCTGGTAGGAGCCCCACGCGTGCAGCGCTTCGGTGAGCTGTCGGTTGTGTGCGAATACGCGGAACAGGGCTATGGGCTCCTCGCCGTGCGGCATCATCCGGCCCAGCAAGGCCTCGCTTTCCGGTGGAAAGGGCCGCGTCAGGGGAGATATCCGTTCGCTCATGCGCTCCTCCGGTTCTCACTGGTCCTGGCCTTGCGGGGGGCCGTGTGTCCCGAGCTCGACGGCCCAGCGTTCCGCCCACGCGTGCAAGCCGGTCAGCCCGTCGCACGCCTCCTTCCCGAGCGCCGTCAGGCCGTAGCTCTCATCGGTGGCACGCTGTACGAGCCGTGCTTCGAGCAACTCGAGCAGTCGCTGGCGCAACACGCTGGACGACATGCCGTCGCACCGCTGCTGAAGAGCCCGGAAACCCAGTGGCCCGTCGCGCAGTTCCCACAGGATCCGCAGGGCCCAGCGACGGCCGAACAGGTCAAGTGCGGCCATGAGCGGGCGCCCTGTGGTGGAACCACGCACCGGATGTCCCGGCCTCGGAGTCGCAGACATTGTTCGATGTCCTCTCGCCGCGAAGCGCGGTGCTTCGATTACCGAAACACTACGCGCGACCGAGTGCTTTGAAAAGAGAAACAGCGCTGCCCTGCAAGACCCGCGGCAAGCGGCTGACCGCTCACATGCGGGACCTCAGCACGTCGACCTCGCAGCCCGGCGCGGCCGGGTCGAAGCCGTGCTCGACCAGCCAGCGGACCCCCAGCAGGCTCCGCACCGACCACCACGCGCGGATCACGTCGAGGCCGACGTCGGTGCCATAACCGGCGATGACGTCGCCGAGGTGCTCCTCGTGTCCGAGCGTCAAGGTGGCGAGGTCGTACAGCGCATCGCCCTGGCCCGCCTCGGACCAGTCGATGATGCCCGTGATCTCGTCGCCGTCGACGAACACGTGGGCGATCTGCAGGTCGCCGTGCGTGAACACCGGGGTCCACGGCCGGAGCGCGGCCTCGGCGACCTCACGGTTGCGGGTGACCAGGTCGGCGGGCAGGACGCCGTTCGCCACGAGCCACTCGCACTCGCCGTCGAGTTCCGACACCAACTCATCGAGGTCCCGGCCGGCCCGGCCGGTGCGGGGCGGCAACGGGCCGTCGTGCAGCTTCCGCACGGCGGCACCGGCCGCGGCCCACGCCGCCGGCGGCGCGGCCGACGGCTCGCCGAGGCGGCCGAGCGCCGTCCCAGGCACCGCCGCGATCGCGAGCACGGACGGCTTGCGCCAGAGCACTTCCGGGGTCGGGACCGGCGCCAGGGCCATCGCCTCGACCTCGTCGTCGGTGCGCGTCCGGTCGGCGTCGATCTTCAGAAATACGTCGCCGACCCGCAGCGTCGCGCGCTCGTGATGGGCGACGATGACCGTGACCTCATCCATGGCGACCAGTATGGCTCTCCGTGACCCGCGCAAGCCTCGGAATTTGAGTACGCAAGGAAGAGCCACATGCCGAACCCCGGGACACCCGCACCCTCCGATGTCGGCGACGCCGCGCACGTGAGCCCACCGGCCGCCCCTGAAGCCGGACCCCTGGGACGCCCCATCGACTGGGCGGCCGCCAGGGCGCGGACCGCCCGGCTCCGCAAGCGTCGCAAGATGATCGGTGGAGCCGTTGCCGTCGTCCTCGCGGCCGGGGCGGCGGTCGGGACCTGGCGTGCGGTGGGGGACGAGGACGAGCCGCCGGTCAAACACACTGCCCAACTGCCGGTCGGCTTCGGTGACTACCGGCTCGCGGGCAAGGGCGACAAGTCGCTGTGGTCGGCGACGCGCGGCGGCGACAATCTCGACCCGACCAAGGAGACGGCACACGCGACGTACGTGCGCCCGGACGGCAAGAAGTCCTACACGGTCACCCTGGAACTCGACCCGTCTGTCGACGTATCCGATCCCGGGGAGGACGACGACGTCATCTCGGTGCTTCTCAACACGCGAGTGGATTCGGGCACAGTACGGAACTACGCTCCCGGCCCCATCGGGGGCAAGCTGCGATGCGTGGAATACGAGGTCGCGAACACGACCAGTTCACGTTGCGTCTGGGGCAACAGCACGGCCACCGTCACCGCCCAGCCGGTGATCCCTTCCGGTCCTCGGCCGACCCCGAAGCAGACGGCCACGGATGTGCAGGCATTCCTGGCCGAACTGCACATCCGTCCCTCTCACGACGGCCGTCCGTAAGCCTGCTCGCTCTCCCGGAATCGCTCCATCAGAAGCGGATCCATGAGGGTGGAATTCGGGCCGTAGAACTTGCCGAACTTCTCCCGGTACTTCTGGAACCAGTGCGGCCGTTCGGACAGGAAGAAGACATCGTGGAGGGCGATCGCACGGATCGCGAGGACCGGCACCGGCGCCCGGCTCACCACGAAGCGGGGATTGCGCGCCGCCGTCACCTCGCAGTTCTCGTGGAACTGGCCGATCATGAGCCCCCGCGCCACGAAGTCGTCCTTCACCTGCGCCTGAGCCTGGTCGAGCAGACCGGTGTCCTCGCTGCGGAGATCGGGGAGGACGGTCACCATGGCCTGCAGCATGGGATTCCGGCCCTGCCAGGTCGTCAGCTCGTACTCCCGCAGGCTGCTGCGTGCGATCTCCTCGACCAGTTCGAGGCTCGGCGCGTGCCCGACAAGGCGCAGGCGGATCTCCATTGTCCTGTTCTTGCGGGAGGGGGACACGAAGGGGCAGATCGGTCCCGTGCGGCCGATCTCCGGATGGCTCGCCGCTATGTACTCGGTCAGCCACGAGTCCACCGACTCCAGTACGGACTCGAAGTCGACGACGGATGCCGTGGGCGTCATGACGAACCCGTCAGGTCGACGACGCGATCGATGGCGACGCGGGCGAGCCGATGGATCTCGGACTCGTCCGGAATGCGGGTGTTGACGAAGGTGAGGATGCCGTCCTTGGGCACGATCGCCCAGGCGGTCTCGATACGGAAGTGGTCTACGGCGGACAGCCAGCGCACCACGAAACCGCCGTCCCCCAGATCGAGCGGCTCCAGATTCACTTTCGTGATGTCGAGCTCTACGCCGTCGTTCAGTCCCATCCGGTAGTGCGTGCAGTCGCGCACCGCGTCGAAGAGTTCCTGATACACCTGCGGGCATGCCCCGTTGCCGAATTGCGCGACGTGGTGGAACACCACCGAACCCACGATGTTCGTGAACAGCGCGGAGGCGTGATGCGTCGTCTCGGAGTGCGTGCCATGCGTGAGCATGTTCGTCAGGTCGACGATGGTCCGACCTGATGCGTCGCCGGAGACGAAGACGGGATCGTAGGCGGCGCTCGGTTCCTCGCCGTAGAACGACTCCTCCAGATCCTTCTCGGTCAGCAGCAGTTGGGCGAAGGCGGCGTCATCCATCACGTTCCCCTATCGGCGTACGAGGCTCAGCGGGCGCATGTCGGTCCAGTGCTCCTCGATGTAGGCGAGGCAGGCCGGACGGTCGCTCTCGGCGAGTGCGACGGTCCAGCCCGCGGGCACCTCGGCGAACGCGGGCCACAGCGAGTGCTGGCCTTCGTCGTTGACGAGCACGAGGAAGGTGCCGTCGGGGTTCTCGAAGGGGTTGCTCGTCATTGCTGCTCCCTGCGTGAAACGGTCGTGGCGGTCGTGGCGGGGGACGGGTCGGTCACTTCTCTTCCAGAAGCGCCGTCACGTATGTGTGGATGCCGTTGATCGAGGTGAACAGCGCCATATCCTCGAACTGGGGGTCGATGACCACGCCATGGCGCTCCTCCAGTCTGTGCTGGAGCACGACCAGGGTGAACGAGTCGATCGCCAGCTCGGCGTCGTCGGGTAGTTCCTCGGGCGGTCCGAGCCCCGCGTTCGATGACAAGATCTTTCTGATGTCGTCCTTCGAGATCACTGATCCCCCTATGTCTGCGACGACGATGCCGACGTGACGCGCCCGTGCATGAGCGCACGGTCGCGGACCAGCTTTCCCATCGAGTTCCGCGGCAACTGGCGCGTGACGAAGAACCGCTTGGGATTCTTGACCGGGCTCAGCCGCTCCCGGCACCAGGCGGTGAGCTCATCCGGGGTAAGTGCCTGGTCGGCGCCTACGAACGCCTCGATGACCTCCCCATGGGTCACCACCGTCTCGGTCACCCGGGGGTGATCGAGCAGGACCGCCTCCACCTCCGTGAGGTCCACCTTCAGCCCGCCCACGACGACCAACGAGTCGACCCGCCCGAGCATGCCGAGAATCCCGGTCGCCGGGTCCTGGTGCACCCGGTCGTAGGTGCGCAGCCAACCGTTCTCGAAGCGGTCGGTGTGCTCGCTGTACAGGTACGGCGACTGGCCCATCCTGACGAAGAGTTCCTCGCCGTTCACCCTCACCTCGGCCCCCGGCACCGGGGGCCCCAGCTGAGGAGGCGTGGACGCACCGGACAGGTCGCCCGCGATCAACCCGAACTCGGTCACGCCGTAGACCGGACTGATCGGCAGGCCGAAGTGGGTGCGGAACCGATCGAAGGTTTCCTGCGGCACCCGTTCACCGCCGGAGACCGCGAGCCGCAGCGCGGGCAGCTCGGGCCCGCTCCCGACCCGGGACAGCAGGTCGTAGTGAACGGGGGTCCCGTACACGGCGGTCGCCTCGGTCCGCGCCATCATGCGCACCACTTCGGCCGGGCGGAGCGTCGGTGGGACGATCAGGGTCGCCCCGGCCGCGAGGGCGTGCAGCACGCCACTGACCAGGCCCATGTTGTGCATGACCGAGTTCAGCAGCATCACGCGATCCCCCCGGCCGGGGACACCGGGCAGTGCGCTGTGCCGGTCGAGCTCGGCCAGCACGGAGTCGGCCGGCCGCCCGATCACCTTGGGGCGGCCCGTCGAGCCCGAACTGAACTGCACCAGGCGGACGCCGTCGAAGGCCGGTCGGCCGTCCGGCAGCCGTTGGACGGCGAAGTCGGACTCCTGCCGGAACCCGGCCACCGGCCCGCCGGCCCCGGTCGCGACGACGGCGTACTGCGGACGTACCAGGTCGACCAGCGGCTCGTATTCGGCCGGTTGCAGCCGGAAGTCGACCAGGACGACCTGTGCGCCGCGACTCCACAAGGCCAGCAGGACTTGCAGATAGGTGAAACTCGGTTTCATGCGTAAAAGGACCGAGTTACCCGCCGTAATGCCCTGCTCCCGAAAGTGCCCCCCGAGGTCAGCGACCGTCTTGCGCAACTGCCCTCGAGTGACTGGTGCGCTGGAAATTGCCCATAATTCGTCGTCCACGCCCCGGTTCAGTAGATGGCTTCCCCACCAATTATTTTCCATACGCGTTTCCTTCACGTTTCCCTTAGCGCATGAGGTCGCGAAACGTTAGATCCGGAATTTGGTGAAGGGGAAACTAGCACTTCCGGGAAACGTCGGGCAAGCACGCGGCGAGCGCGACGGCGCTCGCCGGTCGCTCCTTTGTCCCGCCGGCGGGACATGTGTCTGGCATATCCATGTGTTTCCTTGACCCTTCACGGATCCCCGGCTAGGTTGCCCATGATTGTTTTCAGGACCGATGCCTCCGATTCTCATGCTTACGGGCGCACCTTTTTCGCTTCTACGGTCCGACGGTTACTGCTCTCCTGCTTGCCCGGTCGAATTTCCGGTGCGTTCTCTGGGCCGTCACGAGCTTTTCACTTTCATCTGTCCGGCCATCCGTGCGGCAATTTTTCGGAGGTAGAGACTTGTTCGTCAGTGCCGGCACTGCGCTGCCCTTGACGGCCGCGCAACGCGAAATATGGATCGCCGAGCAGCGGCTTGGGGAAGCGAACCGGGTTTTCCGGGTGGGTGAATTCCTGGAGATTCACGGGCCGGTGGATCCGGCGCTGTTCGAGCAGGCGCTGCTGCTGGTCGTCGCTGAAGCGGACGCCCTGCACGTCGGCTTCGTCGAGGAGCGCGGCGAGGTACGGCAGGTCGTCCGTGAGATCGGCGACTGGTCACCCTCTCTGGTCGATCTCAGCGCGGAGCCGGACCCCGAACGAGCCGCCCGCGACTGGCTGGACGACGCGGTCGCCCGGCCGATGGACCTGGCAGAGGACCGGCTCTTCGAGTACGCGCTCCTGCGCCTCGCCGCCGATCGCTTCTACTGGTACCAGGGCTACCACCATGCCGTGATGGACGCCTTCGGGTCGCTGCTGATCACCCGCCGGGTCGCGGACGTCTACACCGCGCTCGTCCAGGGCGGTCCGGTGCCGCCGAGCCCGTTCGGTTCCCCGTCCGACCTGCTGGCTGCCGAACAGGACTATCGCGATTCTGAACGATTCGCCGAAGACCGGGCGTACTGGACCGAGCACTTCGCCGACCACCCCGAGCCGACCGGGATCGTCGATCGCCCGTCCACCACCCCCGACCACTACCTCCGGCACACCGCCGCCCTGGACCCCGACGGCCTGACGGAGCTGCGCGAGGCGGCCCGCCGGGCAAGAGTCCCCTGGTCGTACCTGGTCCTCACCGCCACAGCCCTCTATCTGCATCGGACGACCGGCGCGTCGACCGTGGTGCTCGGCCTGCCGGTGACGGCGCGCCTGAACCAGGTCCAGCGTCGCACGCCCGGCACAGCCGCCAACGTCCTGCCGCTCAGGCTCCTGCTCCGGCCGGACATGACACTCCGCGAACTTCTCGACCAGGTGGGGAAGCGGATATTCGAACTGGGCAGCCACCAGCGCTACCGTGCCGAGGACCTCCAGCGCGACCTCGATCTGCCCGGCCACGCCGGGTCTTGGTACGCACCGGTCGTCAACATCATGTCCTTCGATTACGCGGTGACCTTCGCCGGCCTGCCGACCACTGCGCACAATCTCACCTCGGGCCTGGTGGGCGACCTCACACTCGCCGTATGGGACCGACGCGACGGCACCGGACTGACCCTCGACCTCAACGCCCATCCCGAAATCTGCGCGGACCGCGAACTGGCCGCACACCATGGGCGTTTGCTCACCGCCCTGCGGGCCGTCACGGCGACGGAACCTTCCCTGCCGATCGGCCGGATCGACCTGCTCACCGAGGAGGAGCGGGCCGCCGCCCTGGCCGTCCCCGACGACATCCCTCCGATGACGGAGGCCACGCTGACGGACCTGTTCGAGGCGCAGGTCCGCAACACCCCCGACGCGGCGGCTGTGACCTGCGGCGAGCTGACCACGACGTACCGGGAGCTGAATGAGCGGGCGAACCGACTTGCCCACCGGCTGACGGCCCGGGGCATGGGCCCCGAACGCGTCGTCGCGCTGGCCCTGCCCCGCTCCGCCGATCTGGTCGTGGCGATCCTGGCGACCCTCAAAGCGGGCGCGGCCTACCTGCCCCTCGATCCCGCATACCCCCAGGCCCGGCTGGCCCACATGGTCGGCGACGCGCGCCCCGGCCTGCTCCTCACGACCACGGCGGCGCAGACCAACCTCCCGGCCGGGCACGGCACTCCGGTCCTCTACCTGGACGCTCTGGACGCCCTGGACGACCCGGACGCGACCACCGCCCTCTCGCACAACCCCACTCCGGCCCTGGCGCCCGACCACCCCGCCTACGTCATCTACACCTCCGGCTCCACCGGACAACCCAAGGGCGTCCTCAACACCCACCGGAACGTGGTGCGGTTGTTCGACGCCACCCGGAAGTGGTTCGGCTTCGGCCCGGACGACGTCTGGACGCTGTTCCACTCGTACGCCTTCGACTTCTCCGTCTGGGAGCTGTGGGGAGCGCTGCTGCACGGCGGGCGGCTGGTCGTGGTGCCCTATGAGATCAGCCGGACACCGGGCGCGTTCCTCGACCTGCTGGCCGAGGAACGCGTCACCGTCCTCAACCAAACCCCGTCGGCGTTCTACCAATTGGCTCAGGCCGACGCGGCTGCCCAAGCGGATGCCCAAGACGAGGCCGACGCCCACCGGATGACCGGCCAACTCCGCCTGCGAGCCGTGGTGTTCGGTGGCGAGGCGCTACAGCCGTCCCGCCTCGCCGACTGGTACGAGCGGCACCCCGGTGACGCGCCGACACTGATCAACATGTACGGCATCACCGAGACCACCGTGCATGTGACGTATCAGCCCCTGAACCGCCGGCGGGTCACGGCCGAAGCGGCCAGCGTGATCGGTGTCGGCCTTCCTGATCTGCGCACCTATGTGCTGGACGGCGCACTGCAGTTGGTGGCACCCGGGGTCGTGGGTGAGCTGTACGTCGCGGGCGGCGGCGTGGCTCGCGGCTACCTCGGCCGACCGGGCCTGACGGCCGAACGCTTCATCGCGGATCCGTACGCCGCCCGACCCGGCACCCGTATGTACCGCACCGGCGACCTGGTGCGGCGCAATCCCGACGGCGAGCTGGAGTTCGTGGGGCGTGCCGACGATCAAGTCAAGATCCGCGGGTTCCGTATCGAACCCGGCGAGGTCGAAGCCGTGTTGACCGACCACCCACGCGTCGCCGAGGCGACGGTGACGGTCCGTCAGGAACCCGCCGGTGGCGGCCGCCTGGTGGCCTACGTGGTCGCGCGGGACGCCCTGGAGGCCGAGGACGTACGGGAGTTCGCGCGCGGCCGACTGCCCGAGTACATGGTCCCGGCCGTCGTCGTCCTCCTCGACCGCATGCCGCTGACGGCCAACGGAAAGCTGGACAAGGCCGCGCTCCCGGAGCCGGACTTCTCGGTGCCGGCTGCGGGGCGGGAGGCGCGTACGCCGCAGGAGCAGATCGTGTGCGAGCTGTTCGCGCAGGTCCTCGGGGTGCCACGGGTCGGGGTCGACGACCACTTCTTCGATCTGGGCGGGCATTCCCTGCTGGCCACGCGTCTGATCGCCCAGCTCCGGTCCACCTTCGGGGTGGAGCTGGAGCTGCGCCTGTTGTTCGAGGGGCCGACCCCGGCCGCGGTGGCCGCCCGCCTCGACACCGCGGGACCCGGACGCCTCACGCTTGCCCCGCGGCAGCGGCCGCCGGTCGTTCCCCTCTCCTCGGCCCAGCGGCGGCTCTGGTTCCTGGCCCGGATGCAGGGGCCGAGCGCCACCTACAACATCCCGCTCGTCGTGCGGCTGTCCGGCGAGTTGGACCACAACGCGTTGAGAGCCGCGCTGGGTGACGTGGTGGCCCGGCACGAGAGTCTGCGGACGGTGTTCCCGGAGGCCGAGGGCGTGCCGTGCCAGCAGGTGCTGGCGCCCGATGCGGCCGTGCCGCGTTTGGCCGTCACCCCGACGACGGAGGCCGAACTGCCGGCCGCGCTGGAGGCGGGCGCCCGATACGCCTTCGACCTCGCAACCGAACCTCCGCTGCGCGCGGAGCTGTTCTCGCTGTCGGCGCGGGAGCACGCGCTCCTGGTCGTGGTGCATCACATCGCCGCTGACGGCTGGTCGATGGGTCCGCTGTCCCGCGAGCTGACGGAGGCGTACGCGGCACGTGCGCAGGGGCAGGCACCGGACTGGCCCGAACTTCCGGTCCAGTACGCCGACTACACCCTGTGGCAGAACGAGCTCCTCGGCGACCAGAACGACCCCGACAGCGTCTTCGCCACGCAGATCGACTACTGGACCCGCGTCCTCGCCGACCTGCCCGACCAGCTCACCCTGCCCACCACTCGCCCCCGCCCGGCCGTCATGACCTACCGGGGCGACTACCTCACCGTCGACATCGACCCCGTACTCCACCAGCGCCTCTCCGACCTCGCACGGTCGACCGGCGCCAGCCTCTTCATGGTCCTCCAGGCAGGACTCGCCGCCCTCCTCACCCGCCTCGGCGCGGGCGAGGACATTCCGCTGGGCAGCCCCATCGCGGGCCGCACCGACCAGAGCCTCGACCACCTCGTCGGGTTCTTCGTGAACACGCTGGTCCTGCGCACGGATACGTCGGGCAATCCGACGCTCACCGAGCTGATCACGCGGGTGCGTGAGATGTCGCTGGCCGCCTATGCCCACCAGGACGTCCCCTTCGAGTACCTCGTGGAGCACCTCAATCCCACGCGTACTCTCGCCCACCACCCCCTCTTTCAGGTCATGCTCGCCCTGCAGAACGCCCCAGAGAGCGAGTTCGAACTCCCTGGGCTGCAAGCGGGTGTCGAGCTGGGCAGGACCGGCACGGCCAAGTTCGACCTGTTCTTCAGCCTGGCGGAGCAGCGCGGCGCGCGTGGTGAGCCGCAGGGGATTTCGGGTGCGGTGGAGTACTCCAGCGACCTCTACGACGCATCCACCGTCCAGGCCCTCTTCGACCGCTGGATACGTCTGCTGGACACGGCCACCGCCCATCCCGAGCAGCCTCTCAGCACGATCGGCATCTTGTCCGGCGAGGAGTACCGCGAGGTCGTCGGCGACTTCAACGACACGGCTCTGTCTCTGCCTCTGTCTCTGCCGGAGGTGTCTCTTGGGGCGCTCTTCTCGCGGCAGGTGGTCAAGACGCCGGGTGCGCCCGCTGTCACGGACGGGGAGACGTCCCTGACGTATGAGCAACTCGACGCCTGCGCCAATCAGTTCGCCCACGAGCTGATCGCCAGGGGAGTACGCCCCGGCGACTCCGTCGCCGTCCTGCTCCGGCGATCCCCTGAGACCGTCACCGCCGTACTCGGGCTGATGAAGGCGGGCGCCGTCTACGTCCCGCTCGACGCACGCTATCCGGCCGAGCGCATCCGCCACGTCCTCGCCGACACCGGCGCCACGCTCATCGTGACCGACGAGACCTCGCAGACGGAACTCACGTCGCTGCCAGCAGACTTGCTCGTCATCGGCCGCACCGCTTGGGAGGGCGACTGCGCGGCGCCGAACGTGACTGTCGCTCCGGATGCTGCGGCGTATGTGATGTATACGTCTGGTTCGACGGGGGTTCCCAAGGGTGTGGTGGTCACGCACCGCAATGTCGGTGCGCTGGCGTTGGACCCCCGTTTTGATGGGCGGGCGCATGAGCGGGTGCTGCTGCATTCGCCGATGGCTTTCGACGCGTCGACGTATGAGCTGTGGGTGCCGCTGCTCAACGGGGGGACCGTGGTGGTCGCTCCTGTTGGTGATCTTGATGTGTCTGCTCTGCACCGTGTTGTCACCGAGCGGCAGGTCACCGCGTTGTGGCTGACCAGTTCGTTGTTCGATGTGGTTGCCGAGCATGCTCCGGAGTGTCTGGCCGGGGTGCGGCAGGTGTGGACCGGGGGAGAGGCGGTGTCTGCTGCGTCGGTGCGGCGGGTGCTGGAGGTGTGCCCTGGCGTGAGTGTGGTGGATGGGTATGGGCCGACGGAGACGACCACGTTTGCGACCTGCTATCCGGTCGTCCGGCCTTGCACGGATGGGCCGGTGGTGCCGATCGGTCGTCCGATGGCGGGTATGCGTGCCTATGTGCTCGATGCCGGTCTGCAGCCGGTGGTGCCGGGTGTGATCGGGGAGTTGCATGTCGGGGGTGCGGGTCTGGCGCGTGGTTATCTGCGTCGGCCGGGTCTGACGGCGGAGCGTTTCGTCGCTGATCCGTACGGGGACGGGCCGGGGGCGCGGATGTATCGCACCGGTGACCTGGTGCGTCAACGTCCGGACGGTGTCCTTGAGTTCGTGGGGCGGGTCGATCAGCAGGTCAAGATTCGTGGGTTTCGTATCGAGCCCGGGGAGATCGAGGCCGTGCTGGCCGGGCATCCCGACATCGCTCAGGCCGCCGTCGTCGTCCACGAGGACCAGCCCGGCACCCCCCGCCTCCTCGCCTACATCGTCACCGACACGACGCCGGAAGACCTGCGTGAGTTCGCGCGGCGACGGCTGCCGGACTACATGCTTCCGTCCGTGTTCGTCACGCTGGACCGCTTGCCGTTGACGGCCAACGGCAAGCTCGACGCCGCCGCTCTGCCCGCCCCCGGCCCGGCCGTACGGGCTGATGCGGGGAGCCGTGAGCCGCGCACCGCGCGCGAGCGGCTGCTCGGGGAGCTGTTCGCCCAGGCGCTTGGGGTGGACAGGGTCGGGTGCGACGACGACTTCTTCGTTCTCGGCGGGGACAGCATCGTCTCGATCCGCCTGGTCAGCCTGGCGCGTTCGGCGGGCATCGGATTCGCGGTGCGGGACGTCTTCGAGCAGCGGACCGTGGCCGGACTCGCCGAGGTCGCCGACGAACTCGCCGGGTCGGTCCCGGAGTCCGACGACTCCGGCGTCGGGAGGGTGGAACCGACCCCGATCATGCGCTGGTTCGACGCGCGGGGCGGCGCGATCGACGCGTTCCACCAGGCCATGTTGCTGGATGTGCCGGCCGGCCTTGGCGAGGACCGTCTCACCGCGGCCGTGCAGGCGCTCGTCGACCACCATGACGCGCTGCGGCTGACCCGGACGCCGGGTGGCCCGGACGACCCGGCGTGGGTGCTGGAGGTCGGACCGGTCGGTTCCGTGACGGCCGCCGACTTGGTGCACGTCGTGGACCTCGGCGGCGCCGACGTCGACGAGGCCCTGATCTACGACCAGGTGAAGGCGGCGACCGCCCGGCTGTCGGCCGAGCGGGGGCCGCTGCTCCAGGTGGTTTGGTTCGACGCCGGACCGGACCGGTCCGGCAGGCTGCTGTTCCAGGTCAACCATCTCGTGGTGGACGGGGTGTCCTGGCGGATCCTTCTGCCGGATCTCATCGCCGCCTGGGAGGCGGTCGGGCTCGGCAGCCCGCCCCGCCTCGAGCCGGTGGGCACCTCGCTGCGCCGCTGGTCGGGGCTGCTGGCAGCGGAGGCCCGGCGACCGGGCCGCGCCGCCGAGGCGACGCTGTGGGCCGACCTGCTCACTGCCGCCGACCCGCCGCTGACAGCAGGAAGGCTGGATCCCGTACGGGACACGGTGGGCCGGGCCCGCGAACTCACGCTCTCCCTCCCGCCCGACGTCACCGCCCCGCTCCTGACCACCGTGCCGACGGCCTTCCACGCAGGGGTGGACGACGTTCTGCTGACCGCCCTCGGCCTGGCGGTCGCCCAGTGGCGCAGGGGCCACGCCCGTGGTCGGCACACCGCGGTCCTGGTGGACGTGGAGGGGCACGGGCGCGAGGAGATCATTGAGGGCGTGGACCTGGCACGCACCGTGGGCTGGTTCACTTCGCTGTATCCCGTCCGCGTCGACCCGGGCCCGCTGGCCTGGGACGAGGTCGTCGACGGCGGGGCGGCTCTCGGGCAGGCCCTGAAACGGGTCAAGGAGCAGCTTCGGGCGCTGCCCGACCGGGGCATGGGCTTCGGTCTGCTGCGCCACCTCCATCCCGGGACCGGGCCGGAGCTGGCCGCGCTTGCCGTGCCGCAACTCGGATTCAACTACCTCGGCCGGTTCCCGTCGGCGGGGACACCGGTGGTTCCCGGCAATCCCGCCTGGACCGTGGCGTCGGAGACGGGTCTGCTGAGCGGCGCCGATCCGGGGACCGCCCTGGCGCACGGCATCGAGGTCAACTCCATGGTCCGTGACACCCCGGAAGGGCCGTGGCTTGAGGCCGTCTGGACGTGGGCCCCCGACCTCTGGCCCGAACAGCACGTCCGTGGCCTCGCCGAGCAGTGGTTCCAGGCCGTCAGCGGCCTGGTCCGGCACGGCGACCGGTCCGGCACGGGCGGCCATACGCCCTCGGACTTCCCCCTGACCGAACTGAGCCAGCACGACATCGAGCAGCTCGAAGCCGCGTGGAGGATTCAGAAATGACGCCGTCGGGCCTGGAAGACATCCTTCCCCTCTCTCCCATGCAGGAGGGGCTGCTGTTCCACTCCCGCTACGAGCAGGACGGGGCAGACGTCTATGCGGTGCAGCACGTCTTCGACGTCGCGGGCGCCCTCGACGCGGCGCGCCTGAGGGCGGCGGTCCGCGCCCTCGTACAGCGGCACCCGAACCTGCGCGCCGGGTTCCGGCAGGTGGATTCGGGACAGACCGTCCAACTGATCCCGCGTCACGTCGACGTGCCGTGGGAGGAGTTCGACCTGTCGCCGCTGCCGGCCGCCGAGGCGGAGGCGGAGCTGGTCCGGCTCGCCGCCAAGGAGCACGGCCGCCGCTTCGACCTGGCCGAGCCGCCGCTGCTACGCTTCGCCCTGGTGCGCCTTTCCGGGGCACACCACCGTCTGATCATGACCACCCACCACATCCTGCTCGACGGCTGGTCGATGCCCATCCTCGTCCGCGAGCTGGTCACGTTGTACGGCAGCGGCGGCGATGTCGCCGCGCTTCCCCGGGTGACCCCGTACCGGCAGTACCTGGACTGGCTCGCGCGGCAGGACCGGCCTGCGGCCGAGGCCGCCTGGCGCGAGGCGCTCGTCGGCCTGGAGCAGCCGACCCTGGTCACTCCGGCGGACCCGGCGCGGGCCGCCCGGATGCCGGAGCGGATCACCGTCGAGCTGGACGAGGACCGCACGGCGGCGCTCGCCGACTGGGCGCGTCGGCAGGGCGTGACCATGAACACCGTGCTGCAGGCCGCCTGGGGCCTGGCACTGAGTCGGCACACGGGGCAGGACGACGTGGTGTTCGGGGCCGTGGTGGCCGGGCGCGACCCGCAGCTGCGCGGCGTCGAGGCCATGGTGGGCCTGTTCATCAACATGGTGCCCGTACGGGTCGCGCTGGACCCGGCGCGGTCGCTGCTGTCCACCGTCCTGCGGCTCCAGGACGAGCAGACCCGGCTGACCGCGCACCATCACCTCGGTCTGGCCCGCATCCAGCAGTTGGCCGGTCCTGGTGACCTCTTCGACACGGCGATGGTGTTCGAGAACTACCCCTGGGACGAATCCGCCGAGCTGACGGGTACTGAGCGGCCGAACACCGGGCTGCCTGACACCGGCCTGCGCGTCACCCCTGACCTCGGCCGCGCGCGGGATGCGACCCACTATCCACTCACCCTGATCGCCGCCCCGGGGCGGCGTCTCTACCTCCGCCTCGACTTCCGTGACGATCTCGTCGACCGGGCCGCTGCCGCCGGATTCCTCGACCGGCTGACCCAGGTGCTCGACCTCGTCACCACCGACGCCGAGCGGCCGGTCGGACGGATCGACCTGCTCACCGACGAGGAGCGCACCACTCTGTCGGCCGTCCCCGACGAGGTTCCCCGGACGGCGGGGGCCACGCTGCCGGGGCTGTTCGAGGCACGGGTCGCCACGTCCCCTGACGTGCCCGCCCTGGTCTGTGACGAGACCACCCTGACCTACCGGGAACTCAACGAGCGAGCCAACCGCCTCGCCCATCTGCTCGCGGCCCGCGGCATCGGCCCCGAACACGTCGTCGCCCTCGCCCTGCCCCGCTCCGCCGACCTCGTCGTGGCCGTCCTCGCCGTCCTGAAGGCCGGTGCCGCCTATCTCCCCCTCGACCCCGACTACCCCCGGGCCCGCCTGGCCCACATGGTCGCCGACGCTCGCCCCGGCCTGCTCCTCACGACCACCACGACGCAGGCGGGCCTCCCCGCCCTACCCGACACCCCCGCCCTCCTCCTCGACGCCGAGGACACCCCCGCCGACCTCGCCGCACACCCGACCCACAACCCCGCCCCCGCCCTGGCACCCGGCCACCCCGCCTACGTCATCTACACATCCGGCTCCACCGGACGGCCCAAGGGCGTCGTCATGCCCGCGGGCGCCCTGCTGAACCTCCTGGAGTGGCACCACGGGGCGGTCGGCGGCGAACCGGGCACCAGGACCGCGCAGTTCACGGCGATCAGCTTCGACGTCTCCGCGCAGGAGGTGCTGTCGGCCCTCCTCTTCGGCAAGACGCTGGTGATCCCCGCTGAGGACGTCCGGCGTGACGCGGCCCGGTTCGCCGCGTGGCTCGACGACCACCGGGTGGAGGAGCTGTTCGCGCCGAACCTGGTCCTTGAAGCCCTCGCCGAGGCCGCCATCGAGCAGGGCCGGACGCTGCCGCGGCTGCGCACCGTCGCGCAGGCCGGTGAGGCGCTGACGCTGAGCCGCCCGGTCCGCGAGTTCTTCCGGTCGGTGCCGGGCCGCACCCTGCACAACCACTACGGCCCCACCGAGACACACGTGGTCACGGCCCACACCTTCGGCGACGATCCCGACCGGTGGCCGCTCTCCGCGCCGATCGGCCGGCCGATCGCCAACACCCGCGCCTATGTGCTGGGTTCCGGGCTCCAGCTGGTGGCGCCGGGTGTGGTGGGGGAGCTGTACATCGCGGGTGCGGCTGTGGCCCGCGGCTATCTGCACCGCCCCGGCCTCACAGCGGAGCGCTTCGTCGCCGACCCCTACGGCGGCGAACCGGGGGCCCGGATGTACCGCACCGGCGACCTGGTGCGCCACACCCCGGACGGCGTACTGGAGTTCATCGGCCGCGTCGACCACCAGGTCAAGATCCGCGGGTTCCGCGTCGAACCCGGCGAGATCGAGGCTGTCCTCGCCGACCACCCCGACATCGCTCAGGCCGCCGTGATCGCCCGCGAGGACGAGTCCGGCAGGGTCCGACTGGTGGCGTACGTGGTGGCGCGCGAGACGCTGCGGCAGGACGACGTACGGGAGTTCACCCGGCACCGGCTCCCCGATCACATGGTGCCCGCGGCCGTCGTGTTCCTGGAGCACCTTCCGCTGACGGCCATCGGCAAGCTGGACCGTGCGGCGTTGCCCGCGCCCGAGTCGGCGTCGGGTGGTGCGGGGCGGGAGGCGCGCACGCCGCAGGAGCAGATCGTGTGTGATCTGTTCGCGCAGGTGCTCGGGCTGCCGCGGGTCGGGGTGGACGACGACTTCTTCGAGCTGGGCGGGCACTCGCTTCTCGCCACTCGTCTGATCGCCCGCATGCGGGCCGCCTTCAGCGTCGAGATCGGCCTGCGCACGCTCTTCGAGGCCCGGACGGCCGGTGCGGTGGCGGCCCGCCTCGACACCGCGGGGCCCGCACGACTGGCCCTGTGCAGGCAGCAACTGCCCGACCCCGTACCGCTGTCCTTCGCCCAGCGTCGGCTGTGGTTCCTGCACAAGATGGAGGGGCCGAGCGCCACGTACAACATCCCGCTCGTCCTGCGGCTGACGGGCGAGCTGGACCGCGAGGCCCTGCGCGCGGCCGTGGGCGATGTGGTGGCCCGGCACGACAGCCTGCGCACCGTGTTCCCCGAAGCCGACGGCACCCCGCACCAACACGTCCTCGACTCCGTCGCCGTCGAGCTGCCCGCCACCGGGATCACCGAGGCGGAGCTGCCGGACGTCCTCACGTCGGCGGCCCGCCACCCCTTCGACCTCGCGGCCGAACCGCCCCTGCGCGCCGAGCTGTTGCGCCTCGCACCCGACCGGCACGTCCTCCTTCTCGTCCTGCATCACATCGCGGGTGACGGTTGGTCGTTGGGTCCTTTGGCGGCTGATCTGGCGCGTGCTTATACGGCGCGGGTGCGGGGGGAGGTGCCGGGGTGGTCGGAGCTTGCGGTGCAGTACGCGGATTACACGTTGTGGCAGAACGAGCTGTTGGGTGATCAGGATGATCCGGACAGTCTGTTCGCGACGCAGATCGATTACTGGACGCGGACGTTGGCGGGGTTGCCGGATCAGTTGTCGCTGCCGACGGACCGGCCGCGTCCGGCGGTGATGTCGTATCGCGGGGACTATGTCACGGTCGACATCGATCCGGTGCTGCATCAGCGTCTGGCGGATCTCGCGCGGGCCACGGGTGCGAGTCTGTTCATGGTGTTGCAGGCGGGTCTCGCGGCGCTTCTGACGCGGCTGGGCGCGGGGCGCGACATTCCGCTGGGCAGCCCCATCGCGGGACGTACCGACCAGAACCTCGACCACCTCGTCGGCTTCTTCGTCAACACCCTCGTCCTGCGCACGGACACCACCGGCAACCCCACCCTCGCCCAGCTCATCAACCGCGTCCGCGAGACCTCCCTCGCCGCCTACGCCCACCAGGACGTCCCCTTCGAGTACCTCGTGGAGCACCTCAACCCCACGCGCACCCTCGCCCACCACCCCCTCTTCCAGGTCATGCTCGCCTTGCAGAACGCTCCCGAGGCGGCCTTCCAGCTGCCCGGTCTGCACATCGACGTGGCGCCCGGCCGCACGCACACAGCGAAGTTCGACCTGTTCATCAGCCTGGCCGAGCAGCGCGGCGATCGGGGCGAGCCGCAGGGGATTTCGGGCGCGGTGGAGTACTCCAGCGACCTCTACGACGCTTCGACCGTCCAGGCCCTCTTCGACCGCTGGATACGTCTCCTCGACGAGGCCACCAGCCACCCCGACCAACCCCTCGACGACATCGACCTCCTCACCTCCGAGGAACACCAACAGGTGCTCGACACCTGGTCGGACACCGAGGCAGAGGTCGGCGAGGACCTTCTGCCCGTGCGCTTCGCCGAGCAGGCGCGGGCCACGCCGGATGCCGTGGCCCTGATCGCCGGGGACACCACCCTCACGTACGCGGAACTGAACAGCAGCGTCAACCGGCTGGCGCACGCCCTGCTGCGCCGGGGCGCCGGACCGGACACGGTGATCGCGCTCGCCCTGCCGCGCTCGGCCGACCTGGTGGTCGCTCTCCTGGCGGTGCTCAAGACCGGTGCCGCGTACCTGCCACTTGACCCGGACCATCCGTCCGGGCGCATCGCATACGTGCTGGCGGACGCAGAGCCGACGCTGCTGCTCACCACCCTGGCGACGGACGCGCAGCTGCCGACCGGCGACAGCACGCCGCAGCGCCTTGTGCTGGACTCCGCGGCCGTACAGGCGTTGCTGGCCGACTGCCCCGACACCGAACCGGCCGACGCCGAGCGTGCCGCGCCGCTGCGCGCCGCCGACGCCGCATACGTGATCTACACGTCCGGCTCGACCGGCCGTCCCAAAGGCGTGGTCGTGCCGCACGCCGCCCTGCTCAACTTCCTGGAGGGCATGCGGCAGAAGGTGCCGCTGAGGCCCGACGAGCGGCTGCTCGCGGTCACCACGGTCGCCTTCGACATCGCGGCGCTGGAGTTGTACCACCCGCTGCTCTCGGGTGCCGCGGTCGTCCTCGCACCGAAGGAGGCCGTACCCCAGCCGTCCGCCGTGCTCGACCTGATGGCCCGGCACCGTGTCACCGTCGTGCAGGGGACGCCGTCACTGTGGCAACTCCTCGTCGCACACGAGCCGGAGGCCCTGCGCGGGCTGCGTGTGCTGGTGGGCGGCGAGGCGCTGCCCGTCGCCCTTGCCGACTCGCTGCGGACCCTCACCGAGGACCTCACCAACCTGTACGGGCCGACCGAGACCACCATCTGGTCGACCGCCGCGGACCTGGCCGGCACCACGGGTGCCCCGTCGATCGGCCGACCGATCGCCAACACCCGGGTGTACGTCCTCGACGGCGGACTGCGGCTGGTCCCGCCCGGCGTGGTGGGGGAGTTGCACATCGCGGGTGCGGGTGTGGCCCGCGGCTACCTGGGCCGTCCGGGTCTGACGGCGGAGCGTTTCGTCGCCGACCCGTACGGCGGGGAGCCCGGCGCCCGCATGTACCGCACCGGCGACCTGGTACGCCAACTGCGCAACGGCGAGCTGGAGTTCATCGGCCGCGTCGACCACCAGGTCAAGATCCGCGGATTCCGCATCGAACCCGGCGAGATCGAGACCGTACTCGCCGACCACCCCGACATCGCCCAGGCCGCCGTCGTCGTCCGCGAGGACGAGCCGGGGGACGCCAGGCTGGCCGCATATGTCGTCGCCGACACGTCGGCGCACACGTATGACGAGGAGGTCGAGCGGAACCAGCTGAGCGAGTGGCAGGACCTGTACGACTCCGTCTACACCAGCGCGCCCAGGACGGCGTTCGGCGAGAACTTCGCGAGCTGGATCAGCAGCTACGACGGCAGACCCATCCCGCTGCCCGAGATGCGGGAGTGGCGCGACACGACCGTCGACCGCATCAAGGCGCTCCGCCCGCGCCGCGTTTTGGAGATCGGCGTGGGCACCGGGCTGCTCCTCGCCGGGCTTGCACCCGCGTGCGAGGAATACTGGGGGACCGACTTCTCACCCACCGTCATCAAGGACCTTCAGCAGCACGTCGACGCCGATCCGGTCCTCGCCTCCCGCGTCCGTCTGCACACGCGGCCCGCCCACGACTTCGACGGCCTCCCCGCAGGCCACTTCGACACGATCGTTCTCAACTCCGTCGCCCAGTACTTCCCGAGCGCCGGGTATCTGGAACAGGTCGTCGCAGGCGCCGTCCGCGCGCTCGCTCCCGGCGGGGCCCTCTTCATCGGCGATGTCCGCAATCCGCGGCTGCTGCGCACCTTCGCCTCCGCCGTCCACACCGCGCGCGCCGACGACCCGGCGGACGCCACCGCGGTGCGCCGCGCGGTGGAGCAGAGCCTGGTCCTGGAGAAGGAACTCCTCGTGGACCCGGAGTACTTCGCCGCGCTCGCCCACCACATCCCCGACCTCGCAGGCACCGACATCCAGCTCAAACGCGGCACCGTCCACAACGAACTCACCCGCTACCGCTACGACGCCACCCTCTACAAAACCGGCATCACCCCCCACCCCCTCACCGACACACCCATCCGCCCCTGGCCCCGGCACACTGATCCCGGCGCCGGCCTCACCGACCTGCGCCATCACATCGAAACCGAACGCCCCGCCGAACTCCGCGTCACCGGCGTCCCGAACCCCCGGCTCGCCGGTGAACTCGCCATCCAGCACACGCTCTACGGCGACACACCTCCCGCCGCCGACACCGCGTGGCCCCACGTCACCCTGGAAGCCTTCCAGGCTCTGGCGGAAGAGCTCGGGTACTGGACCGGCATCACCTGGAGCACCCACGACGGCGACACCGTCGACATCCTCCTCCTCGACCGGAATCGGCCTGCCGAAGGCACCCTTGTCGGCACTTACGCGCCTGCCGGTTCGAGCACCTCCGCCACACCCCTGTCGACCTGGACGACCAACCCCGCGGCCCGCCGCGGCACCGGCGCCCTCGTTACCGCGCTCCGCGAGCACAGCCGCCACCATCTGCCCGACTACATGGTCCCGGCGTTCATCGTCCCCCTCGACCGGCTCCCCCTGACGGCCAACGGCAAGCTGGACCGTGCGGCGTTGCCCGCGCCCGAGTTCACGTCGGGCGGTGCGGGGCGGGAGGCACGTACGCCGCAGGAGCAGATCGTGTGCGACCTGTTCGCGCAGGTCCTCGGGCTGCCGCGGGTCGGGGTGGACGACGACTTCTTCCACCTGGGCGGGCACTCGCTCCTCGCCACTCGTCTGATCGCCCAGGTCCGGGCAGTCTTCGGCGTCGAGCTGGAGCTGCGCTCGCTCTTCGAGGGGCCGACGCCGACCGAGGTGGCCGCGCTCCTGGACACCGCGGGCCCCGGCCGACTGGCGCTCGCGCAACGGCAGCGGCCCGACGTCATGCCGCTGTCCTTCGCCCAGCGACGGCTGTGGTTCATCCACAAGATGGAGGGCCCCAGCGCCACGTACAACATTCCGCTGGCCCTGCGGCTGACGGGTGAGCTGGACCGCGACGGGCTGCGGGCCGCGCTGGGTGACGTGGTGGCCCGGCACGAGAGCCTGCGGACGGTGTTCCCGGAGGCCGAGGGCGTGCCGTACCAGCAGGTCCTGCCGCCCGAGACGGCCGTCCCACGGCTCACCGTCACACGGACGACCGAGGCGGAGCTGCCGGACATACTCACGTCGGCGGCCCGCCACCCCTTCGACCTCGCGGCCGAACCGCCCCTGCGCGCCGACCTGTTCGAGCTGTCGTCACAGGAGTACGTGCTGCTGGTGGTGGTCCATCACATCGCGGGTGACGGTTGGTCGTTGGGTCCTTTGGCGGCTGATCTGGCGCGTGCCTATACGGCGCGGGTACGGGGGGAGGCGCCGGGGTGGTCGGAGCTTGCGGTGCAGTACGCGGATTACACGTTGTGGCAGAACGAGCTGCTGGGTGATCAGGATGATCCGGACAGTCTGTTCGCGACGCAGATCGAGTACTGGACGCGGACGTTGGCGGGGTTGCCGGATCAGTTGTCGCTGCCGACGGACCGGCCGCGTCCGGCGGTGATGTCGTATCGCGGGGACTATGTCACGGTCGACATCGATCCGGTGCTGCATCAGCGTCTGGCGGATCTCGCGCGGGCCACGGGTGCGAGTCTGTTCATGGTGTTGCAGGCGGGTCTCGCGGCGCTCCTGACGCGGCTGGGCGCGGGGCGCGACATCCCGCTGGGCAGCCCCATCGCGGGACGTACGGATCACAGTCTCGATCATCTGATCGGGTTCTTCGTGAACACGCTGGTCCTGCGTACGGATACGTCGGGCAATCCGACGCTCACCGAGCTGATCACGCGGGTGCGTGAGACGTCGCTGGCCGCCTACGCCCACCAGGACGTCCCCTTCGAGTACCTCGTGGAGCACCTCAACCCCACGCGCACCCTCGCCCACCACCCCCTCTTCCAGGTCATGCTGGCGCTGCAAAATGCTCCCGAGGCCGCCTTCCAGCTGCCCGGTCTGCACATCGACGTAGCGCCCGGCCGCACCCACACAGCGAAGTTCGACCTGTTCATCAGCCTGGCGGAGCAGCGCGGCGCGCGTGGTGAGCCGCAGGGGATTTCGGGCGCGGTGGAGTACTCCAGCGACCTCTACGACGCTTCGACCGTCCAGGCTCTCTTCGATCGCTGGATACGTTTGCTGGACGCGGCCACCGCCCATCCCGACCAGCCTCTCAGCACGATCGGCATCTTGTCCGGTGAGGAGTACCGCGAGGTCGTCGGCGACTTCAACGACACGGCTCTGCCGCTGCCTCTGCCGGAAGCATCTCTTGGGGCGCTCTTCTCGCGGCAGGTGGTCAAGACCCCGGGTGCGCCCGCCGTCACGGACGGCGAGACGTCCCTGACGTATGAGCAACTCAACGCCTGCGCCAACCAGTTCGCCCACGAGCTGGCCGCCAGGGGAGTACGCCCCGGCGACTCCGTCGCGGTGCTTCTGCCCCGTTCCGTCGCGACGCTCACCACCGTTCTGGCCCTGACGAAGGCCGGTGCCGTCCATGTGCCGCTCGATGAGCGCTACCCGGCCGAGCGCATCCGCCACGTCCTCGCCGACACCGGCGCCCGCCTGCTGGTCACCGACGACCTTTCGGACCACCGGCCAGGCACTGAGACATGTGAGGTGATCCGGCCGGCCGAGGTGGGCGTTCCCGGGTCCGACATCGCGGACCCCGAGGTCACCGTCCATCCCGATGCTGCGGCGTATGTGATGTATACGTCTGGTTCGACGGGGGTTCCCAAGGGTGTGGTGGTCACGCACCGCAATGTCGGTGCGCTGGCGTTGGATCCCCGTTTTGATGGGCGGGCGCATGAGCGGGTGTTGCTGCATTCGCCGATGGCTTTCGATGCGTCGACGTATGAGCTGTGGGTGCCGCTGCTCAACGGGGGGACTGTCGTGGTCGCTCCTGCTGGTGATCTTGATGTGTCTGCTCTGCACCGTGTTGTCACCGAGCGGCAGGTCACCGCGTTGTGGCTGACCAGTTCGTTGTTCGATGTGGTTGCCGAGCATGCTCCGGAGTGTCTGGCCGGGGTGCGGCAGGTGTGGACCGGGGGAGAGGCGGTGTCTGCTGCGTCGGTGCGGCGGGTGCTGGAGGTGTGCCCTGGCGTGAGTGTGGTGGATGGGTATGGGCCGACGGAGACGACCACGTTCGCGACCTGCTATCCCGTCGTCCGGCCCTGCACGGATGGGCCGGTGGTGCCGATCGGTCGTCCGATGGCGGGTATGCGTGCCTATGTGCTCGATGCCGGTCTGCAGCCGGTGGCGCCGGGTGTGATCGGGGAGTTGCATGTCGGGGGTGCGGGTCTGGCGCGTGGTTACCTGCGTCGGCCGGGTCTGACGGCGGAGCGTTTCGTCGCTGATCCGTACGGGGACGGGCCGGGGGCGCGGATGTATCGCACCGGTGACCTGGTGCGTCAACGTCCGGACGGTGTCCTTGAGTTCATGGGGCGGGCCGATCAGCAGGTCAAGATTCGTGGGTTTCGTATCGAGCCCGGGGAGATCGAGGCCGTGCTCGCCGGGCATCCCGACATCGCTCAGGCCGCCGTCGTCGTCCACGAGGACCAGCCCGGCACCCCCCGCCTCCTCGCCTACGTCGTCACCGACAACCGCACGACAGCCTCCAGCGGCGAGGAGGAGCGGAGCCAGATCGGGGAGTGGCAGGATCTCTACGACTCGCTGTATGCCGAGCCGGGTTCGGAGTTCGGTGAGGACTTCTCCGGATGGAACAGCAGCTACGACGGGCAACCCATCCCGCTGCCCGCCATGCGCGAGTGGCGTGCGGCCACCATCGAACGGATCACGGCGCTCCGCCCGCGCCGCGTGCTGGAGATCGGCGTGGGGACCGGGCTGCTCCTCGCCGGGCTTGCACCCGAGTGCGAGGAGTACTGGGGGACGGACTTCTCACCCACCGTCGTGGAAGCGCTGCGGCGCCACGTCGACGCCGACCCCGAGCTGGCTCGGCGTGTGACCCTGCGGGTGCAGGCCGCACATGAGCACGGCGAGCTGCCGCAGGGCCACTTCGACACGGTCGTGCTCAACTCCGTCGTGCAGTACTTCCCGAACTCCGGCTACCTGGAACAGGTCATCGAGCAGGCCTTCCGACTGCTCGCTCCCGGCGGCGCCTTGTTCATCGGCGATGTCCGCAACCCGCGGCTGCTGCGCACCTTCACCAGCGCGGTCCAGGCGGCCTGCGCCGACGACCCGGCGGATACCACCGCGGTGCGCCGCGCGGTGGAGCAGAGCCTGGTCCTGGAGAAGGAACTCCTCGTGGACCCGGAGTACTTCGCCGCGCTCGCCCACCACATCCCCGACCTCGCGGGCACCGACATCCAGCTCAAACGCGGCACCGCCCACAACGAACTCACCCGCTACCGCTACGACGCCACCCTCTACAAAACCGGCATCACCCCCCACCCCCTCACCGACACACCCACCCGCCCCTGGCCCCGGAAGCTCGACGCCCTCGCCGAGCAGTTGCGCACCACCCGTCCCGAGCAGCTGCGGGTGACCGGCGTCCCGAACGCACGCATCGCCCACGACCTGGCCGTGCAGCACGCCCTCGAAGCCGGGACGGCGCCGACCGGCCCGCCCGCGCCCGGTATCGATCCGGAGGAGCTGCACAGGCTGGGGGAGGAGCACGGATACCGGACCGCGGTCAGCTGGAGCACGCACGACCCGGCCGCCGTCGACGTCACCTACGTCCAGTGCGGACTCCTGGAAGACCGTGTCGCCGTCGGTGCGTACGCCCCGGCGGGCACCGCCGGTGCCGATACGCCGCTGGCCTCCTGGACCACAAGCCCGGCCGCGGGACGGGACACCGGCGCCCTGCTCATCGCTCTGCGCGAGCACACCCGCAGCCTGCTGCCCGATTACATGCGCCCCGCCGCCATCGTCCCCCTCGACCGGTTGCCGCTCACCGCCAACGGCAAGCTCGACCGCGTCGCGCTCCCCACGTTCGCGCCGGAGCGCGCCGACATCGGCCGGGCACCGGCCACCCCGCAGGAACAGGTCGTGTGCGAGCTGTTCGCGGAGGTGCTCGGGCGGCCCGTCGTCGGTGTGGACGAGGACTTCTTCGACCTCGGCGGGCACTCGCTGCTGGCCACCCGCCTCATGGCCCGGCTGCGGGCCGCCTTCGGTGTCGAGCTGGGGCTGCGGAGCCTGTTCGAGGCGCCGACTCCGGGCGGGATCGCGGCCCGGCTCGAAGTCGACGACCCGGACGGCTCCTACGAGGTGGTACTGCCGCTGCGCGGCGGGGGCAGCAGGCCGCCGTTGTTCTTCATCCACCCGGGTGGTGGCATCAGCTGGTCGTACAGCGCACTGATCAAGCAACTCGATCCGCAGTACCCGCTGTACGGGATCCAGGCACGCGGCCTGGGCCGTCCGGAGCCACGGCCGGGCAGCATCGAGGAGATGGCGGTGGACTACGCCGACCGGATCCAGGGCGTGCAGCCGCACGGGCCCTACCACTTGGCGGGCTGGTCCTTCGGCGGCCTGTGCGCGCACGCGCTGGCCACGGAGTTCCGGCGGCGCGGCGAGCCGGTGGCGCTGGTCGCGGTGCTCGACGTGATCCCCGACTGGCAGGGCCTGACCCATGCGGACGTCCCCGCGCCCGACGACCGCGTGATGCTGCTCTACCACGTAGGGCTCGTCGACGACGGCACCCACAAGGAGGACGACGAGGAGATGACCTTCGCCAGGGCGCGGGAGATCCTGCGCCGCCAGGGCAGCGCGCTGGCCAACCTGGACGAGGAGAGGCTCGCGGCGATCACCGAGATCTCGGCGAACAACACCCACCTGACCATCGACTACCGGCCCGCCGCGATCGACGGCGACCTGCTGCTCATCGCCTGCTCGGAACAGCAGGACCCGCCGGTCGACGCCGCGGCCTGGCAGCCGTACGTCCGCGGCACAGTCGAAGCGCACGTGGTGCCCGGCGAGCACGGGACCATGCTGACCCGGCCGGACACGCTGGCCGAGATCGGCCGGATCCTGTCGGCCAAACTCCACGAACTCACCGGCGGCGAGTGACGTTCGCAGGCCGCCTTCCAGGCACACCCCGTCCGCCTTCTGTGAGGACCGACTCCCGAGGATTGACAACGATGCTGACCGACGTGCTCTCCGTAGACCTGACCAAGGCCTTAGAAGCCGCCAACGGCTGGCTGAGCGACTACATCCGCCAACCGCACAGCGAGCTCGGACGCACCGGACCGGTGTGCCCGTTCGTCGAGCCGGCCCAGCGCGCCGGTGCACTGGAGATCCGGGTCAGGCTGGTGGGACCCACCCCGAGCCAGACCCTCATCGACGAGATCGTCCGCTGCGGCCTGGACGAGTTCAGCGAGGTCGACTGGAAGGCCGGCAATCCGAACCTGCGCTCGCTGCTGCTCGTCCTGCCGGACCTGCCGTCCGAGCACCTGCACCTGTTGGACGCGGCGCACACCGCGCTCAAACCCGAGAGCGTGCACCGCGGGCTGATGATCGCCCAGTTCCACGAGAAGTGCCGGGAGAAGGCCGCCCGCAACCCGGAGTTCGAGGTGAGCTACGCCCCCGTGCCGATGATGGCGGTGCGCTCGATGGCGATCCACGACGTGCTCTTCCTGGCGGACCGGCGGGAGTGGTTCGAGGAGTACGCGAGCCGCTTCGGGGCCCGCTACCGCAACTCGGCGCACGGCATCGATCCGCTGCTGACCGAGATGTACGAGAGGGCCTGCGCCGCACACCGGCCGGGAGCCGCGTGATGCACGGCGCCGCCGTGTACCGGGGAATGGACCAGGCCACGCTGGACCGGCAGTACTCGCCGAGCTCACGGGTGCCGAGCCTCAAGGCCTACCTCGGTGAGTACGAGCGGCTGAGCACGGCCGCCCGCCGTGACCACCCGGTGCGGACCGGTCTCGCCTACGGCACGCATCCGGCCGCCCTGCTCGACTACTTCCCGGGCACAGGACCGGGGCGTCCGCCGCTGCTCGTCTTCGTGCACGGCGGGAACTGGCAGGCGCTCGGCCGTACCGAATCGGCCTTCTTCGCACCGCCGTTGCTGGCCGCGGGCGCGGCGGTCGCGGTCGTCGAGTACGGCCTGGCACCGGACGTCGGCCTCGATGCCATGGCGGGTATGGTGCGGCTCGCCGTCGACTGGCTGCTGCGCCAGGCGGACCCGCTCGGGTTCGCGCCGGACCGGCTCCATCTGTGCGGCACATCGGCCGGCGCGCACCTGGCCGCGATGGCCCTGCTGCCCGGACCCCCGTCCGGCCCGGACGTGTCGGGGCGGATCGCCGGGGCGGTGCTGCTCAGCGGCATCTACGACCTGGAGCCGGTCCGCCTCTCGTACGTCAACGAAGCGCTGCGCCTCGACGAGGCCGGGGCGCGCCGCAACAGTCCGCTGGGCCTCCTCCCGACGCGGCTGCCCCAGGTAGTGGCCGCCCGCGGCGGCAACGAGACCGAGGAGTACGTCCGCCAGCACGAGCGGATGGTGACCGCGCTGCGCCCCCGGGCGGCGGTCACGGAGGTCGTCGCCGAAGGGCGCGACCACTTCGATCTCCCCTACGACCTGGGGGCGACGGGCACCGAACTGGGCGAGGCGGTCCTCGCGCAGATGCACCTGGGAGGAACGACCACATGACCACCGAGCAGACCGCCCAGGGCTCCGGCCGGAGCCTCGGATGTCCCCTGTCCGACGCCGCCCCGGCGGGCACCACCCCGTACGCGCACTACGCGCGCATGGACGAGCTGCTGGCGCTGCAGCATCCGCTCAGCCCGGCGGACACCGAGCCGGGTTTCATCATCATGAGCCAGGTCAAAGAGCTGCTGTTCAAGCTCCTTCACACGGAATTCACCACCGCACGCGGCCAGTTGGACAAGGACGCGCTCGGCGACGCGCTGTGGACCCTTCGCAGAGCGGCGCGCGTGCAGCAGGTCCTGCTGGTGTCCTGGGAGACGTTCTCCGTGCTGTCACCCGCGGAGTTCGCCGAGTTCCGGGACGTCCTCGGGTCGGCCTCCGGCTTCCAGTCGGCAGGCTACCGGCGGCTGGAGTTCCTGCTCGGCAACAAGAACCCGGCGATGGTGGCGCCCCACCGCAACACGTACAGCCACGACTCCGTGGTGAACCAACTGCGGGAGCCGAGCCTGTACGACGCGGCGCTCGCGCTGCTCGCCCGCCGCGGGCTGCTCACACCGGACGACTCCCCGGCGCGGGACACCACCCTGCCGTACCGGACCGGCGCGGAGGTCGAGGAGGCCTGGCGGGCGGTCTACCGGGACCCCGCACTCCACCCCGACCTGCATCTGCTCGCCGAGGCCCTCATGGACACCGCGGAGCAGTTCGCCCGCTGGCGCTACACGCATCTCGTCACCGTGCAGCGGATGCTGGGCGCCAAACCGGGCACCGGCGGCACCGAAGGCGTCGCCTGGCTCGCCCGGATCAGCGAGCACCGCTTCTTCCCGGAGCTGTGGTCGGTGCGCACGACGCTCTGACCCACCGGACACCTGACGGGGAACGCCGGGAACACGGCGGACGCCGACGACACGAAAGCAGAGGAGCGCCGATGGAGGGCGGGATCCCGCGCGCGGAGGCCGAGGAACAGGACGCGGCCGATCCGCTGGCCGAGTTCCGGGAACGGTTCGTCATCACCGATCCGGACTTGATCTACCTGGACGGCAACTCGCTGGGCCGGCTGCCCGCGGCCACCTCGGACCACCTGCGCGAGGTGGTCGAGGAGGGCTGGGGCGGCGGCCTCATACGGTCCTGGCAGGGGTGGATCGACTGGGGCGCCCGGCTCGGCGACCGGCTCGCCGAGCACGTGCTCGGCGCCGGGCCCGGCGAGGTCGTCATCTCGGACTCGACCTCGGTCAACCTGTACAAGCTGGCCGGTGCCGCACTGGACGCCGCGCCGGGACGCGACACCGTCCTGATGGACGCCGAGGACTTCCCGACCAACCGGTACGTCCTGGAAGGCCTCGCCCACCAGCGCGGGCTGCGTCTGAACCGGCTCCCCTCCGATCCCGACGGCGGCCTCGATCTCGACGTGCTGCGCTCCGCCCTGGACCAGGACGTCGCGTTGGTGGTCCTGTCGCTGGTGTCGTACCGCAGCGGCGCGCTACTGGACATGGCTAAGGTGAACGAACTGGCGCGCGCGGCCGGCGCCCGGGTCCTGTGGGACCTGTCGCACGCGGCCGGAGCCGTCCCCGTCGACCTCGCCGCGACCGGCGCTGAGCTGGCCGTGGGCTGCACCTACAAGTACCTCAACGGCGGCCCGGGTTCGCCCGCCTTCCTCTACGTGCGCAGCGAGTTGCAGGCCGCGCTGCGTCAGCCGGTGTGGGGCTGGTTCGGGCAGCGGGAGCAGTTCCACATGGGGCCCGACTACGATCCGGTGCCCGGGATCGAGCGGTTCCTCGTGAGTACTCCGCCGCTGCTCTCGCTGGCGGCGATCGACCCGGCCCTCGCTCTCGTCGAAGAGGCCGGTGTGGCGCGGATCAGGGCCAAGGGCCTGCAACTGGGCCGGCTGGTCGACGACCTGGCCGACGCCTGGCTCACCCCGCTGGGATTCCGCCCCGCTTCGCCTCGGACGACGGAGCGGCGCGGTTCGCACGTATCGCTGTACCACCCCGACGCCTGGCGCATCTGCCAGACGCTCGCCGCCGACGCGAAGGTCGTCTGCGACTACCGGGTCCCGGACCGGCTGAGGATCGGCCCTGCACCGCTCTACACCCGGTTCACGGAGGTCTGGGACGCCCTCGACCGCCTGCGTCAGGTCACCGCCGGACGCACCTACGCGTCCCGTCCCACCGGCCTCGCCCGGGTGACATGACCGTCGGCCCGGCGTGCCCCCTCGCTCACCCGAACCCCTACCACCACCCCACTCGACAGGGAGTGTCCATGGCAGACGCAACCCCGCTCACCACCGACGGCCTGGTACAGATCCTGTTCGGGTCCTCGGCCTTCCAGATGCTCAACGCGGGCCGCAATCTGGGTCTGTTCCCACTGCTGCACCGGCGCCCCGGACTGACCCCGCAGGAAATCGGACGTGAACTCGGCCTGGCGGAACGCCCGGTACAGATCCTGCTCCTTGGCACCACCGCCCTGGGATTGACGGTCCGCCGGGATGAGGGATACCTCAACGCCGAGGTTCTGAACGGCACGTTCGCCGACGGGACCTGGGAGATCATCGAGGACCTCATCGAGTACGAGGAGCGGATCGTCCGCCCCGCCGAGGTGGACTTCACGGAGTCGCTGCGCAGCAACACCAACGTCGGTCTGCGGCGGATCAAGGGAACCGGCACGGACCTGTACCACAGGCTGTCCGAGGACCCCGACCTCGAGCAGCTCTTCTACCGCTGCATGCGGTCCTGGTCCCGGTTGTCGAACCCGGTACTGGTCGAGCAGGCCGACCTGACCGGGGTGCGCCGGGTGCTCGACGTCGGGGGCGGTGACGGCGTGAACGCCATCGCGCTCGCGCAGGCGAACCCCGGTGTCGAGTTCACCGTCCTCGACCTGCCCGGCACGGTGGAGATCGCTCGCCGAAAGATCGCCGAGCACGGCCTGACCGACCGGATCTCCGTGTCGGCGGCCGACATCTTCGCCGACGCCTACCCGCCGGGACACGACTGCGTGCTGTTCGCCAACCAGTTGGTGATCTGGTCGCCGCAGGAGAACGTGCGTCTGCTGCGCAAGGCCCACGCGGCCCTGCCCGACGGCGGGCGAGTGCTGGTGTTCAACGCGATGTCCGACGACAGCGGAGACGGTCCGCTGTACGCGGCCCTCGACAACGTGTACTTCGCGACCCTGCCCGCCGCGAGCAGCACCATCTACCGGTGGGGCCAGTACGAGGAGTGGTTCGCCGAGGCGGGCTTCGCGAAGTCCGAGCGGTTGCCCGGCGGCCGGTGGACGCCGCACGGCGTGATCAGAGCGGTCAAGTGACGCCCCAGCGAGAACCGGAGCCGGCCATGTCCCTCACTTCCCCCGACGCCCCGCCGACCAGTGGGGCCGCCCAGTGCCCCGCCGGTCCGCACATGATGGATCCGGAGCTGCTCCAGGACCCCTTCGGCGGCTACGGCCGACTGCGCGAACAGGACCCGGTGGTCGGCGGCAGGTTCGTCGACGGCACCCCGGTGTGGTTCGTGACCCGCTACGACGACGTCCGCACGGCGCTGCGCGACCCCCGGTTCGTCAACACCCCCTCCCACGTGCCGGGTGAGGGAGGCGCGGACCCGCGCGAGGGGATGATGGAGCTCCTCAAGGTTCCCGAGCATCTGCGGGGCTATCTGCTCGGCTCCATCCTGGACAGCGACCCGCCGGACCACCCCAGGCTGCGCCGCCTCGTGACCCGGGCGTTCACGGCCCGCCGGATCCTCGACCTGCGGCCGGACATCGAGCGGATCGCCGACCGGCTCCTCGCCGAGCTGCCGCAGCGGGAGGACGGGGGAGCGGTCGATCTCCTGGAGCACTTCGCGTACCCGCTGTCGATCACGGTGATCTGCGAGCTCGTCGGGATCCCGGCGGTCGACCTCGACCGGTGGCGGGAGTGGGGCGGCGACCTGGTGTCGATGCGCCCCGAACGGCTGCGGTACTCCTTCCCCGTGATGATCGACTACTGCCACGCACTGATCGAGCGGCGCAGGGCCGCGCTCGGCGACGATCTGCTGAGCGAGCTGATCCGGGCCCAGGACGACGACGGCGGACGGCTCAGCGACGTCGAGATGGTCACCATGATCCTCACGCTGGTGCTTGCCGGTCACGAGACGAGCGCGCATCTGATCGGCAACGGCACCGCCGCCCTGCTCACCCACCCCGACCAGCTGGCGCTGCTGCGCAAGGACCCGGCGCTGCTGCCGCGCGCGGTGCACGAGCTGATGCGCTGGTGCGGGTCGGTGCATGTGGCGCGGCTGCGCTACGCCACCGAGGATCTGGAGCTCGCCGGGACGCGCATCGGCCGTGGCGACGCGGTCCAACTCGTGCTTGTGTCGGCCAACTTCGACCCGCGCCACTACACCGACCCTGACCTCCTTGACATCATGCGTCAGCAGGACGGACAGGCCGAGAACCATGTCGGCTTCGGCCACGGCATCCACTACTGCCTGGGTGCCACGCTGGCCCGGCAGGAGGGCGAGGTGGCCTTCGCCGGACTGCTGGAGCGCTATCCGGACCTGGCGCTCGCGGACGGCGCGGAACTGGACCGAGCCCGGCTGCCGGGCAGCTGGCGACTGAACTCGCTGCGGCTACGGCTGCGGCCCTGACCGTGCTCGCGGACAGGGGCCGCCCGACGCCGGGCGGCCCCTGTCCATGAGCCTTCCGGAGGCGGTCCGGAAGGACGCTCAGTCGCCCGGTGGTCCGTTTCCCAGGGCGATGGCCTGCACCGGGCAGGACAGTGCGGCCTCCTGCACCTGCTGCCGCTCCGCTGTCGTGGCCCCTCCGGGTACTAACTCCGAGTACCCGTCGTCGTCCTGGGTGAATACGCCGGGCGCTGTGAGAACACACTGCCCGGACCCGATACACGTGTGATGGTCGATGCTGATCTGCATGAAAGGCCGTCTCCGATGGTCGGGTGGGCTGGGTCAGTCACCGAGTGCGTGGGCGGCGGCGCGGTCGAGTGCCACGAGTATCCATTCCTCGAAGTCCCCCTCGGCCTTCGACGCGGCCGCGCGCCAGCGCTCCACGCGATCGGCGTGCACGCTGATCCTGGGCAGACTGACCTGGGCGAGCGGGGCCGACCGATTGCCCTGCCGACTCTCCCGCAGCCGGAGTCTGAGCCCGTTCCTCGACCAGCCGTGCTGCTCCGCGCGCTCCAGCCACGCGTCCGCCTGCGCGGGCGGCAGGGAGGCCACCTCGGCGTGGTGGCCGAAGCTCAGGTTCTCGCGCCGCCTGCCGAGCTCGAAGTGCCGCGCCACCCAGGCGTAGTTGCGCAGCGTCTGGTAGTCGAGCCCGGCGGCTTGCACTCCGGTCCGGTAGCGGTCGGCGTAGCGCTCCTGGCCGTACACGAGCCAGTCGCCCAGACACCAGGCGGAGGAGTCGGCGATTCGGAAGATGTGCAGTCCGGCCTTCTCCCACCGGTCATACGACAGGACGGCCGGGATCCTGAGCCCGACCCGCGTGGTCAGAATTCGCTCCTGGTCATGGGTTCCGTGCCGGGCTGCGGCGTCACTCGGTCTGCGACCAACTGGTAATTGACTGTCGCGCTGGTGGTACTTGGCGGTCTGCTGCAAGAGCTTCCCCCTGGAAATTGAGCCATGGCCAAATCTCGTACCAGTTGCCGACGGCTGAGAGTGATGAAAGGTCACCAGCCGCAAAAATCGTAGATTGTCGATTGGTGTAGCGTCAATGATCGCTTTCGGACGGGTTGTGAATAGCGGGGGTGTTATGCATACGGTTGACACGCTCGTCCGCCGACGGCTTCGAACCTCCCGAAAAGCCCTACGCACCTGGTCGTCATGGTGCGGACGGAGTTGAATGGTCCGGGCTGCCGAGGCCGGACCGCTCGGCCGAATCGATGCCGTCGAGGATCAATTCCAGGCCAACCCGGAAAGCTTCCTTGGTCTCCCACTCCAAATACGGTAGGGCGTCCTCCGGATCCTCCCTGACGTCATCGACGGCGGCAGGGGCCGCGTGCGACTCCAGTGCCGCCAGTGCCGGGAAACGCTCGGCGAAGTCCGGCGCCACCTCCGCGAGCAGAGCGGTCCGCACCGTCCACCATTCCTCGTCGGACACTCCGGTCGCCGACGCGGCCTGCCGTCGCTCCGTGGCGACCCGGGCCATGCCCCGGACGAACTGGAACAGCACCGCGATGACCCGGCGGACCCGCAACGGCTCGAGACCGATCCCGTCCAGGATCCGCACGACCGTCTCCAACTGCGCGTATTCACCGGGCCCGAGCACCGGCCTGGCCTGGGAGACCTGCAGCACCCATGGGTGGCGCAGGTAGAACGCCCAGGTGTCGTCGGCCCAGGCGGCGATCGCCGGGCGCCATCCCGCGTCCGTGTCGTACTCGGTGGGCAGCTCGGCAAGGACCCGGTCGTGCATGAGGTCGACCAGCTCGCTCTTGCTCGGCACATAGGTGTAGAGCGCCATGGCGGTACGCCCGAGCCACGCCCCTACGGCCCGCATCGACAGGGCGGCCATTCCCTGCTCCTCGGCGACCGCGATGCCCGCGGCCACGATCGTGTCGACGTCGAGTCCGGGTTTCGGCCCCGGTCCGGTTCTGGTGGCTCCGGAATCGGCCGAGCGCCAGAGGAGGGCCATCGAGCGGCGGGCGTCGCCCTGTCCGGCAAAAATAACCACCTTGCAACTCCTTACGGCATAAAGTACGCTCCCTCGAGCATCTCCTTACAGCGTAAGCTTATCAGGCGGCTACGGCCCGCCCACAAACCTTCCGAGAGCGCCAGGCGTACCGGGCCATTCCGGATCATGATCCGATACCGAGAAGCGGCACGCACGAAAGAAGGCTTTCATGATCACAGTGCGAGGCCTCGCACGGCAGTTCACCCTTCGCGGGCGGACCGTCGACGCGGTAAAGGGCATCGACTTCGATGTCGCGGCAGGGGAACTCGTCGGGTTCCTCGGCCCCAACGGGGCCGGCAAGACCACAACCCTGCGGATGCTGACCACCTTGCTGCGGCCCACCCGCGGCACGGGCACGGTGGCGGGCTGCGATCTGCTGACGGACCCGCAGGGAGTGCGGCGCAGGATCGGCTACGTGGCGCAGGGCGGCTCCACATGGCCGGAGTCCAAGGTCGCCGAGGAGATCGAACTGCAAGCCAGGCTCTACGGCCTGTCGAAGGCGGAGGCCCGGCGGCGCGGGGCGCTGCTCGCGGAGCGGCTCGATCTCTCCGGCCTGGACCAGCGCCCCGCCAAGACGCTCTCCGGCGGCCAGCGGCGTCGGCTCGACATCGCGCTCGGCCTTGTGCACGAGCCCGAGCTGGTGTTCCTGGACGAGCCCACCTCCGGACTGGATCCGCAGAGCCGGGCCAACCTGTGGGACCACGTCCGACGGATGCGCGCCGAGCAGGGCATGACCGTCTTCCTCACCACCCACTACCTCGACGAGGCCGACGCCCTGTGCGACCGCATCCTGGTGACGGACGACGGCACGATCGTCGCCGAGGGGACCCCGGACGAGCTCAAGGCCCGCGTCGCCGGTGACTCGATCACGGTCGACGTGGCCGACCAGGCCGACCAGGCCGCCGAAGTGGCCCGCCGCCTGCCCGACGCACACGACGTCACGGTCGTCGCCGACACCGTGCGGTTCAGGGTTCCCCGCGGTGACGCCGTGCTGCCGGAGCTGCTGCGCGCCCTGGACGGCCAACGGATCACGATGACCTCGGTCAAGGTGAACCGGCCCACCCTCGACGACGTGTTCCTCAGCCTGACGGGGCGCTCCCTGCGCGACGGCGAGGCGCCGGCCCCGGCTCTGGAGGCCACCCATGCCGCGTGACACCTGGCTGATCTTCCTCAGGGACATGAAACTGTGCCTGCGCAATCCCACCTGGCTGATCATCGGGATCATGCAGCCGCTGTTGTATCTCTTCCTCTTCGGACCGCTCATGGTGACGGTCGTCGACCACACCCCCGGCTTCCCTTCCGGCAACGCCTGGGCCGTGCTCACACCGGCGCTCATCGTGCAGACGGCACTGTTCAGCGGCTCGTTCGCCGGGGTCGGACTGCTCACCGAGTACCGGGTCGGCGTGGTCGACCGCTTCCGCGGCACCCCGGTCAGCCGGTCTGCTCTGCTGTTCGGCAAGGTGCTGGCCCAGGCCGTTCAGGCGACCGCGCAGTCGGTGCTGATCGTGATCGTGACGCTGCTCGTCTTCGACCTGGACGCGCCGGTGTCCGGCATGCTGCTCAGCCTCACGATCGCGGCGGTGCTGGCCATCACGCTGTCCTCGGGATCGTACGCACTGGCGATGATCCTCAAGAGCGAGGCCGCGTTCCCCTCGCTGATGAACGCCGTGCTCCTGCCGCTGCTCCTGCTGTCCGGTGTGCTGCTGCCGGTCAGTGAACAACTGGCCCCCGGCTGGCTCTACAACCTGGCCCGGGTCAACCCTCTGACACATGTGGTCGACGCCGAACGTGCCGCGTTCCGGGGGGACATGGGCTCGACGGGGCTGCTGACGGGTTCCCTCATCCTGTTGGCCATGGCCGCGCTGGCCCTCGTGTGGGGCACGCGGACGTTCCAGAAGGAGAACGCCTGACAGCGGCGTCTCGCTGCCCGACCAGAACCGGGGCTCTCCGGGGAGCCTCACCCGTACTATCCGAGGAGCACACGTGGGTACCGACGCCATCAAGGTGACCGGTGCGCGGGAGAACAATCTCAGGAACGTCTCGGTGCGCATCCCGAAACGGAGCCTGACGGTCTTCACGGGCGTCTCCGGCTCAGGCAAGTCCTCCCTGGTGTTCGACACCATCGCGGCCGAGGCCCAGCGCCAGCTGAATGAGACCTTCACCGCCTTCGTCCGCAACTTCCTGCCCGACCACGGCCGTCCGGACATGGACGCCATCGAGAACGTCTCCGCCGCCGTCGTCATCGACCAGAAGCGCCTGGGCGGCAACCCGCGCTCCACAGTGGGCACCGTCACCGACATCAACCCCCTGCTGCGGCTGCTCTTCTCCCGCGCGGGCGACCCCGCCGGTCTGCCGCCCAGCACCTTCTCGTTCAACGACCCGCAGGGCATGTGCCCGACCTGCGAGGGCCTGGGCAGAGTCGTGGAACTCGACCTCGACGCGTTCGTCGACCGCACCAGATCCCTCCACCAGGGCGCGCTGCTGCACCCCGACTTCTCCACGGACAGCTGGTACTGGCTGAGCTACGTGAGCTCCGGCTTCTTCGACAACGACAAGCCGCTGGCCGACTTCACCGAGGAGGAGTGGCGGCTGCTGCTGCACGGTGAGATGCCGCAGAAGCTCCGCCTGGTCTGGCAGGGCAACACGCTGAACGTCAAGTACGAGGGCGTGGCCGCCAAGTTCACCAGGCTCTACATCAAGAAGGAGGACATGTCCGAGCGCAGCCGCCGGGTCTTCCAGCGGTTCGTACGCTCGGCCCCCTGCGTGGACTGCGCGGGCACCCGCCTCGCCCCCGCCGCCCGTGCCTGCCGGATCGCGGGCCACCACATCGCGGACCTCACGTCGATGGAGGCGGAACGCCTGGGCGAGATCCTGGCGGGCCTGGACCTGCCTGCGGTGAAACCGGTCCTGGACGACCTGATCCGCCGCCTCCGGCATCTGTCCGACATCGGCCTCGGCTACCTGAGCCTGGCACGGGAGACCCGCACGCTCTCGGGCGGCGAGTCGCAGCGGATCAAGATGGTCCGCCATCTGGCCAGCAGCCTGACCGACATGCTGTACATCTTCGACGAACCGAGCGTCGGTCTGCACGCACGGGACGTGCACCGTCTCAAGCAACTCCTGCTCGACCTGCGGGACAAGGGCAACACCGTCCTTGTGGTCGAGCACGACCCGGACGTCATGGCCATCGCGGACCAAGTGGTCGACATGGGCCCGCGGGCCGGAACTCTGGGGGGCGAGGTGGTCTTCGAGGGAAGCTTCGCCGGTCTCGTCGAGGCCGACACCCTTACCGGCAGCCACCTCCGGGACCGCCTGCCGGTGAAGGCCGAGCCCCGCCGCCCGACCGGCGCGCTGACCGTCACCGGGGCGAACAGCAACAACCTCAGGGATGTCACGGTCGACTTCCCGACCGGTGTCCTGACCGTGGTCACCGGAGTGGCCGGGTCGGGGAAGAGCTCCTTGGTCAACGACGATTTCCTGAGCGGGCATCCGGACGCGATCGTGATCGATCAGTCCGCGGTGACGGCCGGTCGGCGGTCCAACACCGCCACCTACACCGGGCTCCTCGACCCGATCCGCAAGCTGTTCGCCAAGGCCAACAACGTCAGTGCCTCGCTGTTCAGCGCCAACTCCAAGGGCGCCTGCCCCAACTGCCAAGGGCTGGGCGTGCTCTACACCGACCTCGCGTTCCTGGAGACGCTGAAGTCCGTGTGCGAGGTCTGTCAGGGCCGCCGCTTCTCCGACGAAGTCCTGGGCCACCGACTGCGCGGCCGGTCGATCAGCGACGTACTGGCGATGACGGCAGCCGAGGCCGCCGAGTTCTTCACCGAGCCCAAGCTCCGCCAGGTACTTGGCGCGCTCACCGAGGTGGGGCTGGACTACGTGGGCCTCGGCCAGCCGCTCAGCACCCTGTCCGGCGGCGAGTGCCAGCGCCTCAAACTCGCCGCCGACCTGCACCGCGTCGGCAGCGTCTACGTCATGGACGAGCCCACCACCGGCCTGCACATGTACGACACCCACCGCCTCCTCGGCATCATCGAGCGCATCGTCGACCAGGGAAACACCGTGATCGTCATCGAGCACAACCTCGACATCGTCAAGAGAGCCGACTGGATCATCGACCTCGGCCCCGAGGGTGGCAGCGGCGGCGGCCGGATCCTGTTCGAGGGCACCCCGGCCGACCTCCTGAAAACCCCTGGCTCGTACACCGCCGAATACCTCGGCCGGGACCTATCGGGCGTCTGACGGATCCGCGCCGCGTGACGACGACCGTGAGCAGGTCCTTCTTGCGGACGAGGGTGAGGGCGACGGTCGCCGTGCCGACGCAGACCGCCGGGGACGTGTTTCAGGGCCCGCGAGATGTCGCCCTGAAGCGAGCGGCGCCCGTCCAGTCGATGCCGGCGAGCGAGCTGCGCGGGGGGTCCAGGGGCAGCCGGGTACGGCAGAGGAAGAGCGCCACCGCGCCGACCGGCACGTTGATCAGGAAGAGGTAGCGCCACTCGGTGAGGTCCACGAGGAGACCGCCGATGACCGGGGCGACGGCACCGCAGGCCCCGAGTGTGTGCCCCAGACAGCGATGGCCATGTTCCGCGCCTGGCCGTCGTAGACCTGGGCGATCAGGGGCATCGCGTTGGCGAGCACGAAGGCTGCGCCCATGCCCTGCACACAGCGCGCGATGTCGAGCGAGACGGCGTTCGGCGCGAGGCCGCAGGCGCGCGACGACAGGGTGAACAGGGCGATGCCGCCCATGTGTTTTCCGGCGGGGCCCCGCGGCGACGAACCAGAGCCGCTGACCGACCTGTGTGCGCCCAGTCACTTGACCTGCGTGAACCAAGTCACTACTTTGCGATGACACTGACCCATGGCATCGAACTGACCCATGGCAACGAGAGGAGGCGACCAGCGGATGTACACCAGCTCTGCTCTCGGTCGCCTCGTCCAGTGCACCGCCTGGGCTCCGGGCCGGATCGCGCACGGCTCCTGAGTACGCCGTCCTGATGTGCCGCACTGCGGCATTTTCCGGGTTTCTCCTCATCATGCTTCGGCACGCCGCTGTCCCGTGCTGTGCTGCCCCCATGCGCCCGCTTCTCCCGCGCCCGCTTCTCTGACGAGGCGCGTCTGAACACGGTCTGAACACAGAAAGCTGCCTGAAATTGGCGAACATGACATCGACCGGTCACGCACCGAAACAGCCGCCCGGCGTGACAGAGGCACGGATCACGGTCAACGGGAAAGAGACACCACTCTCCCCGGCCACGCCCCACACCACAGCGCTGGACTTCCTGCGCGAGCGCGGCCTCACCGGCACCAAGGAGGGCTGTGCCGAGGGTGAGTGCGGCGCCTGCTCGGTCATGGTGGCCAGGCCCGGCGTGCACAGGCCCACCGACTGGGTCGCGGTCAACGCCTGCCTGGTCCCGGCCGCCGCACTCGACGGCCAGGAGATCATCACCTCCGAAGGGCTCGCGACGGCCGGCGAGCCCGGCGCGATGCCCTCCCTGCACCCCGTACAGGAGGAGATGGCGGTCCGGGGCGGCTCCCAGTGCGGTTACTGCACGCCGGGATTCGTTTGCAGCATGGCCGCTGAGTACTACCGTCCGGGCCGCTGCGAGCACGCCGCCGACCGTGCGGAAGCGGCCGGTGAAGAGGCAGCCGCCGACCGTGCGAAGGCGCACGCGGGTGCCGACTCCGAACACGGACCGAACGGCTTCGACCTGCACGCGCTGAGCGGAAACCTGTGCCGCTGCACCGGCTACCGCCCCATCCGCGACGCCGCGTTCGCCGTCGGCGCGCCCGCCGAAGAGGACCCGCTGGCCAGGCGCCGCGAACAGGCCCCGCCCGTACCCGTGGCCACCGAGTACACCCAGGACGGCTGTGCGTTCCTGCGCAAGAACACCCTGAACGAGACGTTGCAGCTGCTGCGTGAGCGGCCCGACGCCGTCGTGGTCGCCGGCTCCACCGACTGGGGCGTCGAGGTCAACATCCGCTCCCGCAGGGCCGATTGCGTGGTCGCCATCGACCGGCTCCCCGAACTGCGGGAGCTGCGCGTCGAGTCCGACCACATCGAGATCGGGGCGGCGCTGACACTCACGGAGATCGAGCGCCGCCTGGGCGGAGACGTCCCGGACGTCCCGCTGCTCGCCGAACTCCTTCCGCAGTTCGCATCCCGGCTCATCCGCAACGGCGCCACCCTCGGCGGCAACCTGGGTACCGGCTCGCCCATCGGAGACAGTCCGCCGGTGCTGCTCGCGCTCGACGCGTCGCTGGTACTCGCCGACGCCGACGGCGAACGCGTGGTCCCGCTCGCGGACTACTTCACCGGATACCGGCAGAGCGTCCGCCGTCCGGGTGAGCTGATCCGGGCGGTCCGCGTCCCGCTGCCGCTGTCGCCGGTCACGGCCTTCCACAAGATCGCCAAGCGGCGTTTCGACGACATCTCCAGCGTGGCGGTCGCCTTCGCCCTCGACATCGAGGACGGGACCGTACGCAAGGCACGCATCGGTCTGGGAGGCGTGGCCGCAACCCCGATCCGCTCCCTGGTCACCGAGGCCGCCCTCGAGGGCAAGCCGTGGTCGGCCGAGACCGTCGAGACCGCGGCCCGGGTGCTGCGCGGGGAGGGCACCCCGATGAGTGATCATCGCGCCAGCGCCCTCTACCGTTCCGCGATGCTCGGCCAGAGCCTGCTCAAGCTGCACGCACAAACCACTGAGGCGGTGTCGTCATGAGTCATCTGTCCGAGCGTCCCGAGAAGCCCGTGGTCGGCGTCTCGATGCCACACGAGAGCGCCGTCCAGCACGTCACCGGAACCGCCCTCTACACCGACGACCTCGTCCAGCGCACCAAGGACGTGCTGCACGCGTACCCCGTGCAGGTCATGAAGGCCCGCGGCAGAATCACCGCACTGCGCACCGGACCCGCGCTCGCCGTGCCCGGCGTGATCCGCGTGCTGACCGGCGCCGACGTGCCCGGTGTCAACGACGCGGGCATGAAGCACGACGAACCGCTCTTCCCCGACGAGGTCATGTTCCACGGCCACGCGGTCGCCTGGGTGCTCGGCGAGACCCTGGAAGCGGCCCGTCTCGGCGCGGCGGCCGTCGAGGTGGACCTGGAGGAACTGCCCTCCCTGGTCACACTCCAGGAGGCGATCCAGGCGGGCAGCTATCACGGCGCCCGGCCCCTGATGGAGACCGGCGACATCGACGCGGGCTTCGCCGACTCCGCACACGTACTCAGCGGCGAGTTCCAGTTCGCGGGACAGGAGCACTTCTACCTCGAGACCCATGCGGCGCTGGCCCAGATCGACGAGAACGGGCAGGTGTTCATCCAGAGCAGCACCCAGCACCCGTCGGAGACGCAGGAGATCGTCTCGCACGTGCTCGGCGTTCCCGCGCACGAAGTGACCGTGCAGTGCCTGCGGATGGGCGGCGGCTTCGGCGGCAAGGAGATGCAGCCGCACGGGTTCGCGGCCGTCGCCGCGCTCGGCGCCAAGCTCACCGGCCGCCCGGTCCGCTTCCGGCTCAACCGGACCCAGGACCTGACCATGTCCGGCAAGCGGCACGGATTCCACGCCACCTGGAAGATCGGCTTCGACGCGCAAGGCCGCATCCAGGCCCTGGACGCCACCCTCGTCGCCGACGGCGGCTGGAGCCTGGACCTCTCCGAGCCCGTCCTCGCCCGCGCGCTGTGCCACATCGACAACACCTACTGGATCCCCAACGCACGCGTCGCCGGCCGTATCGCCAGGACCAACACCGTCTCCAACACCGCCTTCCGCGGCTTCGGCGGCCCGCAGGGCATGCTGGTGATCGAGGACATCCTGGGCCGCTGCGCACCGATGCTCGGCCTGGACCCCATGGAGCTGCGGGAACGCAACTTCTACCGGCCGGGCCAGGGCCAGACGACGCCCTACGGACAGCCCGTCACGCAGGCCGAGCGGATCTCCACCGTCTGGCAGCAGGTGCGGAAGGACGCCGCCATCGAAGACCGCAAGCGCGAGATCGCCGCGTTCAACGCCGCGCACCGGCACACCAAGCGGGCCGTCGCCATCACCGGCATCAAGTTCGGCATCTCCTTCAACCTCACCGCCTTCAACCAGGGCGGCGCGCTGGTGCTGATCTACAAGGACGGCTCGGTCCTGATCAACCATGGCGGCACCGAGATGGGCCAGGGCCTGCACACCAAGATGATGCAGGTGGCCGCGACCACGCTCGGCATCCCGCTGCGGAAGGTACGCCTCGCCCCGACGCGTACCGACAAGGTGCCCAACACCTCCGCCACCGCTGCCAGCGCGGGCGCCGACCTCAACGGCGGCGCGATCAAGAACGCCTGCGAGCAGTTGCGCGAGCGCCTGCTGCAGGTGGCCGCCACCCAGCTGGGGGCGAACGCGTCGGACGTACGCATCGTCGAGGGCGTCGCTCGCGCCCTGGGCAGCGACAAGGAGGTGGCCTGGGACGACCTGGTGCGCACCGCGTACTTCCAGCGGGTCCAGCTGTCGGCGGCGGGCTTCTATCGGACCGAGGGGCTGCACTGGGACGCGAAGACGTTCCGGGGCTCGCCGTTCAAATACTTCGCCCACGGCGCCGCCGCGACCGAGGTGGAGGTCGACGGCTTCACCGGCGCCTACCGGATCCGGCGCGTGGACATCGTGCACGACGTCGGCGACAGCCTCTCCCCGATGATCGACGTCGGTCAGGTCGAGGGCGGCTTCGTCCAGGGCGCCGGCTGGCTGACGCTGGAGGACCTGCGCTGGGACACCAGTGACGGCCCTCAGCGCGGCCGGCTGCAGACCCAGGCGGCGAGCACGTACAAGCTGCCGAGCTTCTCCGAGATGCCGGAGGAGCTCAACGTCACGCTGCTCGAACGGGCCACCGAGGAGGGCGCGGTCTACGGCTCCAAGGCGGTGGGCGAGCCTCCACTGATGCTGGCATTCTCGGTACGTGAGGCACTGCGGCAGGCCGCCGCGGAGTTCGGACCGAGCGGCATCAGCGTCGACCTGGCCTCACCGGCGACGCCGGAAGCGGTGTTCTGGGCGATCGAGGAGGCACGCCGCAGCAGCGCCCCACACGACGGCCACACCCTCGACGCGTCGCCGACCGACAGCCTGCCCGATCCCGCACAAGCGGCCAAGGGCCGGGCGCGGGCCGACACAGCAGCGTTCAACGGTGCCTGACATGACGTGGATCGCCGCGGTCGCGCGGTTGCGGGCACGCCGGGAGTCCGGCGTGCTCGTGACCGTCGCGACCGTGCGCGGCCATGCCCCGCGCGACGCCGGTGCCAAGCTCGTCGTCGGGCACGGCGAGACATGGGGCTCGATCGGTGGCGGCAACGTGGAGGCCGTCGCGATCGACCGCGCACGGGAGATGCTGACCGCCGCCAAGGCGGAGCCGGAGCTGATGGATTTCGCCCTGAACGACAAAGTGACCAACCAGCACGGCGTGCAGTGCTGCGGCGGTACGGTCTCGGTCCTGCTCGAACCACTGCCGGTGGTACGGGCGGTGGCGATCTTCGGCGTAGGGCACGTCGGCCTGGAGCTGGCCCGCGTCCTGGCCCGCCAGGATCTCGACCTGCATCTGATCGACAGCCGCTCGGACATGCTCACCGACAAGCGACTCGGCGCGCTGTCGGACTCGGTGGCACAACTTCACGTACACCACACACCCCTGCTGCCCGAGGAGATCCTCGAAGACCTGCCGCGCGGTACCCACATCCTGATCATGACCCACGACCACGCCGAGGACGCGGCCCTCTGTGACGCCGCCCTGCGCAGCACGCACCTCGGCTCCGTGGGGCTGATCGGGTCGGCGGCCAAGTGGGCACGGTTCCGCAAGCGCCTCGCCACCGAAGGCGGCCACGACGACGCCACCATCGACCGGATCCAGACCCCGATCGGACTGGCCGAGATCACCGGCAAGGAGCCCGCGACGATCGCGGTGAGTGTCGCGGCGGATCTGCTGCGGACCTTCCAGAACGAGGGGGAGTGATTCTCCGGAGGGCGCGGGGTTCTACTGGTCCCGGTGTCGGGTGGTCCCGGTGTCGGGCCGCGCGGGTCGCTCACCCGACGGTGCCCGCTCCCCGCAGCAGTTCCAGGCCGAGCGGGGTGCAGGAGTGCCAGACGGCCTTGCCGTCGCGCTGGGTCACGATGAGACGGGCGTCCCGGAGGGTCTTGGTGTGTTCAGAGGCAGAAGACTTGCTGATGCCCAGCTCCTTGGCGATGTCCGACGTGCTGTGCCCATGGGGGAGAAGGTCCAGGATGGCGGCGCGCGTCCGGCCCAGCAGGACGCCCAAGGGGTCGGTGGGGGCCTCGTCCAGAAGCGGAAGCGGAGTGACGGCCGGGTAGATCAGGATGCTCGGCTCGTCGTCGTAGAGAGCCACCATCGGCCTGGACCACAAAGCGGACGGCAAGAGCACCACTCCGTGACCCGATAGGCCGGCGTCGGTCTCATCGGGCCGGGGGAAGACGAGCGTCGTCCCCTCCCAGCGGCCGCCGGCCGCGAGACCGGCCAGCGTCGTACGGATGCCGTCCCTGGCCAGCAGCCTCGTACGCCAGGCGCGTTCGGCCTGGAAGCCGGCCTCGATACGGCCCCAGGGCTCGTCGATCAGTGCCGAGTGCGCCGCACGCAGGGCGTGTTCGAGGGTCTGCCAGGCCTCTCGCTCGTGAACGGCGAGCTCCTTGACCCACGGGGTGATCGGCCGGTGCGCCGGGCACACTCGGCCGAGTTCCGCCCGTACGCGGGAAAGGGGCGTCGCACGGACCCGGTCGAGGCCTTCATCGAGCCCTTTGCTGAGCGGGTCGAGGAACATCGGGCCCCGCGCGGTGGGAGGCACCAGACTGAACAGCGCTGTCGTCTCCGGCGACAAGGACTCCCGTGTCCTCCGCTGCCAGCGCGCGAACTGCGGAACCGCTTCGCGCTGGAGCATCGCTATGGCGAAGCCCAGTTCCATCAGCGGCGCGGGCTCAGCCGCGAACGTCACCCGCAGTAGGTCTTCGGCGGTGAAGTGCAGGCGCAACAAGTGTCCTCCCCCACTGATCACCGCGGCCACGCGCCTGCCAACAGCCGTTCCCTTACCGACAGTTCGGCCACAGCCGAAACCATCGCGGCTGCCCAGCGCGGTCGCGAGCATGGAGCGCACGAACACGACCGATGGTCTCGGTGACCCCGGCATGACAGAAGGGCCTGCCCAGCCAGATTGCGGGTCGGTGCGGTTCCCGACGCCCAAGCGCTCGCGCATGCCGCCGGGGCACCAGGAAGCGGAACCACACATCCATGAGGGAAGAGAGGACAGTCATGCGAAAGATGCTGGCCGCGGCCGCAGGATCCACGTTGCTGGTGCTCGGCGGCCTCACCGCAGGGCCCGCCACGGCGAGCTCCGACGAAAGCGCGGAGGCGCTCATCACCTGCGCGGCCGGAGATACGTGTTTCTGGGTGAACAGCAACTACGGCGGCAACCGGGGCCGCGTCGCGGGTGACAACGAGAACTTCACGTCCTTCGCGCAGAGTCAGTGCCGTGGTGGCACCTGGAACGACTGCATCAGTTCCATCGCCAACCGGGGCAGGGAGTGCACGGTCTACTACTGGACGAGCGCCAACTACACCGGCCGCTATCACAGTCTCGGCAGGAACGACCAGGTTCCTGACTTCGGGGCGGCGCCGCCCGTCGGCTACAACGACCCGGCGTTCAACGACACGATCAGCTCGAACCACTGGTGCTCGCCGAGGTGATGAGGCCATCCCCAAGGGAGCGGTGGCTCGCCGCGGCACCCCTTGCAGCCCTTGCGGCCCTTGCCGCCGTGTCCGGCTGTGCTTCGGCGCAGCCGGACACGGCGGGGGCGCCACTGCCGAAGCCGCCCGCGTTCAGCGGGCGGTTGAGTACCGAGGCACTGGACATGGTGACCCGGTCGGGGAGTTGGCCGCGAGCGCAGCAGACGCTGGACACGGCGGTCAACAAGCTCGTTCATCGCTGCATGAAGGACGAGGGTTTCACCTACCCCGCCAAGCGGGCCCCACTGCCGACGGCGCTCGACGATTCCGCCGCAGTCGTGGACCTCCGCGGCCGTAAAGACCATGGCTACGCCATCGCCACCAAGCCTCGGCCATCGGGCCCGCCACCGGCCCCGTACTACACCGACCTGCCGCCGGACCGGAAACGCTCCTTCGACCTGGCCTTCTCCGGCCCCGCGAATTCTGGTGACGACGTCTCGACGGGCATCGGGACCGTACGGGTACGGCGACAGGGCTGCGACGCCGAGGCACGCCGCGACCTGACCGGCGACGTCACGGTGTGGGCCCGTATGTATTACGCGCCCGAAGCCCTCAACGGCCGCCTCGACGCCAAAGTGCCCAAAGCCCGTGAGTTCAAAGCCGCGATGTCTGCCTGGCGGTCGTGCATGGCGGCACGCGGGTACGCCTTCCGGACGCCAGAGGAGGCACGTGACTCGCTGAATCGCCACTTCCTGGAGAACAAACACCGAAAGGGGAGGTCAGAAGACGCATTCCGTAAACGCGAGAAAGCGGTCGCCGTGGCCGATGGGGCATGTGCCATCGAGGCCGACGTCCCCGGAACGGCCGTGCGGGTGCGACAGGAAACCATTGCCACTCTTCCGAAGAAGGACCAAGCGTTTCTGGCCGACATGGCGAGTTACCAAAGTGAAGCGCTGAAACGGGCGAAGGCGATCCTCCGCCGCTGACTCAGGCACGCATCGAGCAACGCATGCTCATGCTCATGTTCCGCGACATCCTGGTTCAGGTACGGGGTGAGTCTTGGACGGAGAGTTCTTCGGCCAGTTCCATACAGCGCAGGCGGGCTGGGGAGAAGTCGTAGGGCATCTTGCCGATGGCTTCGAACACGTTCATGGAATTTGCCACCCGTCTGCCAGAGGTGAGGTCGACCTCGTCCTCGCCGTCCTCGCCGTCCTCGGGGTGCAGAGTGTCCCAGGCGTCGAAAAGGGCATCGTCGTCCTTCTCCAGGCCGGACTCCTCGATGACGGCCCGCAGGGCGCTTTCGAAGGCATGCCGCTCGACGGCCACTTGAGCCACCCGTGGATCATCGACGGCGACGCTGTCATCGAGTGCCTCCTCGGCGTCATCAATGCGGTCGGACTCCTCCCGCAGAGCGGGGTGCGTGGCCAGGGCGACGAAGCGGGTGGCCTGGACGGCCGCGCCGAGTGGGCCGAAGATCCGCTCGGTGACCAGCAGAGTGTCCAGGTCCGCCTGGCGCACGGAGCCCTCGGGCAGGCTCTTGAGGCGGTCGGTGACGAAGTCGGAGAGCAGGCCCATCCGGCTGCCTTCGGTGCGCATCCGCTGCACGGCGGTCCGCTGCCGCCGCAATTCCGCCTCCTGCTCGGCGAGGGCTTCCTCCACCCGCTCCAGGATGCCCGCGACACCGTCTCCGCTGTCCGCACCGGCGGAAGCCGTGCCGGTGGGGAAGGCGTCACGGATGTCGTCCAGGGCGATCCCGGCGTCGGCCATCCTGCGAATCCACAGCAGGCGGATCATGTCCTCGTACCCGTAGCGGCGACGGTCGTCGCCGCCCCGCTCAGGCTCGGGGAGCAGCCCGATCTCGTGGTAGTGGCGAATCGCCCGCGGCGTGCTGCCGACGAAGGCCGCCGCGTCACCGATCTTGACCTGGCGGGGTGGCACGAAGGACGAGGGCATGAGCAGGGACCTTTCTCCAAGGGACCGGGACGTGAGTCCACCGGACCACATGCCGCTACGGAAGGTGCAACCCGTACGGTCGGCCGCGACCGTCCAGCCGGGGCAGGGCCCTGGCCCACGTCCACTGTGGTGGCGCCGAGGCTGAGCAGTCCGGCGACTTCGTCGTCGGTTAGATCCCCTGCAAGCGGATGCGGTCGGGGGCGTCGATGTTCTCGGCTCGGGCCTGGCGAAGACAACCAGCGTGCCGACGCCCATGCGGCGATCAGCCAGGCGTACGCCCCCTGGGGCCCGTGTGAAGAAGGGACTCCAGCAAGGACGTGGACTGGCGTCCCGTGTCGAACGGTTCGTAGCGTGCCCCAGTGGCCTCACTGATGAATGGCGCCAGCGGCGCGACGACGGCTGGGGATGGGACTGGGTGGGTCGGCGGCGGCCCGCTTGTCGGCATGGGCGTCGTGGCCAGGGCGAATACCCTGTTGAGCGTGCCGACATCGATCTACCACATCCGCAAGACCTCGCTCGGTCTCAAGCGCAAGTACCGGATCTCCGCCGACGACGGGAGCGGGAAGCCGGGCAAGTCTCTCGGTTACGCGGAGAAACAGCTGAAGGTGTCCGACGAGCTGGACATCTATGGTGACGAGGGGCGCAGCGAGAAGCTGGTGACGGTGCGGGAGAGCTCGAAGGGTTGGCTCGCCGCTCTGACCGGCTATGAGGCGTTCGACCACGAGGGGAGGCTGCTCGGTTCGTTCGGGGTGCTGCCGAAGAAGTCGGTCGACCGTACGACCTGGGAGTTCGAGCAGCCTGGCCTGGGCCGGCTCACCGGTACCGAGCGCAGCGTCGCGACGGCGCGGGCCCGGCGGCTGCTGACGCTCCTGGACGCGGTCGGGGAGATCGCCGGGGCTCTGGTCAAGTACCACTTCGACTTCGTGCGGGAGGGCTTCGGGCGGGAGGGCGAGCTGGTGTTCAGCATCGACAAGCCCAAGGTGTTCGACGACTGGTATCGCCTGACCGTGCACGTGGATGCCGTCGACAGGCAGTTGCTTTTCGCGCTGGCCGTGACGATGGAGGCCCGGCAACGAGGCTAGAGGGGGTCGCGACCTGGGAGTCTGCCCCTGGGGGCGTGGCCTCAACTCTGCCTGACGCCCCCGCTCGTGTCTCCGCCTGTGTCCTCGTCCCGGTCGCCGTGCAGGCGAACCCCCTCCAGCGGCCGGACCGCGGGCCCCTGGAGCACCGCACCTTCCACGCCGAACCTCGACCCGTGGCACGGGCACTCCCACGACGTCTCCGCCGCGTTGAACGCCACCAGACAGCCCAGGTGGGTGCAGCGTGCGGAGACCGCGTGCGTAGTGCCGTCCGGGTCCCGGTACACCGCGCACCGCTTGCCGTCGACCCGTACCACCGCTCCGGTGCCGGGCGCGATTTCCGCCACCGAGTCGACGTGCCCGGTGGTCAACCGGTCCCCGACGAGGTGCTTGGCCACCTTCGCCTGTGCCGTGAGGAACCCCGACGCCTCCTTGACCACGCTCTTCAGTCGTCGCGGGTCGTACAGCTCCGCCCAGGCCGGCGGTGCCCCGGCGATGTGAGCGGTGAGGAGCTGCCCGGCCAGGATGCCGTTGGTCATGCCCCACCCGCCGAAGCCGGTGGCCACGTAGGTGTGCCGGGAACCCTTGTGGAGGGGCCCGATCAGCGGAACGGTGTCGGTGGAGGAGTTGTCCTGGGCGGCCCAGCGGTACGCGGTCGGCCCGGCGGTCGGGAACCGTTCGTGCAGCCAGGCGTCCAGGCGGGCGAAGCTCGCTGCGGGGTCTCCGGTGCCGGGTGTGAAGCCCTCCCCGGTGACGATGAGCAGCCGTTGCGAGGCGTCGTCGCCGTACGGAGCTGTCCGTACCGACCGCTTGCCCTCGTCCTCGGTGATGTACATGCCGCCCGGATCGTCGGCCACCGGCAGGGGGGCCGCCACCACCACCTCGCGGGAGGGGGTGAGCCGAGAGAAGAGCAGAGCGCGGTCGAAGATCGGATAGTGGGTGGCGACCACGACGTGCTGGGCGGTGACGGTGTGCCCGGACTCGGTGGTGACCTTGCAGGGGGAGCCCTCCGAGAGATCGGTGACCCGGGTCCGCTCGTAGATCACACCGCCGAGCCGCCGGAAGTCTTCCGCGAGGGCGAGCAGGTACTTGCGGGGGTGGAACTGTGCCTGGTCGGCGACGCGCACGGCACCGCCGACCGGGAACGGCAGCCCGGTTTCCTCGACGTATGTGGCCCGCAGCCCTGCCTCCGCGGCGGCCTTCGCCTCCGCCCGCAGGATCTTCGCGCCCTCTGCGTCACCCGGTTCGGCCGCATAGGTGAACGAACTGAGCTGCTCCAGGTCGCAGTCGATGTCCAGTTGCGCCACGATCTGGCGCAACCGGTCGAGCGCGCCCTGCTGGGACCGGGCGTAGAAGCGGGCGGCGTCGGGGCCACGCGTGCGGCGCAGCCGGTCGTAGACGAGCGTGTGCAGCACAGAAACCTTGGCCGTGGTGTAACCGGTGACCCCGGCCGCGATCCGGTCCGCCTCCAGTACGGCAACGCTGTGCCCCGCCCTGGCCAGTTCCCATGCGGTGCTCAACCCCGCGATGCCGCCCCCGACGACGGCGACATCCACCTCGGCCGCAGTGCCCAGGGAAGGGTGGGCCGTGGTCGGGCAGCTGGCCATCCAGAAGGATTCTTCCCGGCCTGGGAGCGCGTCGTCAGGGTGCGTCACGGGGGTGTGCCTGCCTTCCGGAAAGGGTGTCGCCTCGGCAGGCACGGGTGCCCCGCGAGGGCCAGACCCAATCCACCACGTCGACCTGGGCCGCGCGAGCGGGGCACGCAACGAGGAAGGCCCGTGCACGACGGCTGCGCTGCCAAGCGAGCCCGAGGAACGAGTTCGCCCGCCGGGCTCTGCCGCCGTCGTGGTCGCTCCCCTGCAGGCTCCGGACGGCGACGGGCGCGCGAAGGACCCAAAGTGAAGGCATGACAGAGACCGCACTCGTCGTCATCGACATGATCAACACGTATGAGCACGACGACGCCCACCTTCTCCTTCCCTCGGCCGAGGCTGCTCTCCCCGCCCTCGTGCGGCTCGTCGAACGGGCGCGTAAACACGGCGTCCCGGTCATCTACGCCAACGACAATTTCGGTGAGTGGCGGTCCCACCACGGAGAAATCCTGCAAACGGCACTCGAAGGACCGCACGCCGAACTAGTGCGTCCGCTCGCGCCGGACGAGAAGTCACAGTTCGTCATCAAGGCACGGCACTCCATCTTCTACGAGACGCCGCTCCACTACCTCCTCACCCAACAGCACGTCGATCACGTGGTCCTGTGCGGTCAGGTCACCGAGCAGTGCGTCCTGTATTCCGCCCTGGACGCACACATCCGCCACCTCCAGGTCACCGTCCCCCGCGACGCGGTGGCCCACATTCACTCGGATCTGGCCGACGCCGCTCTTCGCATGATGGAGATCAACATGGGTGCCCGCATCGTCGACGCGGACGACGTCAGGTTCGACGCACCTAGGGCAAGAGCGTCATGACGAAGCCGCTTCGGGGTGCTGTGGGGATGCGCCGCAGCGGAATACTGAGGTCCTGGTCCGGCACGTCGTAGCGCAGTGCGGCCAGCCGGGGGACGAGGGTTTCGAGGACCGTCAGCGTGACGTCCTCCCCAGGGCAGCGGTGGTTGGTGGTGGGGTCGCCTCCGCCCTGGGGCACCAGTTCGTCGCGGTCGGGCTCGCGGCCCACGAAACGGCCGGGGTCGAAGGTGTAGGGCTTCGGCCAGAGCTCCGGGTCGTGGTTCTGCCCGTACAGGTCGAGCAGGACCATCGTGCCGACGGGAATGTCCTGGCCGTCCCAGAGCAGATCGGCCGCGGCGAGACCGCCGACGAAGGGTGCGAAGGGGTAGAACCGCCGGACCTCGTGGGCGAAGGCGCGTGCGTAGGCCGCGTCGCCATCGGCGAGGAGCTTGCGGTGTTCGGGCCAGCGGTGCAGGGCATGCCCGGCGAAGGTCAGGAACCAGCTGACGGCGACCGTCGGGCGGAGCACGTTCAGGACCTCGACTGCCGCGGTATGCGCATCCAGTGGTTTCCCCTCGGCGTCACGGTGGGTGGCCACTGCCTCAAGGACCGAATCCGCAGGGGCCTCTTCCGACCCCTCGCGTACCTTCTCGACAAGCTGGGACAGCCGTTCTTCCTGACGGCTGCGGGCGCGGCGGGCCCGTAGATGGCGGGGCCCCGGAGAGGCGAAGCCGTCGACCATGGCCACAAGATCGCGGGCCATCTCCTCGGTCTCCACATCGTCAAGGGCGATGCCGGACCAGGCGCAGACCGCGCGCGTGAGCAGCAGACCCGCCTCGTCGAAGAACACCACCTGGTCGCGGCCCGCCCACCGCTGATGGGCCAGGTCCCATTCGGCCCCGAGGTGCTCCGCAAGGGACTTCAGGCCGTCGCGGTCCTTGAGCGGGAACATGAAAAGGGCCTTGCGGACCCGGTGTTCCCGGCCGTCGAGCGTATGCACGGCACCGCGTCCGAAGAGCGTGTCGAGAATGGGGCCCGGAAGCGCTCCGTGGCGTTCGACGTGATTCTCGTCGTAGAAGAAGCGCACCGCTTCGGGGCCGTGAAGGGCCACAGCCTTTTTACCCATGAGACGGCTCTGCACCGGCTTGCCACGGCTGCGTCGGCGCCGGTCGGGCAACCACGTGTAGCCCTGGGTCATCAATGCCAAGGTGCTGTCGAACACGTAGTGCCTCCGTGTGCTGTGAACTTGCAGTGAACCGTGAACCGGGAACCGGGAACTGGGCGCCGAGATGCGCACCCGCGCACGGATGCACGGGCTGGGGCATGGACTGCGGGTGGAGCTTGCTTGCCAGGGCAGCGGTCAGGCGTCGCGATCGTGGACGTCTTCCTGCGCGTCCTCGTTCGGCGTCAGCGCGTCGGCCGCCTCGCCGTCCTTGCCCCGCCGCTCCCCGTCGTCCACCACGCTCGTCTCGGCTTCTTCCGCCTCGTGCAGAACCTCGTCGGCGGCCGTGGCGGGGTGCTCCTCGTCCTGGGCGGGCTGGTGCTTGGGATCGTGGGTGCTCATGCCTCTCCTTGATCCCTCTCCTTGATTGCGTGGCGCGCCCCGGTCGGGACCGCGGGCTGAACCGGCCCTCATGGGCGCTGTGGTGGTCGGTCAGTGGCCCAGGGCCTTGGCGAGTTGTTGCTTGTTCATGGACGATCGGCCGTCGATGTTGCGCGGTCCACCGGGCGGGCTGCCCGATGACCTTCCGCGTACCCTCCGGTGCGCCTCTCATCCAGGACCCGGACTGAACCCATCTCACGTGGATCCCCGGGAGGCGGCGAGCAGACGGCGACCGAACGGATGAGGGGGAACCCAGGCCGGGCGGCCAGGTGGCTCGGTGCCACGGTCGCCGCAGGCCTGCTCATCGAACCGGTCGGCCATGGGCTCCGCCTCGTACTTGTCCCAGCGGCCGGTGAGTCCCTTGTCCGGCATCGCCACTCTTCGGTCGGATGACCACCGCAGGCCGAGCCGATCGATGAGGTAGCGCAGCGACGGTGAGCGAACGTCGTCCTCCAGGGCGCACTCGGGGAACCGTGTGCCGCTATGTGCGTGGAGCCATCGAGGCCACGAACACGAACGCCGCGGCGTGAACGTCAACCGGTCGTCTCGCCCTCCCGCGCCTGCCCGGTGCGGCATCACCTACCTGACCGTCGTGTCCAACGCCCTGGTGCGGCGGCTGTCAGCCGCATGTCGAGCCCGGCCCGCCCGCTGCCGCCAAGGCGGCGCAACAATCACGGCGAAGCCATGGGCGCGTGATAGGTCACCGCAGGGTCGAAGCTCGCCGAAGGGTGCGCCCGGCAAGAAGTCGACCGTCAAATCCCCGCGGACCCGCGGCACGCGGGTTGATGACGGGACCGGCCAACTCCTCCGGTCGTTCCTGGTCGGCCCCGCGAGAGGCAGAGCTCGTGCTGACCGCACGAGGTGGGCATGCAGATAGCACGATTGCAGCCGAGTGGCGCCCCATAGCCATGATGTGGTTCGAGCCCGCGCCGGGCCCCCGAAATCCGCTGCGCGTACGAAGAGTTCCCTGGCACGCGCCCCATAGCGCACGTCTTCTTCGCACTGCGGGGATCTGTGATGCGGTACGGCGCGGGAGCCAGCGGGGGCGAAACTCGATTGCTGGCCTCGCGATCAGGAACGTAGTCTGAGCCGCTCGTAGTGCTGTCCACTCCGTTCACATATGTCACGAGGTGATGACCTATCTCCCAGGCCTGAGAACCGCTGGCCATGAGACTTGACCCCCTGCTCTGTGCAGCAGCGCGCGGTCGTCTCAGCAGCGGTCTGCCCTTCGGCCTGGGCGTTGCCGCACCCCGAATCTTCCTGTCGCGCAGTAAGCGGGACGGGCATGCCTGGCCTGCCCCTTTCCCCCCTTCTGTCCATCAGAACAGGAACTGCGTCGTGTCCGCTGACACCCCATCCCTCCCCTCCCGCTCCGCCCCCGCGGGCACCCATCCCGGCACGGGTCGCACCGTCATGCTGGTTGTCGTCCTGGTCGCGGAGCTGATGAACGCCCTCGACGGCTCCGTCGTCTACACGGCCCTGCCCGCCATCCAGCACGACACCGGCGCCTCCGGTGCCGCGGTGCAGTGGATTCACGCCGCCTACGCACTGACCTTCGCCCTCGGGCTGATCACCGGCGGGCGGCTCGGCGATCTCTACGGCCGCAAGCGGCTCTTCCTCCTGGGTACCGGCGTCTTCACCGCGGCGTCCCTGCTCTGTGGTCTGGCCGGCACGCCCGCCCTGCTGATCGCTGCCCGCGTCGTCCAGGGCGGGGCCGCGGCGGTCATGGTTCCTCAGGTCCTGGCCACCTTGCATGTCACCTTCGACGAAGGCTCCCGCGCCAAGGCGTTCAGCCTCTACGGCACCATCATGTCGCTGGGCAGCGTCGCCGGACCGGTCCTGGGCGGGGTGCTCACCAGCGCCGATCTCTTCGGACTCGGATGGCGCCCGATCTTCCTGATCAATGTGCCCATCGGAGTGGCGACCGTGCTCCTGGGCCTGCGGTACCTGCCCGAATCACGCGACCTCGCCGCCCGGCGCCTGGACCTTGCTGGCATGACCTTGGCCAGCCTGGGCCTGCTGCTGATCGCCTACCCGCTCACCGTGGGCGGCGCACACCACTGGCCCGCCTGGAGCCTTTTCATGATGGCCGGGGGATCGCTGACCCTGGCGGTCTTCGTGCTCCAGCAGCGGGCCAGGACCACGCAATGCCGCGAGCCGCTCGTCGTCCTGGCGCTGTTCAAGAGCAGGGCGTTCACCGCGGGGCTGTCCGCACAGCTGGTCTTCGGGCTGCTGTCCGGCGTGTTCTTCCTGGCGTGGACCCTGTTCATGCAGGACGGGCTCGGGCTCTCCCCGCGGCAGGCGGCGACGGGCTTTGTGACGGCCTCGGTGGGCGAGATGGCCGGCGCCTGGCTGGCGATGAGCCTGGCCGTCCGGCACGGCAGGCGCGCCCCCAGGCCGACGCTTTGCTGGCCGCGGCCACCCTGGGTGGATACGCGTGGCTGATCACCGAGCACAACACCGGCCTCTCCCCAGTGTTGACGGTTGTGCCCATGCTGACGGTCGGCCTCGGCCTCGGCATGATCGGAGCAGCCTTGGCCGACATGACCCTGCGCCAGGTCGACCACGACCGGGCCCGGTCGGCGAACAGTCGGGTGGCATTGATCAGCCCAGGGATGCCGTTGCCGCGCGCAGGTCCTCCAGGGCTGCCAGTGCATGAGGCGCGAGCCCTTCTGTGTCATCGCGATCGCTTTCGGACCACTGGGCGTAGCCCCGTTTGAAGGCGAGGACTCCCAGCTCGCCCGCCAGGTGCGCGGTCGGGTCGGGGACGCCACGGGCGATGAGCGCGGCTGTCATGGCGGCCGCGAGACCGACGCTCTTGAGGGCGTCGCGCTCTTGTAGTTCGGTGCTGGCTGCCACGGCTGCTTTGAGGCGGGGGCCGAGTTCGCGGTTCGCTGGTCCCATGGCGCTCGACGCGCGCTCGAGACCGGCTGCTACCGCCTGGAGCGGGCTGGCGCTCGCAGGGGCCTCGGTAATGCCGTCGGCGAGCAGCCTGCTGAGCGTCTCCTGGCCGGCGACCAGTAGCTCGCGCTTGTCGGCGAAGTGCCGGAAGAAGGTGCTCTTGGTGACACCGGCGCGCTCGGCGATCTGCGTCACCGTGGTGGCGTCGTACCCCTGCTCGGTGAACAGGTCGACTGCCGCAACGACGAGTCGCTGGGTCGCCCCCGCTTGCCATCTAGCCATGCGACCAGGATAGGTGATGGGACACCTGTCCCGTCACCCGTGTAGGGTCAGTGATGGGACAATGGTCCCATCACTTTCAGGGAGAGCTCATGCATGTCTTCGTCACCGGCGGTACCGGCACCATCGGCTCCGCCGTCGTCGCCGAACTCCTCGGCCACGGCCACACCGTTCTCGCACTGGCTCGCTCGGACGGCTCCGCGCAGGCCCTTGAAAGTGCTGGTGCCAAGGTGCTGCGAGGAGACCTGGCGGACCTCGACGTCCTGCGGTCCGGCGCAGCGCAGTGCGACGGCGTGATCAGTCTGGCGTTCGGACGCGACTACGGCAGTCCGAACGCTCTCGCGCAGGCCATCGCCGAGGAGAGCGCCGCGCTCGCCACGCTGGGGCAGGAACTCATCGGAAGCGACCGCCCGGTCGTCACGGTCTCCGGCACGCCCTGGGTGCCGGGACGTGCCTCCACCGAGGCCGATCCGCTGCCGACCGACGGACCGGTGGGTGGTCGGGGCCGTTCGGTCAATGCACTGCTGGACCTCGCCTCGCGCGGTGTGCGCAGTACGGCTGTCCGCATGCCGCGCACGGTGCACAACGAGGGCCAGGGCGGATTCGCCGGCCTGTTGACCGAACGAGCGCGCCGCACCGGGGTGGCCGGCTACCCGGGCGATGGCACCCAACGCTGGCCGGCCGTGCACGCGCTCGACGCGGCGGTCCTGTTCCGTCTGGCCCTCGAATCGGCACCGGCCGGGACGGCCTGGCACGCCGTCGCCGACGAGGGCGACGCGGTGCGGGAGATCGCTACCGTCGTCGGCCGACGGCTGGGCCTGCCGGTCGAGGCGGTGTCGGAGGAGACCTTCGGCCCGTTCGGCCCGATCTTCGCCATGGACCAGCCTGCGTCCAGCACCCACACCCGCAAGGCCCTCGGGTGGCAGCCGACGCACCCCAGCCTCCTCGAGGACCTGGAGAACATTCAGCCCTGACGGGATTCGACAGAACACACACTGAGCAGTCCCTGACCGGGGCCGCTGGCCTTGATGTTGAACAGGTAGCGGCCCCGGAAGTTGATGTGCCGGTCCTTGAGCGGGGAGAGGCGGGCGACGTCCTCGTCCTTGATGTCGTAGCCCTCGGCGCGGAGCTGGGCGACGGCGGCGTCGAGGTAGCGGGTGTTCCACAGGACGACGTCATGGACGACGGGAGCGTCGTCACCGTCCGGCTGGGAGACCCGCCGTCCCCGCTGCGGGAGCCCGTCGCCGACCTGATGCGGGCCTACATTCGGTCCCGCCAGCACCTGCCCTACGCCAGCAGCAGGAGCTCACAGTGGCTCTTTCCCGGCCGTCAGCTTGTCCTGCAAGCCCCGGCCCCCGTCATCGCGAAGGCACTCGGATATCACGACAAGACCGCCACCCGCCTGGTCACCGAGGCCGGCGGAACCTGGAGCCGATACGCTCCCGGCTGCCACACACGGTGAAATGTCGTTCCACTCCCGCTGGCATGCCTCGTCACTCGGGAAAAGTGAAGCCCAGTTCGCGCAGGCGGGGCAGGCAGGCTTCGAGGCACTGCTCCACCGACGCAGCATCGGTACGCACGAGGATGTCGTCACGTAACGGGGCGCCACTGGCCACGAACGTCCAGGGCTTCCGCCTTTCTGCCATCCGCTCAGCATCAGCCTTGAACAGCACGGTTATGCCCTGTTCGGCCAGCGCCTCCATGATCGCGACAACGTTCACCGGTGACCCCTCCAGAAATGACTCGAACACACCACGGTGAACCTATCCGTCCGAGGAGGCACCACGAACACGGAGCGACACCGCTGCGTCGAGCGTTGTCGCATCCCGCAATCGCCGATGTGATCCCGCTCCCACGGCTGTGGCCCTGGGGTGATCGGCTTCCGGCGCAGCCGGAGTCGCTCAGGTCGAGGCTCGGGCGTAAACAGGTGGAGCCTCGCCGGTTCTTGATCCGGCGGTCCACCTCTTCCCAGGTCAGCGCGCCCTTCCGCGTGGTTTGAGAGGGAGGTCGGGCAACTCCGGTGCAGGCAGAGGCGTCCCGTCGTACCCCTTCACCTCGCCGAACCGCGACCCCGTCATCCAGTCCGCCCGCGCCTGTTCGATCTCCTCCTGGGTGCGGCCGACGAAGTTCCACCACATGATCAATTCCTCGTCGAAGGGCTCGCCGCCGAGCAGCATGAGTCCCGCGTCGGAATCGGCCCGCAGGGGCAACTCGGTGCGCCCGCAGCCGAGGTAGAGCATCGAACCCGGCAGTACGGGTACGCCGTCGACGTGCACCTCGCCCGACATCGAGAGCACCCCGTACTCGAAGTCGGGGTCCAACGGCAGGCGTGCCTCGGTGCCGGACGTGAGGGTGAGGTCGGCGCCGACGATCGGGGAGTACGTGCTGCCGGGGGAGCGGGACCCGTCGAGGTCGCCGAGGAGCACGGTCGCCTCGACGCCGGGAGCCGTGACCGTGGGCAGCTCGGCGTGGTGCTCGAACTTCGGGTCGGTGTGCCGGTGCGCGTCCGGCAGGGCCACCCACAACTGGGCGCCGTGCAGGAAGCGGGCGTGCGGCTTCGGCGACTCCTCCGAGTGCGAGATCGCCCGGCCCGACGTCATGAGGCCGAGCTCGCGCGGGCGGATGGTCTGCAGGCTGCCGGTGGAGTCGCGGTGCAGCACCTCGCCGTCGTGCAGCCAGCTGACGGTCTGCAGGCCCATGTGCGGGTGGGGCGGCACCTGCATCCCCGGCTCGTCGGCGATGTCGTCGGGGCCGTAGTGGTCGACGAAGGCCCACGCCCCGATCATGCGGCGCCCGAGGTTCGGCAGGAGCCGGCGGACCTCGGTCGACGCGCCGAGCCGCACGCGGCGGGGGCTCAGCAGCTCGCGTACGGGCTCGGCGACGACGAACCCGCGGCCGCCGCACAAGGACGGAACCGCCTGACGGTCAAGGTTGCTCATACCGCTCAACCTAGCTTGCGATCATGGTTGACCGGCAGACGTCCGCCGTCCTGCCACTTGCTCCGTACCGGCTCCCGCACCTGTCCGGCCAGGGCGACTCCGCTCTCGCACGGGGCAACCCGAATGGCCTAATTTCGCAGCTGCCGGAATACCGGGGCCAAATCGCCGCAATCGTGCCGCCGAAGGCCCTTCCCGGGGAAATCCGCACACGTTCCGTGACGCTCCTGGTTGCGGGGTGCTGCCGGGCAGCGCGCGATGGAGAGGAAGCGTGCGTCGTCCGTGGCGAGAGTCGATTCTGCCCGTCGCGCGCTCCAAGGGAGTGATCACCCATGACGCAGGGCGAGGCCTTCACCAATCCCGACGGGCTTGCGGGCCTGACGGCCTATGACCAGACCGGCGAAAAGATCGGCAGCGTCGAGCAGGTCTACCTCGACGACCGCAGCGGCCGTCCCGAGTGGGTGACCGTCAAGACCGGTCTCTTCGGGATGAAGCAGAGCTTCGTCCCGCTCGCCGGCGCCCGTCGCCAGGACGACCAGCTGCACGTGGCGACCACGAAGGAGGCCGTCAAGGACGCCCCGCGCGTGGAAGCCGACCAGCACCTCGAGCCGGAGCAGGAGCACGAGCTCTACCGCCACTACGGCCTTGCGCGGCCCGAGGGCGCGGGCGGCATGGCGGGCGGCATGCGGCCCGGTACCGCCCCGGCGGCAGGTGGCCGCGGCGACATGGCCGGAGCGGGCGCAGGCGGTGGCCGCGAGTTCGCGACCCGAGCCGGTGCCGGTGAGCACCACAAGGACGAGATGATCCGGTCCGAGGAGCGGCTGCGCGTCGGCAAGGAGGAGGAGACGGTCGGCCAGGCCCGCCTGCGGAAGGTGGTCGTCACCGAGGAGGTCACGACGTCCGTACCCCTCTCGCACGAGGAGGTTCGCGTGGTCCGCGAGCCCGTCCGCGAGGGTGACGGCACGCGCGCGAGGATCGGCGAGGAAGAGGCCGAGGTGACCCTGCACGCCGAGAAGGCGGTGGTCCGCAAGGAGGCGGTGCCGGTCGAGCGCGTGCGCCTGGAGACCGAGAACGTCACCGAGACCCAAGAGGTCTCCGACCAGGTGCGCAAGGAGCAGATCGAGTTCGACCGCGCCAAGGGCGAGCGTGGCCGCGGTGACGCCAAGGGCGAGAACTGGCGCGACCGGAAGCAGGGCCCGCGCCACTGACGCTGACGCCTCTCAGGGCTCCCCGGCCGGGGGCAGCTGAAGGCAGAGCGCAGAGGCCAGAGGGCAGAGGGAGGGAACACTCGGTTCGAGTGTTCCCTCCCTCTCGTGTGTCGCGTGGGCCGGGCCTGAAACTGATGTGCATGTGTTCGAGACTTGACTGATGATGCGCATCTATTGACGTGGCTTGTTCAGGAAATTTATGGTCCCTGGACCCTCCCAGGTGAACCAGAGTGACGGAGAACAATGACGTACTCCCTCGGCGTACGGCCGCGCGCCGCCCAGCTGACCGCGGTGCTACTGGCCGGAGCGCTCGTCGCCTCGGTGCCGTCGGCGGCCTCGCAGACAGCGCGGAGCACCGCCACCGCCGCCACAGACACCACCCCCACCACCGCGAACTGCCGCCGGAGCGACGGCTGGAGCCTCGGCACCACCCGGCCCGACGTGAAGGACACCCACCACGCCTTCGTCGGCAACGGCTACCTCGGGCAGCGCGTGCCGCCCAACGGCGCCGGATACGCCGACAGCGAGGTCAAGACGGGCTGGCCGCTGTTCACGCCGCGCTACGACGGCTCCTTCGTGTCCGGTCTCTACGCGCACAACAAGCGGACCGCCGAGGACCGGCAGGCCGTGGCCGCCCTCCCCACCTGGTCCGCGCTCACCGTCGGCACCGGCGGAGCACACGGCGATACCTTCAACTCTTCGACGCCCACCGGCCGGATTTCCCACTACCGCCAGACGTTGCTCCTCCACTGCGGAGTGGTGCGTACGTCGCTGACATGGACCGCCACCGACGGCCGCCGGACCGACCTCGTCTACGAGGTGCTCGCCGACCGCGCCGACCCGCACGCGGGCGCCGTGCGCATGAGCATGACGCCGCACTGGAGCGGCAGGGCCACCGTCACCGACGCGCTGGACGGCCGCGGCGCGCGGCGCATCCGGCAGACCGGCGGCGGCGACCGGACCGACGGGCACCGCGGCGACGGCCGGTCCGGACCGACCATGGACGTGGCGTTCCGTACGGACGGCACGAAGGTCGACGGGGCCGTGGCCTCCACCCTCCGCGCCGACGGCGGCGTACCGGGTGCGAAGGCCCAGCATGCCGATGGCGCAAGGAAGTTGACTGCTCGTCAGTCCATGTCGCTGCCCGTCCGGCGCGGCCAGTCGTACGGCTTCACCAAGTACGTGGGCGTCGACACGGGCCTGACCTCCCGCACCCCGCGCCGGGACGCCACCGCCACCTCACGGCGCGCCGCCGACCGCGGCTGGCAGAAGCTGCTGCGCTCCCACACCGCCGCCTGGTCGCGGCTGTGGCGCAGCGACATCGAGGTGGCCGGGCGGCGCGACATGCAGTCGTGGGTGCGCTCCGCGCAGTACGGGCTGTTCTCCAGCACCCGTGAAGGCGCGTCCAACAGCATCGCCCCCGCGGGCCTGACCAGCGACAACTATGCGGGCCTCGTCTTCTGGGACGCGGAGACGTGGATGTATCCGGGGCTGCTCGCCACCCGCCCCGAGCTCGCCAAGTCCGTCGTCGACTACCGCTACCGTACGCGCGCCGGGGCGCGCGAGAACGCCCGGGAACTCGGCTACCGCGGCCTCTTCTACCCCTGGAACAGCGGGAGTTCGGGCAACCTGGCCGAGGAGTGCCACAGCGTCGACCCGCCGCACTGCCGCACGCAGATCCACCTCCAGTCCGACATCTCCCTGGCCACCTGGCAGTACTACCTCGCCACCAAGGACACCCGCTGGCTGCGCGAGCGCGGCTGGCCGGTGATGAAGGGCATCGCCGAGTTCTGGGCGGGCCGCGTCAGCCGCAACAAGGACGACAGCTACTCGATCAAGGACACGGCCGGACCCGACGAGTACAGCAACGGCGTCGACGACGCGGTCTTCACCAACGCCGGTGCCGTCACAGCCCTGCGCCACGCCACCCGCGCCGCCGGACTGCTCGGTGAGCGGGCCCCCGCCGAGTGGAAGTCGATCGCCGACCGCATCCGGATCCCGTACGACGAGAAGCGCAAGGTCTTCCAGCAGTACGACGGTTACGACGGCGGCACCATCAAGCAGGCCGACACGGTCCTGCTGATGTACCCGCTGGAGTGGCCGATGCCCGAGGGCGCCGCGGCCGGCACCCTCGACTACTACGCGCAGCGCACCGACCCCGACGGCCCGGCCATGACCGACTCGGTGCATGCCATCGACGCCGCCGGGATCGGTGAGCCGGGCTGCTCCGCGTACACGTATCTGGAGCGCTCCATCAAGCCGTTCGTGCGCGGCCCCTTCGCGCAGTTCTCGGAGGCCCGCGGCGACAAGGCGGGCGCCTCGGACCCGCTGTCGGGCTCGCCCGCGCACGACTTCCTCACCGGCAAGGGCGGCTTCCTACAGGTCTTCACCAACGGCCTGACCGGCCTGCGGATGCGCGAGGACCGCCTCCACCTCGACCCGATGCTGCCCCCGCAGCTCGACCGTGGCGTCACGCTGCGCGGCCTTTCCTGGCAGGGCCGTACGTACGACATCGCCATCGGCGCGCACAGCACCACCGTGCGCCTCACCGACGGCGAGCCGATGACGCTCGACACCCCTCAGGGCCGGCAGATCGTCAGCAAGGGCGCCCCGGCCGTCCTCAAGACCCGCCGCCCCGACCTCACGCCCACCACCAACGCGGCGCGCTGCACCGGAGCGACGGCCTCCTCCCAGCAGCCCGGCATGTACGCGGGCGCCGCCGTCGACGGCAATACGGCCACGGCCTGGGTCCCGGACGGTGCGCGTGGCCATCTGACGACGGATCTCGCCAGGCCCGTCCGCGTCAAGAAGGTCACCCCCACCTGGACCGACACCGAGCCGGTGACGCACGCCGTGGAGCTCTCCCTCGACGGCAGCCACTGGCACCGCGCGGCCGGCGCCACGGCCGATGGACGGCTCGCACGGTACGTACGGGTGACGGTGCGGGGGGACGCGGAGTCGAAGAAGCATCCGGGGATCGCGGAGCTGACCGTGAACTGACGCTGCATCAGCCCCCTTGCTCGTCCCCGGAGTCGAGGACGAGCAAGGGGGCTGCGGTGCGTGCCGTGCCGTCAAGGCGTGGCGAGCTCCTCGCGGACCGTCCTGGCCGCCGCGACCAGGTTCTCCAGGGACGAACGCGTCTCGGGCCAGCCGCGCGTCTTCAAGCCGCAGTCCGGATTGACCCACAGCCGTTCGGCGGGGATGGCCTCGAGCCCCGTACGCAACAGGGCCGCGGCCTCGTCGGCGCTCGGCACCCGCGGGGAGTGGATGTCGTACACGCCGGGACCCGCCTCCCGCGGATAGCCGTGGGCGGCGAGTTCGCGGGCGACCTGCATGTGTGAGCGGGCCGCCTCCAGGCTGATGACGTCGGCGTCGAGGTCGTCGATGGCCTGGACGATGTCACCGAACTCGGCATAGCACATGTGCGTATGGATCTGCGTGTCCGGACGCACCCCGCTCGTGGTGAGGCGGAAGGACTCGGTGGCCCAGGCCAGGTAGGCGGGGTGGTCGGCGGCGCGCAGCGGCAGCGTCTCGCGCAGGGCGGGCTCGTCGACCTGGATGACCGACGTCCCGGCCGTCTCCAGGTCGACGACCTCGTCGCGCAGGGCGAGGGCGACCTGGCGGGCGGTGTCGCCGAGGGGCTGGTCGTCGCGTACGAAGGACCAGGCCAGCATGGTGACGGGGCCGGTGAGCATGCCCTTGACGGGGCGGCCGGTGAGGGACTGGGCATACGTCGTCCAGCGCACCGTCATCGGCTCCGGCCGCGAGATGTCACCCGCGAGGATCGGCGGGCGCACATAGCGGGTGCCGTACGACTGGACCCAGCCGTGCTGGGTGGCGAGGTACCCGGTGAGCTGCTCGGCGAAGTACTGCACCATGTCGTTGCGCTCGGGCTCGCCGTGCACCAGGACGTCGATGCCCGCCTTCTCCTGGAAGGAGATCACTTCCTGGATCTCGGCCTTGATGCGCTCCTCGTACCCGTCGCCGTCGATCCGCCCGGCCCGCAGGTCGGCGCGGGCGGCCCGCAGTTCACCGGTCTGCGGGAAGGAGCCGATCGTCGTCGTGGGCAGCAGCGGGAGGCCGAGGCCGGTCCGCTGGGCCGACGCACGCTCGGGGTACGGCTGGGAGCGGCGGGCGTCGGCCTCCGTGACGGCCCCGGTGCGGGCGCGGACCTCCGGGTCGCGGGTGATGGGGGAGCCGGTCCGGGAGGCCAGATCGGCGCGGTTCGCGGCGAGTTGGGTGGAGATCGTGTCGGTGCCCTGCGCCAGGCCCCGGGCGAGGGTGACGATCTCGGTGGTCTTCTGGCGGGCGAAGGCCAGCCAGCGCAGGATCTGCGGCTCGATGTCCCGTTCGAGGGCCGCGTCGACGGGGACGTGGAGCAGGGAGCAGGAGGCGGCCACGTCGACCCGGTCGGCGAGACCGAGCAGCGTGCCGAGCGTGGTGAGGGACTTCTCCAGGTCGTTGACCCAGATGTTGCGTCCGTTGACGACACCCGCGACAAGGCGCTTGCCGGGCAGCCCGCCGACGGCCGCGAGCGCGTCGAGGTTGGCGGCGGCCGCGTCGGTGAAGTCGAGGGCGAGACCGTCGACCGGGGCCTTGGCGAGCACCGGAAGGGCGTCGCCGAGCCGGTCGAAGTACGAGGCGACGAGGAGCTTCGGCCGGTCGGGGAGGGCGCCGAGGTCACGGTAGGCGCGCTCGGCCGCGTTGAGCTCGGCGGGCGTGCGGTCCTGGACGAGCGCGGGCTCGTCGAGCTGGACCCATTCGGCGCCCGCCGCGCGCAGGTCGGCGAGGACCTCGGCGTAAACCGGCAGGAGACGGTCGAGGAGGGTCAGCGGGTCGAAGTCGGCGGCCACTCCGGGCGCGGGCTTGGCCAGCAGGAGGTACGTGACCGGGCCGACGAGGACGGGCCGCGCCGTCAGACCCAGAGCCCGTGCCTCCTTGAACTCCTCGACCTGCTTCCTCGAGTCGGCCCGGAACACCGTTCCGGGGGCCAACTCGGGCACCAGATAGTGGTAGTTGGTGTCGAACCACTTCGTCATTTCCAGCGGCGCCACATCCTGGGTGCCGCGCGCCATCGCGAAGTAGCCGTCGAGCGCGTCCGCGTCGACCGCGGAACGGTGCCGCTCGGGGAGGGCACCGACCATGACGCTGGTGTCGAGGACGTGGTCGTAGTACGAGAAGTCGCCGGTCGGGACTTCACCGATGCCTGCGTCGGTGAGTTCCCGCCAGTTCGAGCGGCGGAGCTCGGCGGCGGTGTCCCGAAGGGCGTCCGCGCTGACGCGGCCCTTCCAGTAACCCTCGATCGCCTTCTTGAGCTCCCGGTCGGGGCCCTGGCGGGGGTAGCCGTACACGGTGGCCCGTGCTGCCGCGGCTGCGGGCTTGGTGGTCACGGAGATCTCCTTCGCGAGACGAATCCCTGAGATCCCGGAGACGGGACGAGAGCGCGAAGGGTGGCAGCACCGGGCGGGTCCGGATCGCGTGGTCGGCGCGGTCGCCCGTCTGGTGTGTACGCCGACCCGCCCTCGAGGTCACCGAGATATCCGCGCACGAATGGTTCGCGCACGGACAGCGGGCAGGTCTTCGGACTCGCGGGCCCGTCCACCGCCTTCGTGAAGAAGGCGGGCGGACACCTACTGGCCGTCGCTTCCCAGAACCGGACTCCGGTCCCAGTGCGTGTGACGGCGGTCGTTCCCGCTCACCGCTGCGGGGCAGTCCCGGATTCACACCGGGTTCCCTCTTGCGACGCTCCCGCCTGGCGGACGGGGCGAACCAGCTGTACCGATCACCATACGGGGCCACCCGCCGGTGGACCGCGTCGCGTTGAGCATTCAAATGGTGAGGTGGAACACGTGATGTTCGTGCTTCGCCGACGTGGAGAGCGGGAAAAGGCACGGTCCGGCGTGTCCTGAGTCTTGTCCTGCGCGCGCGCCTGCCCGGGGTCCCCGAAAGGGTCGGCCGACGCGCTCCCGGGCCGGGGTGGCCGTACCGTTGCTGCCATGTGCTGGAGCGAGACGGCCGACCTCGTCGCGGGCGCGGGCATCACGGCCGTGGGGGTCGCCTCCGTGACCCTGGCGGCCCGGCGCCCCCGTGACCTGCCACTGGCCGCGCTGCCGCTCCTCCTGGGCATCCACCAGATCATCGAGGCCGCCGTCTGGCACCACGACGGCGGCACCGGGCCCGCCACCGTCGCCTGGGCCGTCATCGCGCTTCCGCTCCTTCCCCTGTGGGTACCGGCGGCCGTGCTGTGCTCCGCGCCGCCGAGCGCCCGTCGCCGTCTGCTCGTCCCGCTGGCGGCGGGCATCGCGACGGCGGCGACGCTCGCCTGCGTACTGGCGACGCGCACCGTGACGGCCGAGATCCGAGGGCACACCGTCGGATACTCCCTGGGACTGCCGCAGGCGCAGCTGATCATCGTCGGCTACCTCCTCGCCACCATCGGCTCCCTGCTCCTGTCCGGCGACCGCGGCCTGGTCCTCTTCGGCGTCCTGGTGGCGGTCGGGGCCGCGGTGACCGTCGTGCTGTGGCGACAGGAGTACATCTCGACGTGGTGTGCGTTCGCCGCGGTGTGCTCGGTGGTCCTGCTGCTCTGGGTCAGCAGGCGTCGCCCGGGGCCCGATACGTCCCAGGGGGAGGTTCGTTGACAGAGGGAGGTGAGGCAGTCGGGGAGCCTCAGAGAGCGCCTGCTGGCTCTCGGTTCCCCGCAAGCGCACGACGACCGGCCGCTTCCCGGTGAGGACGCGGCGGTACGGGCGTTCCGCGGGCGGCGTTCCCTTGCGGGGCTCGACGCGCCCCGGAGCCCTCGGCCCCGCCGGATCGCCCGAGCCGGGACCCGCAGCCGACGACCCCCCTGCCGACCCGTAGGTTCCCCCGGCGGACGGCGGCGCTCCGGCACCGCGGCGCGACGGCTACCTCTGACGCGCCGATCCGGAGGCCACTCCGGCGGCCGGTCGGCTACCCCCGGCACTCCTGTTCCCGGCGACCGGCCCCGCTGAGCAGATCGACGCGCTGCGCCGCTCCCTCCTTGAGGACGTAGAGGGTGCCGTTCCCGGGCGACCAGTCGCGGGGTACGAGGAAGATCCGGTCTCCGGAGACGTGGAACAGGCGCAGGCCCGCGTACTCGTACGCGTACTGGCTTCCCTTGTCGGTGACGCGCCGGAAGCAGCTGCCGCCGCCCCGGATCATCAAGTCCTTCTCGCTGAAGACGACGACGGCGGGGAAGTCGCTCCGGAGGGTCCGCTCGGTCAGTTCCGCGCGGCCGCGGCCCGCGATCGCCGCGTACGCCGACACGGCCCAGAACAGTGACAGGACGCAGAGGAACAGCGTGAGCCCCCATAGCCGCAGGTCCCGGCGTGTGCGGGTGCGGGGGTACGCGTTGAGCGCGAAGCCGCCGATCGCGGTGAGCGGGAGGAGCAGGTCGAACAGCCACGGGCTGAGCGGATACAGCGGCACGAGGACGACGGGCACGGCCCAGGCGAACCGGAGCACCCGCACGGCGCGGGCGAGCCGCTCCGCTTCGTCCGCCACCCGGCGGAGCAGCCCGAGCACGCCGAGCGCGATGCCCGCGGCCAGCCAGGCGGGGAGATAGAGAGCACCGACGCTGCGCAACAGATAGTCGCTGGTGGAGAAGTGGAACACGGTCTCGCGCAGCCCCAGCGCCTTGGTCTCGGCGTCGGTGCTCGCCCAGCCGAAGTAGAAGAGGACCGCGGTGAGAAGGGTGACGAGGGATCCGATGGCGCCGACGATCTCCACCCAGCCGACTCTGGGGTCGGAGGGCGGCGTAGGCGGAGGCGGTGGTGCGGGTGGGGGCGGCTGGGGTTCCGGGTCGGGTGGAGGGTCGGGGCTCGGGTCAGGTCCGGGTTCCGGCTCCGGCTCCGGTTCCGGTTCCGGCTCCGGTCTCGGTTCGGGTTCCGGTTCGGGGGCCGGGGGCTCGCTCATCGGGCGAACGCGTTCGCCGGGCCGGGGGAGCCGGGTGAACGCGACAAGGAAGACGGCGATGGCGACCGCGAGGGAGATGGCGCTGTGCCGCTCCAGTCGAGGGTGAAGGCCGCCCGTCTGGCCACCCTGGCTCCGTTCTTCGTCACGAGCGTCACGTCGATCACCGTCGGGCGCAGGCCGCCGAAGTCGTCAGGCCCCGGCAGGTTCACGGCGATCGATCCGTCCTTGCAGCATCTCGCCTTGTCCTCCTCGTCGCCGAAGGGCTTCAGGGGGACTGGATCCGTCAGCTCCCGTGCGCGCAGCTCCACGGTGGCCGGCGCGTCCGGCCAGGTGCCTTGGAAGTAGGCGGTCGAGCCCGGCGTGTACGTGGAGTCCGTGGCGGAGATCCCGCTGGCGCAGGCTGCCGTACCCGTCGGGGCGGGTCGCAGCACCACTCGCTCGCCGGGGTGCTGACGGTAGTAGGCGACGAAACGTCGCAGGACCGCGAACGCGTCCCCGTCCTTGCAGAGGTACCCGGTGTTCCCCGGCCGGTACCCGGCTGAGCGCAGCCCCGCCTCGGCCTTGACGGCAATGGCCAGTCCGCCGGTCTCGCCCTGCGCGGCCTTACAGATCCCGGCGAGCCCTTCGATGGTCTTCCAGGCCTGCGGAGTCGCCGAGTCGTCGATCCGCCTGCCGGGGTCGACCGAGGTGTTGTAGGCCTGTCGGCACTCGCCGTTCTGCAGTAGGTCGTACAGGCTGTCAGGCTCGAACACCTCGTCCGTGTTGGGCGACTTGGGCCCCCACGGCAGCCAGCCGGGCGGCTTCCCGCCTCCGTGGCCGCCCCCGCCGCCCCCGGCGCTGCCACGGTCACCGTCCTCGCCCCCGTCTCCACCGCCGGTCTGCCAGGACCCACCCGAGGCCCCAGCTGAAGTTCCGCCCGAGGACCCACCCGAGGCCTCACCCGACGACCCGCTGGTCGTCCCGCCCCCCGAGCCCCCGCCGCCCCCCGCGGTACCCGTTCCACCGCCACCGGTGTCCGTCCCCGTGCCCCCGTCCAGGGACCCCGAGCCACCTCCGCCACTCCGTGCCCCGCCGCCGGGTGACGCCACTCCTCGTATCCCGAGGAACAGCCCCACCACCAGCACGAACCCGACGACGGCATAAGCCCACATCGGCACCCGAACGACACCTGAACCAGAGCGAACAGCCATGACGGCACCCCCGTAACGCCTCCTTTCATCATGCTGTGGAGGCGTGGTGCCCGGTATCCCTTTAGCTGATGGATGGGTGGGCCACGAAGAGCCCGGGGCTCACGGGCGCCAGTACAGCGCCGGGTCGGGATGGTCGACGAAGCCGAGGTCCCGGTAGAGCGGTTCGCCCTCGGGGGAGGCGTACAGGTCCACGCGGGAGGCCTCACGCGCGCGAAACCAGTCGAGAAGTGTCCGCATGATCGCCCGGCTGTGGCCGCGCCGCCGGTACACGGGGTCGGTGACCACGCCGATCACATGGCCGACCCGTCCGTTGGGGTTGTGCGGACCGGGGAACCATTGGTCGACGGAGCCGATGCCGCAGGCGGCGAGGCCGTGTTCACCGTCCACGACGAGGATGCGCGCGGAGTCCGCCGTCAGCCGGTCCCGCAGTACCGAGGTGAGGTTGCGGCGCCATTCGTCCTGCTCCGGCGAGGGGTTGAAGTACTCCCCGCCGAGGGTCTCGAAGAGCAGCGCCCGCAGCCGCACGAGCTCGGACAGATCGGCCTCCACCGCCTGGCGGACGTCGGAGCGGAGAGGGGTGAAATGCGCGCCACGCCGGGTGAGTTGTTCGGTGGGCTGTCTCATGACGATCACCCTGAAGTAATGACCTTGTGCACAACAACCCTTACCAACTGTGTGCCAAGCAGGCCGGACAGGCTCTCAGGTCCTGGCCGGGGGGTCCGTCAGCCGAAGGCCGTTCTCCCAGATCGTGTTGAGCGTCGTGACGAGTCGCTCGTACGGAATGCGCTGCCCGAGCACGAACACCATGTACGCCATGCGGCTCACCATCACGGACAGGGCGTGCGCGGTGATCAGCGGGTCCAGGCTCGTGTCGGCCTGGCCACTCTCCTGCAGGGTCCGGATGAGTTTGGCGTTGCGGCGGGCGAAGGCGTTGCCGCGCTCGATGCGCAGCGCCATGAACTGCTCGTCTACCTGGGCGACTTGCTCGAACAGCGCCATGAGGCGCGCGTTCTTCTTGTACGCGCGCAGGTATTCGCGGTTCGAGGCGTCGATGAGCTCACGGGGATCGGTGATGCCGGTGCGCTCGCGCAGGTGCGGGTGGAGCATCTCCTCCTGCACCTGCTCGACCAGCGCCTGGAAGATCTCGTCCTTGCTGTTGAAATACGTGTAGAACGACCCGGAGGCGACGTGTGCCGCCTTGGAGATGTCCGTGATGCGGGCGTCCAGATACCCGTCGCGTTCGAAGACCTCGCGGGCGGCGGCGATCAGGGCGTTGCGCGTCCTGACGCCGCGGGCGCTGCGGGGCGTGATCGGTTGCTTCTGGCCGCCGTCTGCGGCCGGGGCCTGGGCAGCCACTGCGATCCATTCGCTGGAGGTCGAACCTGTGCGTACCGATTCCGTACGTACCGATTCAGTACGTGTCGCTTCCGTACGTATAGGTTCCGTACGTGCCGGTGGCAGCGGATGCTATCAGCCGACCCCGGAGACGAACTCCAGGAGAGCGGCGTTCACCGCGTCGGGCCGCTGCTGCTGGATCCAGTGGCCCGCGCCGTCGAGCACGATGTTGCCGCGCTGATCAGTCAGCATCCGGTCGAGGTCCTTCGCGGGCATGAACTGCGCGACGACGTCCTTGGACCCGGTGATGAACAGTGCGGGCTGCGTGACGCGACGGTCGGCCAGGTGCTCGGTGAGGACCCAGTTGCGGTCCAGGTTGCGGTAGTAGTTGAGGCCGCCGGTGAAGCCGGTCCGCTCGAACGTGTCCACGTAGTAGGCGAGTTCGTCGTCGTCCAGCCACGGGGGCGGCGACAGCTCGCCGTCGGCGCGCTCGGTCCGGTCGGCCCACTCGGGGGAGTAGATCTCCTTCGTGACGAGCGTCCTGCGCACGTCCCGGTGGAGAGCGGCGTCCGCGACGCCCGGCTCCTGGAACCACACCATGTAGAAGTCCTCGCCGAGCCGCTCGCGCAGGATCGGCACCGGCGCCACCGGGGCCCGCGGCGTCACGGGCACGCTCATCCCGGCCACCGCGCGCACCCGCTCCGGGTGGGCCAGGGCGAGCTGCCACACCACAGCGGCGCCCCAGTCGTGTCCCACGAAGACCGCGTCGTCCGCGCCCACGTCGTCGATGACCGCGATCAAGTCGCCGCAGAGCGTCAGGATGTCGTACGCGTCGGCGTCCTCAGGCCGTCCGCTCCCGCCGTAGCCCCGCATGTCGGGGGCCAGGACGCGGTACCCGGCCGCCGCCAGCGCGAAGAGCTGATGGCGCCAGGAGAACGCCAGCTCCGGAAAGCCGTGGCACAGCACCACCGGGGGCCGGCCGGGCCGTCCCTCGCCGTGGTCGAAGACCCTGAGGGTGACGTCGCCGACGGTGACCTCACGCGTCGTGACGCGCTCCCAGTCGGCGATCGGGATGTGAGTGCTCATGTGTGCAGACCTCCCTGCCCAAGTGGTGAACCCTGCCCAAGTGGTGAACCCTGCCCAAGTGGTGAACCCTGCCCAGGTGGTGAACGCCCAGGTGCTGAACTTGACGTTGGATTCAAAGGTACAGGAACCGGTGCAGGGCGCCAGCGGTCCTTAACCCTTGAACTTGAACTCGGATTCAAATACGTTGAAGGAACCCGAGGCGAGGGAAGGTGCGGTGCGATGAGCGACGTGCGGACGCGCGGTGCGGTCCTGTTCGACTTCGGCGGAGTGCTCACCACGAGCGTCGTCGCCGCCTTCGAAGGGCTCGGCAGTGAACTGGCCGACGACCCGCGGCTGCTGCTCAGGCTGCTCTCCAAGGACGCGGAGTGCAGCGCGCTGCTCGTGGCGCACGAGGAAGGGCGCATCGGTGAACGGGACTTCGAGTACGGCTTCGCGGCGCGGCTGCGGGCGCACGGGGCGGCGGTCGAAGGGCCGGGCCTGGTGCGCCGCATCCAGGCGCGGCTGAGCCCGGACCCCGACATGATCGCGCTGGTGGCGAAGGTGCGGGCCGACGGGTACCGGGCCGGGCTCCTCTCCAACTCCCTCGGCGACGACTGCTACGCGGGCTTCGACCTGCCCGCGATGTTCGACGCCGTGACGGTGTCGGGGGAGATCGGGGTGCGCAAGCCCTCGCGGCGCGCGTACGCCATCGCCTGCGAGCGGCTCGGCGCGCGGCCCGCGGAGACCGTGCTGGTCGACGACCTGCCCCAGAACATCGTGGCCGCTCAGCGGCTCGGCATCGCCGGAATCGCGCACCGCGACGCGGCCACGACGGCGGTCGAGCTGGCCCGGCTCCTCGGGCCGAGCCACTTGTGACACGCCACCGATGACGCCCCACTCGTGACGCCCCGCCCGTGACACGGGCCGCGAAACCCGGCGGTGTATCCACCGGGCGAGCCGTGGGCCCAGACTCAGATCCGGACCAAGACCGTGGGAGGACGACCCGTGTTCGACGTGACCGACAGGGCCAAGGAGTACCAGGAGCGGCTGCTCGCCTACATGGACGAGTACGTCTACCCCGCCGAGGCGGTGTACGAGGCACAGATGGCGGAGTCGGGCGACCCGCACTTCCACCCACCGGTTCTCGAAGAGCTCAAGGCCGAGGCGAAGAGGCAGGGCCTCTGGAACCTCTTCCACCCGCATCCCGAGTGGGGCCCGGGGCTGACCAACCTGGAGTACGCGACGCTCGCCGAGATCATGGGCCGCAGCGCACACCTCGCCCCCGAGGCCACCAACTGCAACGCGCCCGACACCGGCAACATGGAGGTCCTCACCCTCTTCGGCACCGACGAGCACAAGGAGAAGTGGCTGGGGCCGCTGCTCGCGGGCGAGATCGCCTCCGCGTTCGCGATGACCGAACCGGCCGTCGCCAGCTCCGACGCCCGCAACATCGAGATGCGAATGGTCCGCGACGGAGACGACTACGTCCTCAACGGCCGCAAGTGGTGGACCTCGAACGCCCTGCACAGGAACTGCCGCGTCCTCATCGTCATGGGCAAGACCGACCCCGACGGACCGAGCCACCGGCAGCAGAGCATGATGGTCGTCCCGCTCGACACGCCGGGCGTCACCGTCCTGCGCGGCCTGCCCGTCTTCGGCTACCAGGACCGCGAGGGTCACGCCGAGGTGCTCTTCGAGGACGTCCGCGTCCCGCGCACCGCCCTGCTCGCGGGCGAGGGCGACGGCTTCATGATCAGCCAGGCCCGGCTCGGCCCTGGCCGCATCCACCACTGCATGCGCACGATCGGCATGGCGGAGCGTGCCCTCGACCTGATGATCGACCGCGCGCAGTCGCGTACGACGTTCGGCGCGCCCCTGTCCGACCGGGCCAACATCCAGGACTGGATCGCCGAGTCCCGTGTCGAGATCGACATGGCCCGCCTGCTGACCCTCAAGGCCGCCCATCTCATGGACACCGTCGGCAACAAGGAGGCCCGCACGGAGATCGCCGCGATCAAGGTGGCCGCGCCCGAGGTCGCCCTCAAGGTCGTCGACCGCGCGATCCAGGTGCACGGCGGCGCCGGCGTCAGCGACGACTTCCCGCTCGCGAGCATGTACGCCCACCTGCGCACCCTGCGCCTCGCCGACGGCCCCGACGAGGTGCACAAGCGCACCATCGCCGTGCGCGAGCTGCGGCGCCGCGAGGCCGAGCGGAGCCCGCGATGAGCGGCCCGCTCGACGGAAAGGTCGCCGTCGTCACGGGAGCGTCGCGGGGCATCGGCCTCGCGGCGGCCGCGGCCCTGCGCGACCGCGGTGCCCAGGTCGTGATCACCTCGCGCAGCGAGGAACGCGCCGAAGAGGCGGCCCGTGAACTCGGCGGGTCGGTGGCGGGGTTCGGCGCCCACGCCACCGACGAAGCCGCCGCGCGCGCCTGCGTCGACCACACCGTGGCGACGTACGGGCGCCTGGACATCCTGGTGAACAACGCCGGTACGAACCCCGCGTACGGCCCGGTCATCGACCAGGACCACGGGCGGTTCGCCAAGACGATGGACGTCAACCTGTGGGCGCCGATCCTGTGGACGTCGCTCGCGGTGAAGGCGTGGATGGGCGAGCACGGCGGCTCCGTCGTCAACACCGCCTCGATCGGCGGGCTTTCGGTGGCGCGGGACGTCGGCATCTACCACGTGTCCAAGGCCGCGCTCATCCACCTCACCAAGCAACTCGCCCTGGAGCTCGGCCCGAAGGTCCGTGTCAACGCCATCGCCCCCGGCGTCGTGCGCACCCGGCTCGCCGAGGCGCTGTGGCAGGAGAACGAGGCGCGGGTCGCCGCGGCCACCCCGCTGGGCCGCATCGGCGAACCCGAGGACCTGGGGGAGGCCGTGGCGTTCCTCGCCGGTGACGGCGCGCGCTGGATCACCGGCGAGACGCTCGTCGTCGACGGCGGACAGCTTCTCGGGTCGGGGCCGTTGTGAGGGGGAGGAGGAAGGGAAGGGGGAGGGCTACCTGGGCGGGGCGGCCAGCGTCTCGCTCTGTCCCGAGCGCCGGAGGGAGGCGGCGACGAATCCCGTGGCCTTGAGCTCCTCGACGAGGTCACGGAGGAACTCGACCGTCCCGGGCGCGCGACTCCGTGTCGTGCCCACCGCCTGCCGGATCTGCATGAACCGGTCCTCGACCAGGCGCAGTTCGGGGTGGGCCGCCACGTACTCGGTCAGCGGCCGCCTGATGCCCGCCGCGACCTCCAGGCCCTCGGTGCGGAAGACGTCGACTCCCTCGTCGCCGCGTACGACGCTCGCGTGCCGCAGGGTGCGGGAGAGGAACAGGTCGTAGGCGGAGCCCCGCTTCACGCCGATCCGCACGCCCGCCCGGTCGACGTCGGCCGCCGCGGTGAAGGGCGCTTCCCGGGGCACGGCGTACACGCCCTCGATCACGACGTACGGCGCGGTGAAGGCGACCTCGGCCTCGCGGGCCGGCTCGACGGCGAGGAGGCAGAGGTCGGCCCGGCCCTCCGCCATGGCCTCGTACGACTTGCGTGCCGCGTCGAAGCAGAGGAGTTCAACGGGGACGCCGAGCCGGGCGCCGACCTCGCGCGCGAGGTCGACGGTGATGCCGGAGGGGGCCGCCGAAGTGCCCTGGGCCAGCACCGGGTTGCCCAGATTGATGGACGCCCGCAGGACGCCGGTCGGTGCCAGGTCCTCGGCGACGGCAGCAGGCGTGATCTTCATGCAGCGGAGTTTAGGGCACGCCCGCCTGCCGCTCGATCGCCGCATCGCCGCATCGCCGTATCCCCGTGTCCTCGTATCCCCGTATCGCCGTACGTCGCTCGATGTTCGCCTCCGCTTCACCCGCCGCTGCCGTGGATCGGCGAGCATCTGAGGCCGGGATCAGAGCCCGGTCGAGATCCATGTCGCGGTACCCCGAGGGGACAACGTTGCAACGCCCACGTCCAGGACGTACGTACCGAGGAGGCAGAACGCGCGCGGCGGTCTCCCTCACGGCCCTGCTCCCGCTCTCCCTGGCGGGATGCGGCCTCGCGGGCATCGGGGGTGACGACGGGGACGGCGACGAGCGGGCCGCCGCCCGATCCTCCGCCGTCGCCGGGATCGACTGCGCCGATGCCGGAAAGGTCCCGGGCACCGGGTCGAGCGCCCAGCAGAACGCCATGAAGTACTGGATCAAGCAGTACCAGGGGGCGTGCCCGGGCGTGCGGATCGCGTACAACCCGATCGGGTCCGGGGCGGGCGGGGCGCAGTTCCTGCGGGGCGCGACCGCGTTCGGCGGCTCCGACAGCGCGCTGAAGCCCGCGGAGGTCGAGCGCTCGAAGGAGGTCTGCCGGGACGGGCGCGCGATCGACCTGCCCATGGTCGCCGGGCCCATCGCCATCGGGTACGACCTGCCGGGCGTGGAGGACCTCGTTCTGGACGCCCCGACCCTCGCCAGGATCTTCGACCGGAAGGTCACCTCCTGGGACGACCCGGAGATCCGGCGCCTCAACCCCGGCACCGACCTGCCCTCCATCCCGGTCCGCCCCGTGCACCGCTCGGACGACTCCGGCACCACGCAGAACTTCCAGGCCTACCTCGCGGGCGCGGCCCCCGAAGCCTGGGCCCACCCGGTCGGCAAGGCCTGGCAGGGCGGGGGCGGCGCCTCGGCGAGCGGGTCGAGCGGCGTGGCATCGGAGGTGACCTCGGGGTTCGGCGCCATCGGCTACTTCGAGCTGTCCTTCGCGCGGGACCGGCGGATAAGGACCGTGAGCATCGACACGGGCGCGCCCGCCCCGGTCGGACCGACACCCGCGACGGCGTCGGCCGGCATCGCGGAGGCGCGCGTCGCGGGCAAGGGCCAGGACCTGACGCTGAAGTTCCGCTACGGCGCCGCGACTCCGGGCGCGTACCCGATCGTCCAGGTGACCTACGAGATCGTCTGCGACAGGGGGAACCGCGCGGAGACGCTGCCCGCCCTCAAGTCGTTCCTGGCGTATACGGCGAGCCGGGCGGGCCAGAAGGAATTGTCCGACCTGCACTACGCACCGCTCCCGGAGTCCGTCGCCGGTCAGGTGCGTGACGTGGTGGGCACGCTTTCCTGACCTACGGGCAGCGACACCTACGGGCAACGACTTGCCTGGCGGGGTGGACTTACTAGGACGTCCAACTATATGTTCGTGACCAGAGCCCGCGGTGCAGGGAAGCCGGTGTGAATCCGGCGCGGTCCCGCCACTGTGACCGGGGAGTGCGTTCTCGCCGAGCGATACGCCACTGACGGAGCAAGTCCCGTCGGGAAGGCGGGAGAACGCGCGCTGATCCGGGAGTCAGGATACCGGCCGCGGGGTGTTCCGTGTTGTCCACGAGGATGGAGCAGACACGCATGGCACCGGTCCGTAACCACGACCCAGGTGATCCGGCGAAGCGAGCGGCGACCCCTGTCGACGTCCGACTCCACGACGGCTCTTAGGCCTTCGCGTCCCACGTCAGAACCGCCCGCCCACCTCACCCGGTGGCGCCGTCGGCCTGTCGTGCCATCCCCGGACTCACCTGACGAGAGCAGGCTCTCATGGTCCGTGAACTGACACATTTCATCGGCGGCAAGCACGTGCGCGGGGCATCCGGGCTCTTCGCCGACGTGTACGACCCCAACACCGGCTCCGTACAGGCACATGTGCCGCTGGCCGGGCGCGACGAGACGGCCGCGGCGATCGCCGACGCCGAGTCCGCGCAGCATGCGTGGGGCGAGTGGAACCCGCAGCGGCGCGCCCGCGTCCTGCTGCGCTTCCTCCAACTCGTCGAAGAGGAAAGGGAGTCCCTGGCCCGACTGCTCTCCAGCGAGCACGGCAAGACGGTCGCCGACGCCCACGGTGACCTGCAACGCGGCCTGGAGGTCGTCGAGTTCGCCGCGGGCATCCCGCATCTCCTCAAGGGCGAGTTCACCGACAACGCAGGCACCGGCATCGACGTGCACTCCCTGCGGGTGCCACTCGGCGTCACCGCCGGGATCACCCCGTTCAACTTCCCCGCGATGATCCCGCTGTGGAAGGCGGCCCCCGCGCTCGCCTGCGGCAATTCCTTCATCCTCAAGCCGTCCGAACGCGCGCCCTCCGTACCGCTCAGGCTCGCCGAACTGTTCCTGGAGGCGGGCCTGCCGCCCGGCGTCCTCAATGTCGTCAACGGCGGCAAGGAGAGCGTCGACACCCTCCTGGAGGACCCCCGGGTCCAGGCGCTCGGCTTCGTCGGGTCCACGCCGATCGCCGCGCACATCTACGCCACCGCCGCCGCGCACGGCAAGCGCGCCCAGTGCTTCGGCGGCGCCAAGAACCACATGATCGTCATGCCGGACGCCGACCTCGACCAGGCCGTCGACGCCCTCATCGGCGCCGGATACGGCTCGGCGGGGGAGCGCTGCATGGCCATAGCGGTCGCCGTCCCCGTGGGCGAGGAGACCGCCGACGCGCTCGTCGCCCGGCTCAAGGAACGAGTCGCCGAACTGCGCATCGGCCGCTCCGACGACCCCGAGACGGACTTCGGCCCGCTGGTGAGCCGCGACGCGCTCGACCGGGTCCGGCGCTATGTGGACATCGGCGTCAACGAAGGCGCCGAACTCATCGTGGACGGCCGGGATTTCACGCTGTCCGGTCACGAGAACGGATTCTTCGCCGGAGCCACGCTCTTCGACCGCGTCTCGCCCCGCATGCGGATCTACCGCGAGGAGATCTTCGGCCCGGTCCTCTGCGTGGTCCGCGCGGCGGACTACGAGACCGCCCTGCGCCTGCCCACCGAACACCCCTACGGCAACGGCGTCGCCCTCTTCACCAGGGACGGCGACACCGCCCGCGACTTCACGCGCCGCGTCGGCGCAGGCATGGTCGGGGTCAACGTGCCGATCCCGGTCCCGGTGGCGTACCACACCTTCGGCGGCTGGAAGCGGTCCGGCTTCGGCGACCTCAACCAGCACGGCCCCGACTCCGTCCGCTTTTACACCCGTACGAAGACCGTCACCTCGCGCTGGCCCTCCGGGGCCAAGGAAGGCGCGAGCTTCACCATCCCGACGATGGGATGACGGCGATGACAACGATGGCCACCACCCTCACCAAGGACCAGCTCGCACTGACCGAGGTCACACTCGACTTCGCAGACACATATCTGGCGCCGCACGCCGTCGCCTGGGACCGCGACAAACACTTCCCCGTGGACGTCCTGCGCAAGGCCGCCGAACTGGGCCTCGGCGGTGTCTACGTACGCGAGGAGCACGGCGGTTCCGGGCTCGGCCGCACCGACGGCACCCTCGTCTTCGAGGCCCTGGCCACCGGCTGCCCCTCCATCGCCGGTTACCTCTCCATCCACAACATGGTCGCCTGGATGATCGACCGGTACGGCGACGAGGGCCAGCGCACCCGCTGGCTGCCGGACCTGTGCACGGCCGCGTCCCTGGGCAGCTACTGCCTCACCGAACCCGGTGCCGGATCGGACGCCGCGGCCCTGCGGACGCGGGCCGAACGCGACGGCGACGCGTACGTCCTGACCGGCGTCAAGCAGTTCATCTCCGGAGCGGGCGCCACGGACGTGTACGTCGTCATGGCCCGTACCGGCGAGGAGGGACCCGGCGGCATCTCCGCGTTCGTCGTCGAACGGGACGACCCCGGTCTCTCCTTCGGCGCCGACGAACGCAAGATGGGCTGGAACGCCCAGCCGACCCGCCAAGTGCTCCTCGACGGCGTCCGCATCCCCGCCGACCGGCGGCTCGGCGCCGAGGGGGACGGCTTCCGCATCGCGATGTCCGGCCTCAACGGCGGGCGCCTCGGCATAGCGGCCTGCTCCCTGGGCGGCGCGCAGAGCGCACTGCACCGCAGCGTGGCCTACCTCGCCGACCGTGAGGCGTTCGGCGCGTCCCTCCTGGACTCCCAGGCGCTGCGGTTCCGGCTCGCCGACATGGCCACCGAACTGTCGGCGGCCCGCGCGCTGGTCCGCCAGGCCGCCGACGCCCTCGACCGGGGCGACGCACGGGCTCCGCAGCTCTGCGCCATGGCCAAGCGGTTCGCCACCGACACCGGCTACTCCGTGGCCGACCGTGCCCTTCAACTCCACGGCGGCTACGGCTATTTGAGCGAGTACGGCATCGAGAAGATCGTCCGTGACCTGCGGGTCCACCAGATCCTGGAAGGAACCAACGAGATCATGCGCCTGATCGTGGCCCGCGGCCTGACCGAGGCCGTCCGATGACCGCGGCCGACGACTCCGTACTGCTGCGCGTCGAGGGCCGCGCGGCCCATCTGGTCCTCAACCGCCCCAAGGCCCTCAACGCCCTCACCCATGCCATGGTGCGCCGCATCGACCAGGCGCTCGCCGACTGGGAACACGATCCCGCCGTCGAGACCGTCGTCCTCACCGGCGCGGGCGAGCGCGGCCTGTGCGCGGGCGGCGACATCCGGTCCATCCACGAGGACGTCACGACCGGTGACGGAGGGGCGACGCGGGACTTCTGGCGCGACGAGTACCGCCTCGACGCCCGGATCGCGCGCTACCCGAAGCCGTTCGTGACCGTCATGGACGGCATCGTGATGGGCGGCGGTGTCGGCGTCTCGGCCCACGCGGACGTGCGCGTGGTCACCGAGCGCTCCCGCGTGGCGATGCCCGAGACCGGCATCGGATTCGTGCCCGACGTCGGCGGCACCTACCTGCTCGGCCTCGCGCCCGGCGGGCTCGGCCCTCATCTCGCCCTCACGGGAGCACAGTTGACAGCCGGTGACGCGCTCAGGTGCGGACTCGCCGACCACTTCGTACCGTCGTCGTCCCTGCCCTCGCTGATCGCGGACCTCGCCGGGGCGCCCGTACGAGACGTCCTTCCGCGGTACGTCCAGGACGCGCCGCCCGGTCAACTGGCCGACGAGCGCGGGTGGATCGACCACTGCTATGCCGCCGACACCGTCGAGGAGATCGTCGACCGGCTCCACGCGGAGGGATCACGCGCGGCGAAGGAGGCCGCGGAGGCCCTGCTCGGGCGCTCGCCGACCGCACTCAAAGTGACCTTGGAGGCGCTGCGGCGCGCACGCGGTCTCGGTTCGCTGGAGGCGGTCCTCGACCAGGAGTACCGCGTCTCGTGCGCGGCCCTGGCCTCGCACGACCTGGCGGAGGGCATCCGTGCCCAGGTCATCGACAAGGACCGCACGCCGCACTGGAGCCCCGGCACGCTCGCCGGGGTGAGCGCGGACGACGTCGTACGTTTCTTCGCGCCGCTCGGGGGCCGTGAACTCGGCCTGCGTGGCGACGCCGTGACGCAGGAGGTGGCGTGGTGAGCCGGACCGAGGACACCGAGGCGGCCGAGGCGGCCGAGGCGGCCGAGGTGAAGAACATCGCCTTTGTCGGGCTCGGCAACATGGGCGGGCCGATGGCCGCGAATCTTGCCGCGGCCGGGCACCGCGTCGTCGGCCACGACCTGTCGGCCGACGCGCTGGCCGCCGCCGCGGAGAGGGGAGTGGTGGCCGCCGCCTCGGCCGTCGAAGCCGTGGCGGACGCCGATGTGGTGATCACCATGCTGCCCGCCGGACGCCACGTCCTCGCGCTCTACCGCGACGGGGGACTGCTCGCGGCGGCGGCTCCGGGCACGCTGTTCCTCGACTGCTCCACCATCGACGTCGCGGACGCCCGCACCGCGCACGAGGCTGTCGCCGCCGCCGGTCACCGCGGCCTCGACGCGCCGGTCTCCGGCGGAGTGGTGGGCGCCGAAGCGGGCACGCTGACCTTCATGGCGGGCGGTGGCGCGGCGGAGTTCGCGGCCGCCGAGCCCTTGCTCGCCGTGCTGGGGAAGCGCGCCGTGCACTGCGGGGCGGCCGGTGCCGGGCAGGCGGCGAAGATCTGCAACAACATGATCCTCGGCGTCTCGATGGTCGCCGTGAGCGAGGCCTTCGTGCTCGGCGAGAGCCTCGGCCTGACCGCGCAGGCGCTCTTCGACGTGGCCTCCACCGCGTCGGGGCAGTGCTGGGCGCTCACCGCCAACTGCCCGGTGCCGGGACCGGTCCCCGCGAGCCCGGCCAATCGCGACTACCGTCCGGGCTTCGCGGCCGCGCTCATGGCGAAGGACCTCGGCCTGGCCGCCGGGGCGGCGCGCGCGACGGGCGTGGACGCGGCGCTCGGCCTGCGCGCGGCCGAACTGTACGAGGAGTTCGCCGCGGACGGCGGAGCGGAGCGTGACTTCTCGGCGATCGTGCAGGCGATCAGGGAACGCTCCGGCGCGGACATCACCGGCGTGGATGCCACCTGAGAATGGGCTGACCGCAAGGCCTCGGCGGCCTTGCGGTCAGTGTGAGCGGGTTGCCGACGGTGTGGCGACGGTGCTCACGATTCCGGTGACGCTCACGATTCCACTGAGACGAACTGACTGTCGGGGGCGTCCGGGGGAGGAGTCGCCGCGGAGCCCGTGACCTCGGGCGCGTCCTCCCGGATGCCTTCGGTGTCCGAAGCGGGCGAGGCACCTTGGCCGACGGTGCCCGCGGACTCCAGCCACGGTACGGCGTACACGTTGGTGCGGGCCGGCTGCCGGGCTGCCGCCAGGGCCAGCTGCTCCGCCCTGGCCGACGGCGGTCCGTCGGTCGGCGGCGAGTAGGGAACCAGACTGCTCAGCCAGGCGACGATCTGCACGCCGGGGACCGTGAGGGTCGTGCCGTCGAAGGACGACGCGAACCGACGGGTCGACGAGCTGTTCTGGTAGCTGCCCGACAGAGAGAAGGGACCTATTCCGACGCTGCTGCGGATCGACGTGGCCTGTGTGGCCCGTTGGAGATCCGTCGTCCCCCAGTCCGCGCTTATCTTGATGTCCCTGGCGACGATGAATGCGGTCGGAAGGAGGGAGAAGATTCCCTCGTTCTTGTCGCTGATCTCACCGGTCGAATAGTCGCCCGGTCGGCGCCCTGCCGTGCTCCAGCCGCGCAAGGACGTCAAGGACGTGTCCAGCCAACGGCGGCGTATTTCGATCCGCCCGAAACGGAACGAGATGTTCATGTTCGACGTCTCGGTGTGAAGGCTGTACTGGGTCCTTTCCGTGGTACCTGCCGCGCCGACCCGCCACAGGCCGAGATTGATCCCGCCGCCTGCTCCATAGCGGGAGAATCGCGATTCTTCGTTGATGCGGAGCCTGTTGGACGTCAGCGTCAATGCCGTGAAGTTCGCGGCGGCCGATTCGGCGAACCAGTTGCCGGGGAAGGCCTCGCACAGATGCCAGAAGATGTTGGCGTCGACGAGGCTGCCTCGCCTGGTCTGCATATACGTCTGGCGGGCGCGGGAGAAGATGCCCGCAAGGCTCGACTGCTGATGCTGCCCCAGGGTGGCGAGGGCGCTCTCCACCACGCCGGGACTGGCTGCCTGGAGGTCCTGGTAGGCCAGGTCCACGGGCGCCCTGAGCACCGGCGCCAGGATGGCCCACTTCCGCTGGTCCTCCGGCTTGCTCAGGTCGTACTGGAGGAAGTTGGTGGTGTAGCTGAGCAGTGCGGCGTTGTAGAGCTGCATCTTGTTCTTGTAGTTGCGGTACAGCGGCGAGTCGACCTTCACCGTGACGGGAAGACCGTCCTGGTCGAAGTCCTGCCCGTCCACGAACAGCAGATTGAACGCCCTCTCGTAGGCCCGCTGCCCTTCGGGGTCCGCCGGCGGTGGGTTCACGTTGGCGCGGACGATCTCGCCGTAGACGTTGTCGGTGCTGACGCCGCCGACCGCATAGGCCGGTGTCAGCAAGGGGACGGGGTCCACCAGGGTTGCGAAGTTCTCGCTCGCCGCGACGGAACCGTTCGGATTGTTCGGCGACCACGGGTTCGCGAACTGCGCCTGGTCCACGGGATTTCCGGGAAGTTGCAGCGACATATATGTCTGAGCCCGCCGCAAAATGGGCTGTCCGCCGCCGATTCCGGAAGGGGTGGTGGTGAGCGCGTCGAAGATCGCGTCGTAAATCCCTTGCAGTAACTGCTTTTGATCGATGGCCATGGGCTGCCCTCCTGAATTGACCATCTCCGGATGAGGGTGGGGCGATACTGGTTTCCTACTCCTGCAGAACAACACCGTCAATGAGACGAAAGACGTGTGGGGAGCCGGAACGAGCGCGGAACGAGGGCGGAACGAGATCCAACGACGACCGCTGAGGGGTGCGCTCGGCGGGGTGCCGGACGGCACGCCCGAACTCGAACGGAAGTCGTGGGTGTGAGGGCGTTCTCAGCGGGCACTCGATGGGTGGGTCCCGCCGTGTCTCCCCCGTCGCGGCGGGGCCCACTTGCCTTCCTGAGCCGACTCGACAGTGACAGCAGGGGTCAGTCTCCCTCGCGGTACGCGAGAGCCGTCACGGCGACGATCACCGTGGTCAGGAGCAGCGGCCAGCCGATCCCGTGGTGGAGGACGAGCCACGCGCCGGGGACCGCGCCCGCGACCATCGCGGCCACGGCGATGATCCGGCGGACGGCCCGCCGGTCGGCGCCGCCCGCGAGCCGGGAGTCGGCGGCCAGCGCCGCGAGCGTCCGGGTGAGGACCGTCGTGCTCATGGACGGGACGGCCAGCCTGCCGACGGTGCCGTTGCGCAGCCCCATGGCGAGGGCCACGAGCGCGATCACGGGGTACGGCGGCGTCCTTCCCGCGGTGAACGCGACGGCGGTGGCCGCGCCGAGCAGCACGGCCTCGATCCACACCGCGGTGCGGACCCACGGCACGCGGTGCCGGTCGCGGAAGGCGTTGGCCAGCCGGCCCGCGGCCACGGCGCCGACGAGGAACGCCGCCAGGGACACCAGGGAGCCGATGACGGAGAAACCCGGCGCCCCGGCCAGGGCGAACCCGATGACGACGACGTTGCCCGTCATGTTGGCGGTGAAGACGCGGCCGAGGCCCAGATAGCAGACGGCATCGACGAGGCCGCTGACCGCCGTCAGAGTGATGAGGGCCAACGACAGCGGATGGCCGTCGCCGATCTCCGCGGTCGGTACGGAGCGGCTTCCGTGGTGAGTCGCCATGCCGGTCTCTACCTCACCGGCCAAGCCCGGGGCGGCCGCGGCCGGTGAGCAGCCGCTGCGCCCCCGCGAGCGGCACCGGCAACCGGCGCCGCAGTGCGGCCCGCGCCGCGTTGGCTCCCGGAGCTCCGTGCACGCCACCGCCGGGATGCGCCCCGGCAGACGCGAGGAACAGCCCGGCCACGGGCGTCTCCGGGCGTCCTGTACCCGGGGCGGGCCGGAAGAACAACTGCTGGTGCAGCGCCGTCGTGCCGCCGTTGAGCGCGCCGCCGTGCAGGTTGCGGTCCAGGGATTCCAGGGTGGTGGGCGCCAGGACACGGCGGGCGCGGATGAGTGCGCGGAAGCCGGGCGCGAAGCGTTCGACCTGCCGCTCGACCCGGTCCGCCATGGCCTCCTGGTCTCCCGGCCGCCACGCCCCGGAGATGCCCTCGTCACCGGCGTCCGCGCGGACCTCCTGCGGTACGTGGGTGTAGGCCCAGGCGGATTCGGTGCCACGCGGCGAGCGGGTGGCGTCCGAGGCCGTCATCTGGCCGAAGAGCAGGAACGGCCGGTCGGGCACCTGGTGCATGGCGAGCTGCGCGGCGAACCGGGTGAGCTCGTCCACCCCGTCGGCCAGATGGACGGTGCCCGCCCCCACCGCACCCTCGGCCTGCCAGGGGACCGGTCCGTCGAGCGCCCAGTCCACCTTGAAGGTGGCGAAGTCCCACTGGAAACGCCGCAGGTCCGTCAGGAGCTGCCCCGGCAGGTGTTCCGCGTCGACCAGTTCGCCGTACAGGGCGGGCACCGACACGTCCGCGAGGACGGCGCGCGCGGCGTGCACAGTGTCGCCGTCCGCGGTGCGCACGGCGACCGCACGCCCGTCGCGCACGACGATCCGCTCCGCCCTGCGACCGCACCGCACGCTGCCGCCGCGTGCCGTCAGCCGCTCGACCAGCGCCTTGATCAGCTCGCCGGAGCCGCCGACCGGCACCGGAAACCCGTAGGTCTGGCCCAGCATCGCCATCAGCCACCCGAACCCGCCACTGCCCGCGGCCTCGGGCGCGAGGTCGGCGTGCAGCGCGTTGCCCGCCAGCAGGAGGCGGCCGCCCTCGCCCGCGAACTCCTCCTCGCCGAGACGCCGTACCGGCAGTACCAGTGAGCGGGCCAGGCGGAGCGCGCCCGCGGGCTTGAGGCGCCGGGCCATGCGCGCGGTGGCCCGGATCGGCGGGAACGGCGTGAACAGGGCGTTCAGCAGGTCCGGGCGGATGCCTTCCCACACGTCGTGCAGGCGCCGCCAGGACGCCCCGTCGCCCGCGGCGAACGTGTCGAGGGAGGCGGCGGTGACGTCGGGACTCCGGTCGAGGACGGCGCAGCGGCCGCCGGTGAGGGGGTGGGCCACCACTCTGGGCGCGTGGCTCCACCGCAGCCCGTACTCGTGCAGCCGCAGCTGCTTCAGTACCGGCGAGGCGGCAGCCAGGGGGTAGAAGGAGCTGAAGAGGTCGTTGACGAAGTCCGGGTGGACGCCTCGGTCGTGCCGCACCGCACCACCGGCCTCGGGCTGTTCCTCCAGGACCGTGACGCTCCATCCGGCGTCCGCCAAGAGGTTGGCCGCGACCAGACCGTTGGGTCCGGCCCCGATCACCACCGCATCAGGCATGGCCTGCCTCGGCTTCGCACACGCGGGCGAGGCGGGCGAGCATCGCGCGGTGGCGCAGCTGGATCACCACTTCGACGCCGGCGTTGTGCAGGGCGCCCGCCACTCCGTGCAGGGGATGCTCGTCCACTCTCACCAGGGTGTGCTCTCCCCAGGGGCGTACGTCGATCGCGATCCGAGCCGTGCCGAGGGGACCCGCCTTCGCCTCCAGCTCCAGTACGGAAGCTTCCTCTCCGGAACCCTTCTTGCAGCGGCGCACGACCGTTTCGTTGGTCGCCCGGAACGGACCGAGGCGCACCTCGTACTCGATCGCCGCGCCGATGGCCGGCCACTGGCCGCGCACCGGCCGCGACGACGCGGTGCCCACCACCCATTGAGCGTATTTGGTGCCGTCGGCGAGTACCGCCCACACCGTCGCGGGGCTCACCTCGATGAGTCGATGACGCAGCGCCATCCTTGCCTCCCTGAGCTGTCGTCACCGCCGAGTGCCCCGGTTCGGCACCTCTTCAACATCGCCCACGGGCGCCGGGCCCGCACCTCGGCGGCGCGGGCCCGGCGGACACACGTGCTCAGGCGGGCAGGTCGTCGACCGTGTGCACCACGGGACCGAACCGGTCGGTGATCGTGGTCAGGGCGGCGGCCCGCACGGTGGCGGCGGACAGGACGGTGCCGTCCGGGGCGGCGAGGGAGCGGGTGGCGGTGGCTTCGGCGACGACGGTGGGCCGGTAGCCGTGGTTGACGGCTCCCTGCGCGGTGAAGGCGACGCACATGTGTGTCATGAAGCCGGCGAGGACCAGGCTCTTGTCACCGCCGGGAGCGAAGCCCAGGTCGACGAGGGTTTTCTCCAGGTCCGTGGCGTGGAAGGAGTCGGGGAACCCCTTGACGACGACGGGCTCGCCGTCCCGCGGGGCGACCTCGTCGCAGATCGCGCCGATGTGGGCGCGGATGTCGTACGGGGTGTTCTCGCCGCCGTCGTTGATGACGTGCACGACGGGAACGCCCGCGGCGCGGGCACGCGCCAGCAGCCGGGCGCCCGCAGCGAGCGCCTCGTCGGCGCCCGTCAGCTCCATCACGCCCGTGCGGTAGGTGTTCTGGAAGTCGATCAGGACCAGGGCGGACTCGGCGAGCCGGGGCGGCCGGTTGTCCAGGCCGAAGACGTCGCGCAGGGCCTTGGACGGGGTGTTCGTGCTCATGAGGTGCCTTTCGTAGGGGAGTTGGGCATGGCGAAGCCCGGTGCCTCGCATGCCGGAAGCTGGGGGGTGGTTCAGGGTGGTTCAGGGTGGTTCAGGTGGGCCGGGGCGGTCAGCCGGTCTGTGTACGGAAGCGGCGGCGGTAGGCCACCGGCGTCGTCGCGAGCTGCCGCCGGAACGCGCGGTGCAGCGTCTCCACCGAGCCGAGCCCGGCCGCCGCCGCGATCTGGTCGAGTGGACGGTCGGTGGCCTCCAGGAGCCGTCGGGCGACCTCGATACGGGCGGCTTCCACGTAGGACGCGGGGCTGGTGCCCGTCTCCTGCGTGAAGACGCGGGCGAAATGCCGCTCGCTCAGGCACATCCGGGCGGCCAGGGCCCCCGCGGACAGGTCGTCGTCGAGGTGGTCGGCGATCCACAGCCGCAGTTCGTCGATGTCACGACGGCTGGTGGCGGCACGGCTGAGCGGCACCGAGAACTGGCTCTGACCGCCCTGCCGTTTGAGATAGAGCACCAGCTGCCGGGCCACCGTCAGCGCGGTCTCCTCCCCCTGGTCCTCGGCGACCAGCGCGAGCGCGAGGTCCAGGCAGGCGCTGATCCCGGCCCCGGTCCACAGCCTGCCCCGGTCGGCGCGGACGAAGATCGGGTCCGGGTCGACCGTGACGCCCGGGTGGTCGGCGGCGAGCTGGGCGGCGGTCGACCAGTGCGTGGTCGCCGTCTTCCCGTCCAACAGGCCCGCGGCGGCGAGCAGATGGGCGCCCACACATACCGATGCCACGCGCCGTGCGTGCGGGGCGGTGGCCTTCACCCACGCCACGACCTCAGGGTCGACCCGTGCCTGCGGCCCGTCCTCCGTCATGTCGACCGCGCCCGGCACCAGCAGGGTGTCCACCTCCGCACCGACCTCCTCGAAGGAGAGGTCGGCGAGAAGCCGGACACCCGCCGACGTCCGGACCGCACCGGCGGCGGGCCCCGCAAGGCGGACCCGGTACCCGGCGCGGCCCGCGGTCTCCCGGTTGGCCAGCGCGAAGACCTCGGCGGGTCCCGTGACGTCGAGGAGGTCGACATCGGGGAAGACCGCGATGACGACCCGGTGTGTGAGGGGCATGTCCTCATCCTCACCGCCCCACCCGATGGCCGCAATGACGATTCCCTGTCACATCCGGACACGGAGCCGCTGTTCCCGTGCGCTTTCTCGAACCCGGCGGGAACCAGACAGGCCGGCCGTCCGACCACTGCAGCACAGGCCTCACTGCAGCACAGGCCTCCCTGCAACACAGGCCTCCCTGCAGCACAGGCCCCACGCACCGGCACCGGAACGAGGTAGCAGCTATATGAACTGGTACGAGGACGACGCATTCTGGTCGGACTTCTCCGAGACCATGTTCTCCGAGCGCAGGCGCGCGGAGGTGGAGAGCCTCGTGGCCGCCTCGCCGCTGCTCGCCTTCCCGGCCGGGAGCCGGGTGCTCGACCTGTGCTGCGGGCCCGGTCTGTATCTGGTGCCGCTGGCCCGGCGCGGCTGCGCGGTGACCGGGGTGGACCTCAGCCCCGCCATGCTGAAGCGGGCCGAGGCCGCGTGCGAGGCGGCCGGGGCCGACGTCCGCCTGGTGCGCGCGGACATGATGACGCACGTCGAGCAGGAGTCGTACGACGTGGTGCTCAACCTCTTCACCTCGTTCGGCTACTTCGACGACCCGCTCGACAACGAACGGGTGCTGCGCAACGCCCGCGACTCGCTCGTGCCGGGCGGCCGCCTCCTCGTCGACGTGATGGGCAAGGAGGTCCTCGCGGGCTGGATCGGCAGGCCCCAGGTCGTCGAGCTCGACGGCGGCGCGTACGTGCTGCAGCGCGACACCGTCCTGGACAGCTGGACCCGGCTGCGCACCGACTGGACGCTGGTGCGGGACGGCGAGGCGCGCGAGGCGTCGATCACCTCCTTCCTCTACAGCGCGGCCGAGCTGCGCGCGCTCTTCGAGGCGGCAGGCTTCAGCGACGTGCGGTGCTACGGCGACTTCGACGGCGGCCCGTACGACAACCGCTCCAAGCGACTGATCGTGAGCGGCACCCGACCGTAAGAGCCTGACCGCGGGAACTCCACGGCCGTCGCGGCCGACTACTGGTCAGCGGGCGGAGTCCGGCACGGCCCGCTGCCAACGTGCCGGTGAACGAGGGGACTTCATGACCGAGGCCGCACCCGTGACGCCGTCTTCGCGTCGCGCCGCACGCCCGCGCGGCGCACCGCGTCAGGCCGCCGAGGACCGGCCCGCCGGCCGCGGACGCCTGCTGACGACACTGGTGGCGCTCTCCGTCACCCTGGTCCTCTCGGTCTTGGCCGGGATCGCGCTGGGGCCCACCGTCGTACCGCCGGGCGACGTCGTGCACTTCCTGTACGCGGCGCTCACCGGGGGCAGCATCGGCGCGGACGAGGTGACGGGATACTCCATCGTCTGGCACGTGCGCACCCCGCGGGTGCTGCTCGCCGCGGTCGTGGGGGCCGGGCTCTCCGTCGTCGGCGTCGCCATCCAGGCGCTGGTGCGCAACGCCCTCGCCGACCCGTTCGTGCTCGGCATCTCGTCCGGCGCCTCCGTGGGGGCGACCGCCGTCGTGGTGTTCGGCGTCTTCGCCGGGCTCGGGGTGTACGCCCTGTCGGCCGCCGCGTTCCTCGGCGCGCTGGGCGCGACGGTACTGGTGTATCTGGCCGCGCGCGGTCCGATGGGCCTGACGCCGCTGCGCCTCGTCCTCACCGGGGTGGCGCTCGCGTACGGGTTCCAGGCCCTGATGAGCGTCCTGGTGTTCCTCGCCCCGAACGGGCAGGCCGCGCGGACCGTGCTGTTCTGGCTCCTCGGCAGCCTCGGCTCCGCGTCCTGGGAGTCGCTGCCCCTGGTGACGGCGGCCGTTCTGGTCGCGGTGGTCGTACTGCTGCGGCACAGCCGCTCGCTGGACGTCCTTTCGCTCGGCGACGAGACCGCGGCCAGCCTCGGCGTGGACGCGGAGACGCTGCGGCGCCGCCTCTTCGTACTCACCGCCGCCGTCACCGGGCTGATCGTCGCCGTCAGCGGGGCCATCGGGTTCGTCGGCCTCGTACTGCCCCACGTGGTGCGGATCTGGGTCGGCTCCACGCACCGGCGGGTGCTCGCGGTCGCGCCGCTCGCCGGGGCCTGCTTCATGGTCTGGGTCGATCTGGTGGCCCGTACCGCCTTCGCCCCCGAGGAACTGCCGCTCGGCGTGATCACCGCGCTCATCGGCGTCCCGGTGTTCATCGTGCTGATGCGCCGCCGCGGCTATCTCTTCGGAGGCCGGTAGATGGTCCTCTCCCTGCGTGACCTGACGGTCGAGGCGGCCGGGCGCACCCTCGTGGGCCGGCTGAACATCGAGGTGTCCGCCGGTTCCGTCGTGGGCGTCGTCGGCCCCAACGGCAGCGGCAAGTCGACCGCCCTGCGCTGCGTCTACCGGGCGATGCGCCCGACGTCCGGCGCCGTACTGCTCGACGGCACCGACCTGGCGTCGCTGAAACTGCGGGACAGCGCCCGCTCGATCGCCGCGCTGACCCAGGAGAGCCATACCGAACTCGACTTCACCGTCGAGGAGGTGGTCGCCCTGGGCCGTACCCCGCACGCGCACGGCAACCAGCCCCTGACCGCCCGCGAACGCGAGCTGTGCGGACAGGCGATGGACCGCCTCGACGTGACGCACCTCGCGGACCGCAGCGTGCTGACCCTCTCCGGGGGCGAACGGCAGCGCGTGCTCGTCGCACGCGCCCTCGTCCAGGAACCCCGCCTCCTCGTCCTGGACGAACCCACCAACCACCTCGACGTACGGCACCAGGTCGAGCTGCTCTCCTTCCTGCGCGGCTCCGGCCTTACCGTGCTCACGGCCCTGCACGACCTCAACCTCGCGGCCCAGGTCTGCGACCGCATCGCCGTGCTCGACACGGGCTGCCTGGTCGCCTCCGGTGCCCCCGCCGAGGTCCTCACCCCGGAGCTGGTCCGCAAGGTGTTCGGCGTCGACGCCGACGTCGTACCCCACCCGCGGACCGGCATCCCCCAACTGCTCTACGACCTCGCCCCGATCGCCCCCGTCCCCGCCGACACCCCCACCGACGCCCTTTCGGAAGGACCCCACGCGTGACCAGACCACCGCTCCCCCGAGCCCTCACCGCCGGGCTGCTGGCCACCGGGCTCCTGCTGACCGGCTGCGGCGCCGAGGTCGAACCGGCCGCGGACGGCAAGCCCGACACCGTCACCGTCTCCAACTGCGGCAAGAACGTCACGTACAAGCGTCCCGAGCGGGCGGTCGCCTACGACGTGAGCGGCGCGGAGAAGATGTTCGCCCTCGGCCTCGCCGACCGGATGCGCGGCTACGTCATGAACAAGCTCGGCGACCCCGCCATCAAGGGATCGCCCTGGCGCGAGGACTACAAGGAGGTGGAGCGCCTCGGCACCGAGCGCATCACCCGGGAGATCGTCGTCGATGCCCGCGCCGACTGGGTCCTCGCAGGCTGGAACTCCGGCTTCAGCGAGGAGCGCGGCGTCACCCCCGCCCTGCTCGACAAGGTGGGCGTCGACAGCTACCTGCACACCGAGACCTGCTGGGACTACGGCGACAAGAGCGTCGACGTGCCGCCGCTGGAGGCGCTCTACACCGACCTGGACAACCTGGGCAGGATCTTCGGCGTCGAGAAGCGGGCCCGCGGCCTCGTCACCGGGCTGCGGGGCCGTGTCGCCGCGCTGAAGAAGACCTGGCCCGACAAGGGCGACCCGGCCAAGGTGTTCGTCTACGACTCGGGCACCGACCAGCCGTTCACCGCGGGCCGGCACGCCGCGCCGAACGACATCATCACGGCCGCCGGAGGCAAGAACGTCTTCGGAGACCTCGACAAGGGCTGGACCACGGTCGGCTGGGAGCCCGTCATCAAGGAGAGGCCCGACGTCATCGTGATCGTCGACTACGCCGACCAGCCCGCCGCGGAGAAGATCGCCCACCTCAAGTCGCGGCCCGCCCTGAAGTCGGTCCCGGCAGTGCGGAACAACCGCTTCCTCGTCCTCTCCTACGGCGACGTCGTCAGCGGACCGCGCAACGTCGCGGGCGCCGAGAAGCTCGGCCGCTACCTCCGCTCGGTCGGGCGGTGACGGCGACCGTGACCGTGACACCGACACGCCCCGCGCACACCGCCGCCGCCGCGGCCCCGGCCCCGGCCTCGGCCGACGAGACCTCTCCCGCCCCGCCCGTCCACGAGCACATCACCGACGCCATAAAAGCCCCCGACCTGCTGCGGCTCTCCGAGAACGTCGTACTCGCCCGCTTCGAGACCCTGAAGGTCTACGCGGCCCTCGGCGCGGTCCGCACGCTGCTGGAACGCGGCACCGTGAAACCGGGCCAGACCCTCGTCGACAGTTCGAGCGGCATCTACGCACTCGCCCTGGCCATGGCCTGCCACCGCTACGGCCTGCACTGCCACATCGTCGCCTCCACCACCGTCGACGCCACGATGCGCGCCCAACTGGAGGTCCTCGGCGCCACCGTGGACCAGATGCCGCCCTCGAAGGACCTGCGGCTCGACCAGGAGGGCAGGGTCCGCCGGGTCCGCGCCCTCCTTGCGGAGCGGCCCGGCATGCACTGGATGCGCCAGTACCACGACGCCGTCCACTACACCGGCTACCGCGAGTTCGCCGCCCTCGTCGACCGCGCGCTGCCCGGCGTCCCGCTGACCGTGGTGGGCGCCGTGGGCACGGGCTCCTCCAGCGGCGGCCTCGTCCAGGCGCTGCGCGGCACCGGCCGCGATGTACGGCTGCTCGGGGTCCAGCCCTTCGGCAGCGTCACTTTCGGCAGCGAGGGGTTCAGCGATCCCGAGGCGATCATCGCCGGGATCGGCAGCTCGATCCCGTTCGACAACGTCCGCCACGACCTGTACGACACCCTCCACTGGCTCGACTTCCGGCACGCCATGGCCGGGGCCGTCGGCCTGCTGCGTGAACACGCCGTGTTCGCGGGCCTGTCCACCGGCGCGGCCCACCTCGTCGCGGGCTGGGAGGCCGCCCGCCACCCCGACCGCACGCACCTGGTGATCGGCGCCGACACCGGGCACCGCTACACCGAGCGGGTCTTCTCCCGCCACCAAGAGGCCCTCGACCCCCACACCCTGAAACCCCATCAGATCACCGGTCTCGCCGAGCTGGCCCCGCCCTGGTCGACGATGGAGTGGGGGCGACGGCAGTACGACGTAGGCGCCGCTGCACACGACGTACGCAGACCCGCCGTACCCGCCGTACCCGCGCAAGCCGCGCCCGCGTTCACAGCACCGCCCCCGTTCGAAACACCGGCCCAGGAGGATCAGGCACCGTGACCATCGCCGCTCTGGAAGCACTCACCTTCGGCCTGGGGCGCCTGATCGAGGCGGCCACCGACGCCGGACACCGGCTGTGCCTGCTCACCGGGGACCGCGACGTCTACCGGCACGAGCTCGCCCAACTGCCTCCCGGCGCACTGGACATCGTCGATATCGACACCACCGACGAAGCGGCCTGCGCCGACGCGCTGGCGGCCCTGCCCGACCTGTGCGGCCTCATCAACTCGACCGACACCTGGAGCGTTCCGGGCGCCGACCTCGCGGTCAAACTCGGCCTGCCCGGACCCGACCCGAGCGCGGTCCGGCAACTGCGCGACAAGAGCCGGGTGCGCGCCCTCCTCCACGAGCAGGGACTGAGCGGCAGCGGCGCCCGCGTCGTACCCGCCGACCCGTCAGCGGCCGCCGAGGTCCTCCGCGAGATCGGCCTCCCCGCCGTCCTCAAGGACTCCTCCGGCACCTCCTCCCGCAACGTCTGGCTCGTACGCGACGAACAACAACTCCGCACCGCCCTCACGGAGGCGTCCCGACGCGCCTTCAACGGGCGGCTGTTCGCGGAGCGCCTCTTCTCCGGCCCCGTCTACAGCGCGGAGACCCTCGGCTGGGCGGGCGAGACAAGGCTGCTCGGCGTCCTCAGCCGCCAGATGTCGCCCGAGCCCTCCGTGCGGGAGGAGGCGGCCGCCTTCCCTGTCGCGCTGCCCGCGCCCGAACTCGACCTGATCCAGGCCTGGGTGGGGCGCGTGCTGGCCGCCGCCGGGCACGTCGACGGCTTCGCACACGTGGAGTTCGTCCTCACCAAGGACGGCCCGGAACTGGTGGAGATCAACCGCCGCATCGGCGGCGCGCTCGTCGGCGAGGCGCTGTGCCGCTCCCTGCGCACGAACGTCTACGAGGCCATGGTCGACACGGCGCTCGGCCGTCGTCCCGCACTCCTTGACGCCGTCGCAGACATCGGCCAGGACCGCGGTCCCGCCACCGGCTTCGTGCTCGTGTACCCCGAACGCCCCGGCACGCTCACCGGTTGGACCGGCCTCGACGGCCTGCCGGACTTCCCCGGATCGCCCGAGTGGTATCCCACCGCGGTCCCCGGCCGACGCGTGGAGCACCTGAGCGACCAGCGAAGTTGCACCGGCATCGTGCTGGCGGAGGCGGCCACCGCCGAACTGGCCCTGCACCGGGCACTCAGCGCCGCCGGGAGCATACGGCCGGTCGTCGTGGCCGACGCCGACCGGGAATGACGACGGCACGGAAACAGTCCGGCTTCACCGGCGCGCAGTACTTCCTGCTGGCCGGTTCGTTTCTGATACCCCTCGGCAGCTTCGCCGTGCTGCCCTTCATGTCGGTCCTGCTGCACGAACGCCTGGGAATGGGGCTCGGCACGGTCGGCGTGGTGCTGGCCGTCGCCTCGTTCGTGCAGTTCTCCGGCGGGGTCGTCGGGGCGGCGCTCGCCGAGCGGATCGGGCTGCAGCGCACCATGCTGCTCGCCCTCCTGATCCGCACGGCGGGCTTCGTCGCCTTCGTACCGGGGCTGAACCGGCCGGGCGTGGCCGTCACCGCGCTGTTCCTCGTATCCAGCGGAGCCGCGCTCTATCTGCCCGCGAACAAGGGGTACTTGGTCCACGGCGCGACGCCGGAGCGGCACCCGATGCTGCTGTCCGCGAGCAGCTCGGCCCTCAACGCGGGCATCGCGCTGGGCCCCCTCGCCGCCGCCCCCTTCGTGCTGACCGCCTCGACGGGCCTGTTCACCGCGGTCGCCGTGCTGTTCGCGGCGATCACGGTGGGACACGCGCTGCTGCCCGTGGAAGACCACGCGCGACGACTCCTGGCGGAACCTGCGGATGAAGAGTCGCCCGGCCCCGGGCGGGAGCAGGAAGAGGAGGCACCGGCCGGACCGCGTCGCCTGCCCTTCGCGATGACCGTCCTGAGCGTGTACGTCTTCATGTTCTTCCAACACTACTTGGCGCTCTACGTCGTCCCCCGGACCTCGACGTTCTTCTACGGCCTGGTCCTCGCCCTCTACGCCGTGCTCCTCGTGGTCACCCAGCCCCTCCTGTCGCAGTGGATCGCCCGCCTGCCCTACCTCCGCGCCCTGCGCATCGGCTTCACCGCGCTGGCCACCGGCATGGCCGCGCTCGCCCTCGGCCACCCCGCCGCCCTCCTGGCCGGGGCGCTGCTGATCTGTCTCGGCGAGGTCGTCCTCTTCCTCAAGAACGACCTGGAGGCCCTGGCCAGGTCCTCCCGCGCACCCGCCGTCGTCTTCGGCCGCCAGCGCATGGCGGCGGGGATCGGCGCTTTCGTCAGCGGCATCGCGGGCGGCGAGGGCTACGACCTGGCCGAGCGCGCCGGTCACGCCGGGCTCTTCTGGGTGGCGGTGGCGGTGCAGTGCGCGCTGCTGCCTCTGCTGCTGATCCGCTCCGTGCGCCGACGATAGGCCCGCGTCACCACCATTCCCTATTTCTGCAACGGGTTCTACTGTGTGCGCCGTCGGTAAGGCCAGTAGAGCCTGGAGGGGCCGTGCACCTCGAATACACGCCCGAGCAACAGCAGTTGCGCACCGAGCTGCGTGCGTACTTCGCCGAGCTGGTGCCGGACAACTCCTACACGCGGTATGGCGAGCCTGCCGCTCAGAAGCGGTTCTACCGGGAGACTGTCCGGCGGCTCGGGGCGGACGGGTGGCTGGGGGTCGGCTGGCCCGAGGAGTACGGCGGGCGTGGGCTCACACCCATGGAGCAGTTCATCTTCTTCGACGAGGCGGCGCAGGCGGGCGTTCCGTTGCCGCTGATGGCCCTCAACACCGTCGGCCCGACGATCATGCAGTTCGGCACGGACGAGCAGAAGGCCTACTTCCTGCCCCGGATCCTCTCCGGCGAACTCGACTTCGCCATCGGGTACAGCGAGCCCGACGCGGGCACGGACCTCGCCTCCCTCAAGACCAAGGCCGTCAGGGAAGGCGACGCGGAGACCGGTCACTACACGGTCAACGGCCAGAAGATCTGGACCACCAACGGCGACACCGCGGACTGGGTCTGGCTCGCGGTCCGCACCGCCGCCCCCGAGGAGGGCGTCCCGCCGCACAAGGGCATCACGATGCTCCTGGTCCCGACGAGCGACCCCGGCTACTCCTGCACCGTCATCAACACCCTCGCCTCGCACGACACCACCGCCAGCTACTACGAGAACGTCCGCGTCCCCGTCTCCCGGCGCGTCGGCGAGGAGAACAAGGGCTGGCGCCTGATCACCAACCAGCTCAACCACGAGCGCGTCACGCTCGCCGCGCACGGCACCATGGCGATCCGCGCCTTCCACGACGTGCAGCGCTGGGCCATGGACACCAAGCTCGCCGACGGCCGCCGCGTCATCGACCTCGGCTGGGTCCGCCGACGCCTGGCGACGACCCACGCGAAGCTCGACGCGATGAAGCTCCTCAACTGGCAGATGGTGAACGCCGTCCACGAAGGCACCCTCACCCCGCAGGACGCCTCCGCCGTCAAGGTCTACGGCTCCGAGGCCCGCCGTGACGCCTATGCCTGGCTCATGGAGGTGGTCGGCGCGGCAGGCGCCCTGAAGGAGGGCTCGGCGGGCGCGGTCCTGCACGGCGATCTGGAGCGCGGCTACCGCTCGGCCGTGATCTTCACGTTCGGCGGCGGGAACAACGAGATCCAGCGCGAGATCATCTCGTGGATCGGCCTGGGAATGCCAAGAGTCCGCCGCTAGCGCCAGCCTGACGGTAGGTCATACAGGCACCCCGGTCGTTTTATGCCCCCCTCCTGTCACTAGCCTTCGTGCGTATGACCGATTACGAAACACGGGACTACGAAACGCGCGACCGCGTCGCGAGTGAGCTCGCGAGACCGCCGGTCCGCCGCGTCTTATGGTGCGCCGCAGGCGCCACCGCCTTCTTGCTCGTCGCCGACCTCGCCACGCGCGCGTACAACGCGTACGACTCCATCCCGTCCATCCGCAGGCTGGTGAACGTCGACCTCGAGGCCAACCTGGCCACCTGGTGGAACAGCACGCTGCTGCTTGCCGTGACGGGCATGGCGCTGACCGCCGCGCTGCTCAGCGGACGCGGCACGCGCCCCGGGCGGCTGTCCTGGCTGGGCCTCGCCGCGGCGACCGCACTGCTCAGCATCGACGAGACGGTCTCCTTGCACGAGCGCCTGGGCGAGGTCGGCCGCTCGTGGAAGAACTGGGCCGGGGGAGCGCTGCCCACGCACGCCTGGGTCCTGCCCGGCGCGCTCCTCGCGGCGGTGGGCACGGTGTGCGCCGTCCTCTGGGCCCGCAAACTCCCAGGCGACCTGCGGTCCGGGCTCCTTGGCGCACTGGCGGTATACCTGGGCGGCGCGCTGCTGACGGAGGCGTTCAACGGCTGGGCCCTGGAGAACGACCACAGCACGGTGCTGATGCTGGGAACGATCGTGGAGGAGGGCCTGGAGATGAGCGGCTGCCTGGTGGCCCTCGCGGCCCTCGGCCGATACGTGATCGTGGACCACGACCCGTCGTCCGGCCGCACGTCGCTCCGGCTGAGGGACGGCTGAGCCCCACCGCGCCCAGTGCGACTCGCGGTGAGCGCCGGGCCGCACCGCCGCGATTCTGAGCTGACTTCGGTCACCTGCTTCAACCAGACGACGAGACCGCTTCCTTGGAGTCCGGGTAGGGCACACAGGCGGTGAGGGGGTAATGGCCCTTTTGGGATACGTCTTCTGCAGCTGGCGGGCTGCTTCGGAGACATCGAGGTACCGGCCGATGTGCGTTCGCGGCCACAGGGACGAATTGCGGGTTTCGGCCACCGCTGTCCGAACAAGCAGTCGCTGCCAGCCGCCATGGCGTTACGAGTTCCGCTGCCGACGCAGGAAACGCGGCACGAAATTGTGGCGCCTCAATGCCCTGTTTTCGTCCATGGCCTCAGGGGCGGACGCCGCGGCGTGCCGTTCCTCGACTACGTCCGGCCCCGCTGGGGGCGCGTCGCCGACCTGTTGCGGCGAGTCGGGGCGTGCGGGAGCCGGGGCGGGTTCGGGGGCCGCTGGTGGCTGGTGGGGCGGGGTGGCTTGCCTGGACGGTGCTGGGGGATGCGCGGTGCGGTTGGTGCCCGTGTCCGGCTTCCGCCAGCGCTCCGAGGTCTGCTGCTCAGCCGGCACCGGGTCGGAGCAGCGCGGCGGGCCGGAGGCGCCGTCCTCGTTCTCCCGCCAGAAGGCCAGCTGCCAGTGGGCGTCGGTCCACAGCCGCAGCGAGGGCGTGAAGCCACCGGCGAAGATCTCCCACCCGCCGACCGCCAGTACCTGGGTTCCGACAGTCAGCGGCTCCATCAGGCTCGCGAAGCCGGAGCGGATCGTGACGTGGAACCGCCCGGCCCGGGAGGGAACATCGACGGCGAGCAGGACGAAGGGGCTGTAGTTGCTGTCGCTGCTGACGCGCTCGACCGTGCCCATCACGGCTACTGGGTGCGTGAGTACGGGCGTTGCCCGAAGGCGTGAGAAGAGCCGGCCGTAGGAGTCGTGCTGCGGGCCGTAGCAGAAGTCCGTCCACGGGATGAGGCGGCCGTCGTACGGCCGGACGCGGAACCGCGAGGAGATCTCCGGCTCGTAGTCGTGGAGTTGGAGGAACTGAGCGATCATCGCTGCGGTGCCGACCGCGGGCGGCAGGGACGGCTTGCCCGTGGTGCCCCTCTGGCGCACTTCGTCCAGGCGGCGGGGCAGGGTGAGTCGTAGCACGCCATTCGCGTCCACGTCGGCGAGACCGTGAGACCCGGCGGCGATGCGGTCGGTGACGGTGTCCGGGTTGAGCGGGCATGCCTCGTCGTGGGCACGGTCAAGGAGCCGGTACCGCGCCTGCACCGGCGCCCCCATGTGTGTGCGGGCGCGCACCGGTTCCATGGGGGCCGTGCACTTCCAGCAGATCAGGTCGCCGCTGAAGTCATGGGGTGGTCCGATGTGGCGCCGGAAGACACCACGGTCCGTGTCCTTCTCACGAGCACGGTGCACTCGCCATCCCCTCCTCCGGCGCCGGCTGTCGCCGGGCACCTCGCTGCAGGTCCCGCTGACGCTGCTCACGCTACGATCATCGTCCACATCAACGTCAACGCTGCCTTCCTGCCAGGCCATCACGTGCACCTGGACGTGTACCTGGCTGGATCGGGCGTCACCAGCAGCCTGTCACGCGTGCGGTAGCTCCCGCACAAGCAGGTCCCCGCGGTCGCGCAACACCCGCGGCCGGTGAAGCCGACCTCATGCGGCAGGCGGACCTCTCGCTACGTGGTCCACCGCTGGGGGCGCCGTCCACCGTGGCGGCTCCGGCCGATACGATCCCCGTCGTAGTCGAGAAGATCACGGGGAAGCATCGTCATGCCGGAAGTCCAGTCCGTCCAACAGCAATCTGCTTTGAGCCAGTTGGCACCGGGCGAGCAGCTCCTCTCCTTCGGAATCGTCGTCCCGGTGAAGAGCGCTGAAGGAATCAAGGTCAAGCACGGGATGATCGGTGGGAAGCTCGGCGACCACCTGATGCACCGGTACGGCGCCCAGTCAGGCGGTGCGCAGAGCATCGCGGCGGCCATGCCGTCCACGTCCGGCGCGCTGCTGATGCGGGTGACGGACCAGCGGATCGGCCTCGTACGACACCTGGACGGCACCCCTGTCTGGGAGATCCCCCGCACCTGGGCCGCCCAGGTGGAGCGGCGCCCCCGCCTTCAGCTCATGGCTCGTTTCCGGGTCCACTACGCGGACGGATCCTGGCTCGCCTTCCTCACCGCACGCCGCCGCACGATCGAGGCGTTCACCACCGCGCTGAACAGTAACGGCACCACTGGCAACTGAGCCGTCCTTCTCCCGGTGGGCGCGGTCGTTCCGGTTTTCGGGCCACTGCCCAGTGGTCGCCGACCAGTGCCATCGTGATCAGCAGGGCCAGATCGGGCAAGCTCGACCGGGCATGCGGCACAGCCCCTCATCCCGCATGGACGTAACCTGCAGAGGGCGAACAAGCCCTGTCGACCTCGGTAGTTGACCCGTGAGGAGATGAACGCGCCATGCCCGACGACATACCCGCGTCCGACCCCGACCCGGGACTCTTCGGGCCGGGCTCGGTCACCTGGCAGGCCCACTCCGATCCCATGATGTGGGTCGCCGGGATCCGTGCCCTCTACCTTCAGGCCCTGCACCCGCGCGCCGTCCGCGGCGTCATGGAGAACTCCGACTTCCGCAAGGACGCCTGGGGGCGCCTCATGCGGACAGCGGGCTTCGTGGGCACCACCACCTACGGGACGGCCGAGGTGGCCGAGAAGGCGGGGGCCCGGGTGCGGAAGATCCACCGGATGCTCAAGGCCACCGACCCGATGACGGGGGAGCGCTACGGCGTCGACGAGCCCGGGCTGCTGCTCTGGGTGCACTGTGCGGAGATCGACTCCTACTTGCACGTCGTACGGCGTTCAGGGTTTCCGCTCGACGACGAGCTGGCCGACCGGTATGTCGACGAGCACCGGCAGAGCGCCCGTCTCGTGGGGCTCGACCCCGCCGACGTACCCGCGTCGACGGCCGACCTCGCCGCGTACTTCGAGAAGGTACGCCCCGAGCTCGCCGCCGGGGCCGACGCCCGCGCCGTCGACGACTTCCTGCAGCGCCCGCCCACGCACCCGCTGCTCGTTCCGGCGCGCGCCCTGCTGTGGCGGCGCGTGGCGAATCTGGCGTACGCCTCCCTGCCGCCGTACGCCCACGAGCTGTACGGAAGGCCCGCCCCACCGCCCACGACCGTCGCCCGCCGCCTCGCCCTCACGGGCACCGTGCTGCGCCGCATCCCCACACGCGTACGCTGGCAACTTCCGCCCAAACACATCCTGCGCGCCATCGCGAGACTCGGGCCCGGCAGCCGCCCGGCCCCGTACAAACTCGACAGACGGAACGCCATACTGGACGGGCCGGGGAGGACGCAGCGAGGCAACGGGGGCGACAGCAGGAGATGGCGGACACCAGGCTGATCCAGAGCCGATACCGGCTTCTGGATCTCATCGGCCGCGGCGGCATGGGCGAGGTGTGGCGGGCGCGTGACGAGTCGCTCGGCCGCCAGGTCGCCGTCAAATGCCTCAAGCCGATGGGGCCCCAGCACGAGGAGTCCTTCACGCGCGTGCTGCGCGAGCGGTTCAGGCGGGAGGCGCGCGTCGCGGCGGCGCTCCAGCACCGCGGCGTCACCGTCGTCCACGACTTCGGCGAGTACGACGGCGTGCTGTACCTGGTGATGGAGCTCCTCGAAGGCCACAACCTCAGCCAGCTCCTGGAGGACAACAAGCAGCACCCCCTGCCGGTCGCCGAGGTCGTGGAGATCGCCGACCAGGTCGCCGCCGCCCTCGCGTACACCCACGAACAGGGCATCGTGCACCGGGACCTGAAGCCCGCGAACATCATGCGGCTCGCCGACGGCACGGTGAAGATCTGCGACTTCGGCATCGCCCGCCTCGGCGCCGACATCGGCTTCACGTCGCGCCTGACCGGTACGGGCATCGCGATGGGCACGCCGCACTACATGTCGCCCGAGCAGATCAGCGGCGAGCCGGTCGACCAGCGCAGCGACCTCTACTCCTTCGGCTGCGTGCTCTACGAGATCGCCACCGGCGCCCCGCCCTTCGACATGGAGGACGCCTGGGCCGTCCTGGTCGGGCACCGCGACACCGCGCCCGAACCGCTCCGCGCGCACCGCGACGAACTGCCCGAGTACTTCGACCGGATCGTCCTCGACCTGCTCGCCAAGGAGCCCGGCGGCCGACCGCACGACGCGCGGGAGCTGGGCCGCCGCATCGCCGCGGGCCGCGCCTCCCTCCCGTACGCCCCGACCACCGCCACCACGCCCCCCGGCCGGGACCCCGAACACCTGCCGTCCCACGAGCCCCGGCTGCCTTCCTGGACCCGCGGCATGACCACCGGTCACAAGGCGAGCGGCGCGTCCGTCCTGCGCACCACCCCGCCCGACGCGGCCGCCGGGCTGACCGGCGAGTGGATCCCGCGCGTCGACGCACGCCGCTCGGCGGCCCTCCGCGGCCCCGAACGGCCCGAGCCGGAGCCGGAAGTGGTCGCCGCCCTCACCAGCCGCCACAACGCGGGGCTCAGCCTGGGGCGCCTGGGCCGCTGGGCCGAGGCGGGCGAGGTGCACCGCGCCGTCGCCGCCGAGCGCGAGCACGCCCTCGGTCCCGACCACCCGGACACGCTCGCCAGCCGGTACGAGGTCGGCTTCACGCTCTCCCGCACCGGCCGGGCCGCCGACGCCCTGCGCGAGTACGGCCGCGTCGCCCAGGGCAGGGAGCGCATGCTCGGCGCCGAACACCCGGAGACGCTCGCCGCCCGCCAGGAGATGGCGTACGTACTGGGCCAGCTCGGCCGGCACTTCGAGGCGCACCAGACGTACACCGCGGTGCTCGCCGCCCGCGAGCGCACGGCGGGCCCCGACCACCCGGACACGCTGCGCTGCCGCCACAACCTCGCGTACAACCTGAGCCGCCTCGGGCGCCTGGAGGACTCCTACCGGCTGGCCGAGGCGGTGGCCGCGGCGCGGGCCCGGGTGCTCGGCCCGGCCCATCCGGACACGCTCGTCACGCGGTACGAAGTGGCGTACGCGCTGGGGCAGTTGGGGCGCTGGCCCGAGGCCTTGCAGACCTACCGCGAAGTCGCCGACGCGCGGGAGCACGCCCTCGGCGCCGATCACCCCGACACGCTCGCCGCCCGCTACGAGGTCGGCATCAGCCTCGGCAGGCTCGGCCGCAGCGGTGAGGCCCTTGAGCTGTACCGCGACCTGATCGACGACCGCACCCGCGTCAACGGACCCGCCGACCCCGAGACGCTGCGGGCCCGGCACGGGCTCGGCGTGAACCTGGGACGCCAGAGCCGCTGGGAGGAGGCGCTCGCGGAGGCCCGCGACGTGTGCGCCATCCGCGAGCGGGTCCTCGGCCCCGACCACCCCGACACCCTGGTGAGCCGCCGCGAGGTCGCCGTCGGCCTCGGCTGGCTCGGACGCTGGGCCGACGCGCTCACCGAGTACCGCAGGGTCGCCGCGGCCCGCGAGCAGGTGCTCGGCGCCGACCACCCCGACGCCCTCGCCAGCCGCAACGACGAGGCGCACTGCCTGGAACAACTGGGCCGCGGCACGGAAGCCGTCGAGCTCTACCGCCGGGTGGCGGCGCTCCGTCAGCAGTGGGCCACCGGGGGGCATTGAGCGGTCTGCGGAGCCGTCCCGGCCTGGCGCGACCGCCACGCCTGACCCGGCACACAGCCCCCCAACTCCCGGCCCTCCGTGCTAGGAAGAGCCATGCCTGATCGTGATGCGTACGACGCCGTCATCGTCGGCGGCGGCCACAACGGCCTGGTCGCCGCCGCCTATCTCGCCCGCGCCGGGCGCTCCGTGCTGCTGCTGGAGCGGCTCGACGCGACCGGCGGCGCCGCCGTCTCCAGCAGGCCCTTCGACGGGGTCGACGCGCGCCTTTCCCGCTACTCGTACCTGGTCAGCCTCCTCCCCAAGAAGATCGTCCGGGACCTCGACCTGGCCTTCCGGGTGCGCACCCGCACCGTGTCCTCGTACACCCCGACCGAGCGGGGCGGCCGGCCCACCGGACTGCTCGTCGGCGGCGGCGAGGCCCGCACCCGGCAGGCGTTCGCGCGGCTCACCGGCGGGCACCGCGAGTACGAGGCGTGGCGCGACTTCTACGCCATGACGGGCGAGGTCGCCCGCCGCGTCTTCCCCACCCTCACCGAGCCCCTGCCCAGCCGCGCGGAGCTGCGCGCCCGCGTCGACGACGACACCGCCTGGCGCACCCTCTTCGAGGAGCCGATCGGCGCGGCGGTGGAGGAGCGCTTCGACGACGACCTGGTGCGCGGCGTCGTCCTCACCGATGCCCTCATCGGCACGTTCGCCGACGCCCACGACCCGTCCCTGCGCCAGAACCGCTGCTTCCTGTACCACGTCATCGGCGGCGGCACCGGTGACTGGAACGTGCCCGTCGGCGGCATGGGCGCCCTCACCGCCGCCATCGCCGACTCGGCGCGGATGTCGGGGGCGCAGTTGCGCACCGGGTGCGAAGTGACGCGGATCGCCACCGACGGCGAGCACGCCGAGGTCACGTACGTGACGGACGAGGGGGAACGGACCGCCGACGCCCGGCACGTGCTGGTCAACGCATCACCGCAGGCCCTCGCCGCGCTCCTCGGCGACGAGCCCCCGCAGCCCGCCGAAGGCGCCCAGCTCAAGGTCAACATGCTGCTCAAGCGGCTGCCGCGGCTGCGCGACGCGTCCGTCGACCCGCACGAGGCCTTCGCGGGGACCTTCCACATCGCCGAGGGATACGAGGCGCTCGCGGTCGCGTACTCGCAGGCCGCCGCCGGAGTGCTGCCCGCCGCGCCGCCCTCCGAGATCTACTGCCACTCGCTCACCGACTCGACGATCCTCGCGCCCGACCTCGTCGAGAGCGGCCATCAGACCCTCACCCTCTTCGGGCTGCACACGCCCGCCCGGCTGTTCGCCCGGGACAACGACTCCGCGCGCGCCGAACTCCTGAAGGCCACCCTCGCCCAGCTCGACGCGCACCTCGCGGAGCCGATCGCCGACTGTCTGGCCCTCGACGCCGAAGGCCGCCCCTGCATCGAGGCGAAGACCCCGCTCGACCTGGAGCGTGACCTGCGTCTGCCCGGCGGCAACATCTTCCACCGCGATCTCGCCTTCCCCCATGCCCGGGAGGGCACCGGACGCTGGGGTGTGGAGACCCGGCACGCCAACGTCCTGCTGTGCGGCGCGGGCGCGGTGCGCGGCGGTGGTGTCAGCGGCATCCCCGGCCACAACGCCGCGATGGCGGCGTTGGAGGCGGAGTCGAAGGCCGGTCAGAAGTAGCGCGTGAACGGGGTCGCGTCCACGGCGAACAAGCCGTTGAAGGGGCTGTCCAGCTGGTAGATGAGGAGGACGGTGAAGGCGATCAGGCCGGACAGGCCCATCACCATCACCACGTGGGTGAAGCTGCGCTGCACGCCGAACATGAACATGAAGGCGATGGTGAGGACGCCGCCGACGATCAGACCGAACCAGATCACCGGGGAAAGCTGTTCTCCGGAATCGGCCTCGCGTCCGCGGCGTGCCTCGTCCAGGATGCTCAGCTGCGCCAGCGTCTCCTGGCCCGTCGCCTGTTGGGCCGGTGTGGCATCGGCCGGAACCTGCCCCGCCGCGCGCACCTTGTCGAGCAGCTGCCAGCCCGTCGTGCCGAGCGGGGCGCGCTCGGCCATGGCGGGCCACTCCGTGTCGGTGACGTGCCGGATGTACGACTCGATGTCGCCGCGCATCCGGGCGGCCTGACCGGCGGGCAGACCCGCCGCGAGCAGATGGATCTGGTGCGCGGCACTGGCCTCGGTGGCGGCGTGGTCCTCGGCGCCGGAGTGGGCGTCCCACACCGACACCAGGGCGAGGCCCAGGACGAGGGCGTACAGGACGCTGACCATCATCGAGATGTACTCGGCGACGTCCTCGCGTGGTTCGTCGTCCGGTTTCGGCGGCCAGAACTTGTGTTTGAGGAGGACGGCCGCCGCGGCGAGCAGGGCGACGCCCAGGACGATGGCGAAACTCTCGATCATCGGCGGTCCCGATTCGTTGTGGCACGGTCAGAGTCTGCGGGAGCCGAACACGGCGGCCGCGATGGCTGCGGGGAGCAGGATGAGGAACAGCGCGGTCAGCATGCCGAGACCGGTGGGGGTGTGGTCCCTGCGGACGAAGCGGCTGGTCAGGGAGCGCCGTGGTTCGGTACGTCGTTCGTCACGCCGTTCTTCTCGTCGTTCGTTTCGTCGTTCGGTACGTGACTCGTTCGTCTTCGGCGGCTGCACCTGTTTGCGGGCCGCGCCCGGTGGCAGGCCCCCCGGCGGCACGGCGCCCGGCGGAACCGCCCCTGGTGGTACGGCCCCTGGTGGTACGGCCCCAGGTGGGGGTACGGCCCCAGGCGGTACGGCACCCAGCGCGGCCACCCCAGGCGGGACCACCACCCCCAGACCGCCACCTGGCGGCGGGGCGGGGCCCAGGGGGCCGGGCACCGGTGCCGCGATGCCCGGGGGAGGCGGTGGCAGGGGGAAGAGCGCGATGAGGGGAGGCCCGGGCGGGGGTGGCGCGACGCGCGGTCGCTCCGGGGGCGGCACGGCGGGCGGGCGCCGCGGTGCCACGGCCGCCCGCGGGGGAGGCCGCGGCACGCGCGCGACGGGCGGCGGCGCGCGGAGCGTGAACCGTGCCGAGGAACGTGCCGTCAACAGAGGGGGCGCCACGGGTCCGCCGCGGGCATCGAGCGTGCGGAGCAGGTCGCTGCCGTCGGCCTGCCCGCGGCTCTCGTACGTACCGGGAGCGCGCCGCACCACGGCGACACACGTGGCCCGCGCACCGGGGGCGAGGTGGGCGACGACCGGCTGCGCGGACCCCGCACAGCCGATCCGCTCCGCGCCCAGCGCCGGATCCGTGACACGTACGCCGTGGACGGGCTTATTGCCATGGTTGGCCACGTCGTAGCGGACCTCCGCCCGGTCAGGTCCCGTGACACGCGCCGTCTCCGCCAGGCCCAGGGCCGCGCCGACCCCGGCGTATCCGGAGCGCGCGGTCGCTTGCACCGTCGCGCGCAGGTAGGGCTGCTGTCCGACCGCGCGTACGTCACCGACCCAGGCTCCGGGGCGTGCGGGCGCGGTGGCCGTGCAGAGCGCCGAGCGCAGCCCCGTCAGCATCGGCACGCGGTCGAGACCGCCGGGGCAGCGGATCGCGGCGCCGGGCAGGGCGGGGTCCCGTACCCGCACGTCGTACAGGTCGGCGCCGCCGCGGTTGACCAGGCGGTACGACTTCACGACCGCGGCGCCCGTACGGATGCCGGGGGTGAGGGCGCCGAGGCCGGGGCGGGTGTTGACCGTGACTTCCAGGGCGAGTCCGTCGGCCGTGGGGCCGTCGGCGGCGGAGGGCCCGGCGGCCCACCAGCAGCCCCCGGTCAGGAGAAGGCCGACCAGCAGCCATCGCGTCCGCGCCGATCTCGCGCCCACTCTCCCGATGATCACACCGGAATGCTGGTACGGGGTGTCCCTGGCCGTCGACCCCGGCACGCGCGCACGCTCGGTGATTCACCTGAGCGGCGGCAGCGGCCCTGCCGACCGGCATGGGGAAAGGTCTACTGCTGGGAGTGACCTTCAGGGAAGAGGTGCGGGGATGACAGCCCGGGCAGCCGACGCCGCCGACGAGACGACGCCCGTACGGGAAGAGCAACCTGTACGTCAGGAGCAACCCGTACGTCAGGAGCACTCCGTACGGAAGCAACACGCCGTACCGCACGAACAGCTGGAACAGACCGATCCCGAGCTGTTGATCTCGGCCTCGATTCTGCTCGCGGACGCCGCGCTCGCCGCTCGCAGGACCGGCGCCGAGCTCAGCTTGGCGGGCGCGAGCTGGCGGGTCGGTCTGCAAGCGGTGCGGCGCCCCGCGTGGGCTCTCGGCACCGCGCTGTCCGCGGCCCGCGCGATGTCGAACCCCGCGGGGCTCGGGCTCGCCGCCAACGGCGGCCCGGTCGGCGAGACGGTGCGGTCCTTGGGAGTCGTGGCGCGCCGGCGACCCGCTTGCGTCGCCATGGCCGTGGACGCCTTCGCGATGCGCATCGAGGCCGCCGCCCGTGCACACCCGAGCCTCGCGGCGCCGCTCGCCAAGCGACTCACCAACGCCGTCGTCGCGGGCCGTAGGATCGAAGCGCTGCGTGCCGCAAGGGAGTTGGTGAAACTTCTCGGCGTCACCCGCACCCTGACCACCATCAGCCCCGTGGTCATGGAGCTGCTCGCGCTGACCGGGCTGCTCGACGAGAACCCGACCAACGACAGCTTCGCCTGGGTCACCCTGGCCGGTGGAGTACCTACCACAGAACCGCTGTTCGGCCTGCCCTCCGCCCTGATCAGGCAATTCAACCCGGGTCCCGGCCGGGCCGAGCGCTGCGACGCCGACGCGATGCTGGCCCGCGTCCTGGCCCGGTCCGGCAACGACATCGTCCGCTACATCGACGACATCGCCGCCCTCGGCAACCACGGACTCGCCCTGCTGCGGAGGATCGACTGCACGGACGGCGCCACGCGATACGTCCTGCTGCTTCCCGGGACCGGTTTCGGACGGCTGAACAACGGAACTCCGCAAGATCTCGTCGGGGCGTTCGACGCGCTGCTGCGCACCGACACCACGTACAGCCGCTCCGCGCGGCAGGTGCTGGTGCGCGCGGGCGTGCCCGAGGGCGCCGAGGTGATGCTCATCGGGCACAGCCTGGGCGGCATCACCGCCATGAACCTGGCCTGTGACCTCGACTTCGTGTCCACGTACCGGCTCACCCATGTGGTCGCCGTCGGTTCACCCATCGATGCCAAACGGCCCGTCGACCCCACCACGCAGGTGGTCAGCCTCGTCAACGAACACGACGTGATCCCCGGCCTCGACGGGCGCGGACCGGCCTCCGCGAACGACACACCGGCCAGCTGGATCGAGTGCACCTGGCTGGACGAGACGTACGACTATCCGCTCTCGCACGCCCCGCAGGCGTACGCCGACACCCTGCGCAGAGGCGAGGTGTCGTACCGCGACCGCGTCAACGAGCTCATCACCCGCTACGACGGCGAGATCGTCGGCAACCAGCCCTACCTGACGCGCGACAAGTGACGCCGCGGGCCAGCAGACCCCAGAGGGAGACCGGCGATGAACGCCAGTGACACCACGACCGCTTCCCGCCGCCCGCAGCAGGCATGGCCCCTGGAGAGCGCCCTGATCAGCGCCGCGCTTGCGGCCCAGCGCGTGTCCTGGATCGATGCCCCGGCACGCGCCCTCGGGCTCAAGCCGTTCACGCGGCAGCACCTGACCCGGCAGGTCCTGGCTCAGTTGCGGCGTACGACGGGCGGGCGGCCGACCCGGCTGCGCACCGCGTTCGGCACCTTCCTGATGCCGTTGCACGCTGACGACGCCACGGGTCTGATCGACCGGGCCGAAGAAGCCGGGGCCCGGGGCACCGTCACCGCGCTCACCGCTGAGGGGCGCCGCCTGCGGGTCACGCCGCATGCGGCGCTGCCCGTCGCGCTGGGCACGATGCGTGCTCAGGTCCGGGAGGCCGTCGCTCGGGAGGCCACCGAGATCCGCGCGGCCCGCCGCAGGGACGGCAGCGTCGCCCGGGACGACTGGTGCGCGCTCACGGCGCGCCTCGCGCGGGGGATCGTCCTCGGGGACGCCGCAGCCGACGACAGCCTGATCAGCGCCATCCTCGAAGCCGTGGCCCAGGCGGAGGACAGCACCGAGTACGCCGCCCGTGCGGCCGCGCTGCGGCGGCGTCTCGACGTGTACGTCCATGCGGTGCACCCCGGCGGACTCGCCGGGTCGGTCCGCGAGGATGTCGCCGAGGACACCAGGGACACCGTGGTCGAGCACGCGCTGGAGACTCTCACCCGGGCCCTCGCCGACACCGTGCCGCAGGCCCTCGCGCTGCTCACGGTGCAGCCGCTGATGCCCGCCACCGACCGCACGGAGCGGGCCGTGGGCGAGGCCCTGCGCCGCTATCCGCCGCTGGCCGCCAGCCTGCACGAGGTCCGTGCCCCCTTCACCTGGCGCGGCCTGGAGGTCGACGCAGGCGCCGAGATCCTCTGTGCGACCGCCTGGCTGCGCGATCTGGACGAGGCGCAGGGGCACGGCAGTCACGACCCGTCGGCCTCCCTGTGCGCGGCTCCGGGACCGTGCGCCGCCGCCGAACTCGCCGTCCTCACGGCCACCGAACTCGTCCGCGCCCTCACCCGGCACGCCGAACCAGTCGTCCTCTCTCCCCACCTCACCCCCGACGCGCCGCCGGCCGACCTGCCCGCCGCCTCCCTCCGCCTCGCCCTCGCGGACGGCGCACATGAGGCAGCCGACATGCCTGCCCGCCCTGTGGCCGACGGATACGTGGCCACCGCGGGCGGACAGAGCCCCGCCCACTACGCCGCGTCCGCCGAGGCAGGCGCCTGCAGTCTGGAGGAGCACGCCAGGAAACTCACCGACTGCGCACAGCAGTCCGGCTGGAACCACGACGCGTTCGGTGAACAGTGCCGGATGACGCTCCTCGCCCACGCCGAACGCTGCACCCGGTCGGCGGCCGACGCCCGCCGAGCCGCCGAATGGCTGGCGAACTGACGACTACCAGAACGACGTCGGCTACCAGAACGACGTCGGCCTGCGGCGCCGGTCCCGGTCGACCATCCCCTGGACCGTGAACCACACCTCGTCGCACAGCTGCCGCGCGGCTGCCGCACGGTCGGCGAAGGACGCGGCGCGGGCGGGCGCAGGGATCGGTTCGCCGATGCCGATCCGCCACTTGAAGGGCAGCGGCAGCGGCGTGGTCACCGGAAAGCTGGGCAGGCCGAACCGACGGGCCAACGTGCGGATCTCACCGAGCTTCGGCAATGTCTCCTCGGCGCCCACGATCGACACGGGCACCACCGGGACTCCGGTCCGCACCGCGGTCACCGCGAAGCCGGGGCTGAAGGGACGCAGCCGGTAGCGCTGCGAGAAGCGCTTGCCGACCCCGTCGAGGCCTTCGGGGAACACCGCGACGAGGTGCCCCGCCGTCAACCGGTCCCGGCCGAGCGTCGGATCGTCGGTGAAGACCGAGTACCGGCGGGCGTACGCGGCCACGGCCGGCAGCCGGAAGACCACGGGGGAGGCGTAGACGTGCACGGGTCTGCGCAGCTCCCGGTGGAGGAGCTTGTGCAGGACGAACGCGTCGAGGCCCCAGGCGCCCGAGTGGTTGGCGACGACGAGCGCGGGTCCCGAGCGCGGAATGTTCTCCAGGCCCGACACCTCGACGCGGAGGTAGTCGTCGGCGAGCCACCCCAGCACGCTGTCCAGCAGATCGATGCCGACGTCGGCCAGCAGGCCGGTCGAGGCTTCGGTTCGCGGTCCCGTATTCGTTTCGGTCACAAGGTCCCACTTTCAGTTGAAAATGGGCCACCGCAAGACTAAAGGTGCCATTGAGGTGGTCTCTCTTCCTAGCGCCCGAATTCCGGGTGCCGTTCAGGAAAGGCCCGCCATGAGTACCTCTGCGTCCCCCGCGACCGCGGATCTGATCACCGGTCTGCTCATCGACAGGTTCGGCGTCGACCCGGCCGCCGTGCGCCCCGACGCGCATATGACCGATCTGCTCGTCGACTCGCTGATGGTCGTGGAGATGGCCATCACGCTCAAGGACGAACTGCGTGTCGACGCCACCGAGGACGAGCTTCGGAAGCTCACCTTCGCCGAATTCTCCGCCCGCGTCGACGCACGCCGTGTCGACGCACGCCGTGTCGACGCACGCCGTGTCGACGAGCGACGCGTCGACGAGCGCCGCGCCGGATGACGCGGGACGCCACCGCCGCGGTGACCGGCCTGGGCCTGGTGACCGCGGCAGGGCACGACACGGACAGCACCTGGGCCGCGGTCCGATCCGGGCGTGCGACCGCCAGGCCCGACCCGGAACTGCGGGACCTGCCGGTCTCCCTGAGCTGCCGCGTCGACGACACGGACGGGCCGCACCCCCGACAGCCCGGCGCCGCACACCTCGATCCCGTGGCCCGTATGGGCCTGGCGGCCGTCACCCAGGCCCTGGACGCGGCCAAGCTCGACCCCACGGAGTGGGATCCGACCCGCGTCGCCGTCGTCACCGGCTGCTCCTTCGGCGGGATGCACACCCAGCGGACCGCCGCATCGCGCCTCACGTCGGACGGCCCGGAGCGCGTCTCCCCGTACTTCCTGACCGGTTACCTGCCCAACATGGTGTGCGGCGCCATCGCCCTGCACCTCGGCGTGACCGGGCCGACCCTGAACGTCGCGACCGCGTGCGCCTCCGGCGCCACCGCCCTGGGCACGGCCCGCGACCTGCTCGCCTCGGGCCAGTGCGACATCGCAGTGGTCGTCGGCGCCGACGCGGCCGTGACCCCCCTGATCGTGACCGGCTTCGCCCAGCTCCGCGCGCTGTCCGACCAGTGCTCGCGCCCGTTCGACCGGGCCCGCGACGGCTTCGTCATCGCCGAGGGCGCGGGCGTCCTGATCCTGGAGCGTCCCGAGCACGCGGCCGCCCGCTCCGCGCCCCGGCTCGCCCGGCTCATCGGCTACGGGGCGAGCAGCGACGCCCACCACCTCGTGGCCCCGCATCCCGAAGGGCGGCACGCCGAGCGGGCCCTGCGCGCCGCGCTCACCGAGGCGGGCGTCGTCCCCGGCGACGTCGGTCACGTCAACGCGCACGGCACGTCGACACCGCGCGGCGACGCGATGGAGGCGGCTCTCCTGGCCCGGGTCCTCCCGCACCGGCCGCCCGTCACCTCGGCCAAGGGCAGCCTGGGCCACACGCTCGGCGCGGCCGGCGTGGTCGAGGCCGCGCTGACGGTGCTCGCACTTCGCGAGGATGTCGTCCCGCCCACGGCCGGGCTGACCGATCCGGACCCGGCTCTCGACATCGACGTGGTCGCCGGTCGCGCCCGGTCCCTGTCCTCGGACATCGCCGTCAGCAACTCGTTCGGCTTCGGCGGGCACAACGCGGTCGTGGTGCTGGCCCGGGAGTGAGCGCCGGTCTTGAGTGCTGGTCTTGAGTGCTGGTCTCGGGTGCTGGTCTCGGGTGCCGGTGAAACCGAGTGGACCTGACACTGCATCAGGGCGAATCTGACACTGCATCAGGAAATCTCTTCCCTCATGCGGGCCCCTGCGGCATCCTGCGCCCATGCAGACGGAGTTGAGCAAGAGACTGGGGATCGAGCACGCCATCTTCGGCTTCACGCCCTTCCCCGCGGTGGCCGCGGCCATCAGCAGAGCAGGCGGGTTCGGGGTGCTCGGCGCGGTCCGCTACACGGCGCCCGACGAGCTCGCCAGGGACCTCGACTGGATCCAGGAGCACGTCGACGGCAAGCCCTACGGGCTCGATGTCGTCATGCCCGCAAAGAAGGTCGAGGGCGTGAGCGAGGCCGAGGTCGAGGCGATGATCCCGGAGGGGCACCGGCGGTTCGTCAGGGACACCCTCACCAAGCACGGCGTGCCCGAGCTCGCCGAGGGCGAGGCGTCGGGCTGGCGCATCACCGGCTGGATGGAGCAGGTCGCCCGCAACCAGCTCGACGTCGCCTTCGACTACCCGATCAAACTCCTCGCCAACGCGCTGGGTTCCCCACCGGCCGATGTCATCCGGCGCGCCCACGACCACGACGTCCTCGTCGCCGCCCTCGCGGGCAGCGCCCGGCACGCCCGCAAGCACGCGGACGCGGGCATCGACATCGTGGTCGCCCAGGGGTACGAGGCGGGCGGGCACACCGGCGAGATCGCCTCCATGGTGCTCACCCCTGAGGCCGTCGAGGCGGTGGCGCCGCTGCCGGTGCTCGCCGCCGGCGGCATCGGCAGCGGCCAGCAGATCGCGGCCGCGCTCGCGCTCGGCGCGCAGGGTGTCTGGCTCGGGTCGCTGTGGCTCACCACCACCGAGGCCGACCTGCACTCCGCTGCCCTCACCCGCAAACTGCTCGCCGCCGGTTCCGGCGACACCGTCCGCTCCCGCGCCCTGACCGGCAAACCCGCCCGCCAGCTGCGCACCGAGTGGACGGACGCCTGGGACGATCCGCAGGGCCCGGGGCCGCTGCCGATGCCCCTGCAGGGGCTGCTGGTCGCCGAGGCCGTCTCACGCATCCAGAAGTACGAGGTCCAGGAGCTGCTCGGCACCCCGGTCGGGCAGATCGTCGGCCGGATGAACAGCGAACGCAGCGTCCAGGCCGTCTTCGACGATCTGACGCGCGGTTTCGAGCGGGCCGTCGACCGTGTCATCCGTATCGCGGGAAGGGGAAGTCAGTCGTGAGCACACCCCCGAATGGATTCTGGGCCCAGGCATCGGCCGACCCGGGCCGCACCATCCTCGTCGCGCCGGGCGGCGAGGAGTGGACGGCGGGCCGGCTGCACGGCGCCGTCAACCGGCTGGTGCACGGGCTGCGCGCCGCGGGCCTTGAGCGCGGCGACGCGTTCGCCGTGGTGCTGCCCAACGGCGTCGAGTTCCTCACCGCGTATCTCGCCGCTTCCCAGGCCGGTTTCTACCTCGTCCCCGTCAACCACCACCTGGTCGGCCCCGAGATCGCCTGGATCGTCGCCGACTCCGGCGCCAAGGTGCTGATCGCCCACGAGAGGTTCGCGGACGCCGCGGTGGCGGCGGCCGACGAGGCGGACCTCCCGGCGAGCCACCGCTACGCCGTCGGGCACGTGCCCGGTTTCCGCGGCTACACCCAACTCCTGGACGGGCAGCCCGAGTCCGCGCCGCACGACCGCACGCTCGGCTGGGTCATGAACTACACCTCGGGCACGACGGGCCGCCCGCGCGGCATCCGCCGCCCGCTGTCGGGCAAGCTCCCCGAGGAGTCCTACCTCGGCGGCTTCCTCGGCATCTTCGGGATCAAGCCCTTCGACGACAACGTCCATCTCGTCTGCTCACCGCTCTACCACACGGCGGTCCTCCAGTTCGCGGGCGCCGCCCTGCACATCGGCCATCCGCTGGTTCTCATGGACAAGTGGACGCCCGAGGAGATGCTCCGCCTCATCGACGCGCACACGTGCACGCACACCCATATGGTGCCGACCCAGTTCCACCGCCTGCTCGCGCTGCCGGACGCCACGAGGGCCGCGTACGACGTCTCCTCGATGCGGCACGCCATCCACGGCGCCGCGCCCTGCCCCGACCACGTGAAGCGGGCCATGATCGAGTGGTGGGGCGAGTGCGTCGAGGAGTACTACGCGGCCAGCGAGGGCGGCGGCGCGTTCGCCACCGCGCAGGACTGGCTGAAGAAGCCGGGCACGGTCGGAAAGGCCTGGCCCATCAGCGAGTTGGCCGTCTTCGACGACGACGGGAACCGGCTGCCGCCCGGTGAGCTCGGCACCGTCTACATGAAGATGTCCACCGGCGGCTTCTCGTACCACAAGGACGAGTCGAAGACGAAGAAGAACCGCATCGGGGACTTCTTCACCGTCGGCGACCTCGGTCTCCTCGACGAGGACGGCTACCTCTTCCTGCGCGACCGCAAGATCGACATGATCATCTCGGGTGGGGTCAACATCTACCCCGCCGAGATAGAGTCCGCGCTGCTCACGCACCCCGCGGTAGCCGACGCCGCCGCCTTCGGGATTCCGCACGACGAGTGGGGCGAGGAGGTCAAGGCGGTCGTCGAGGTCGCCGAGGGCCGCAGCGCCGACGACGCGCTGGCAGTCGAGATCCTCGGCCACTGCGAGCAGCGGCTCGCTGGCTACAAGCGGCCCAAGAGCGTCGACTTCATCGAGACGATGCCGCGCGACCCCAACGGCAAGCTGTACAAGCGGCGGTTGCGAGAGCCGTACTGGGAGGGGCGGGAGCGGGTGCTGTGAGGATGGGGGCACGGGGGGGCTGCCCCCCCGTGCCCCTGCCGACACAGGCCCTAGCGGCGCTCGCGCACCCGCACCACCTCAAGTGCCGGGTCGCCGAGAATGTCCTTCTCGCAGAAGCGCGAGGTCACCCAGCGCTCCTTCGCGTACAGCTTCGTCTGGTCGCTGAAGTGCGGCGATTGGGGGTTGGAGGACTGGGAGTACGACAGGAGGGTCCGAGCCTCGGGGCAGCGTCCGGCCTTCCAGCCGACCGCCTGGATGTGACTGGACCCGTGCACGACCTCGGTGTAGCCCTTCTCGGCGTCCCAGTCGGCCTCGATCTTGTTCCAGACGCCGAGGGACTCCGTACCGCCGGGGACCGGGAGGCGCTCGCCGCCGCGCACCACGTACTGGTTCTGGCCCAGGGGCGCGTCCAGGGCGATGTCCGCCGCGGTCAGCGACGTCACCGCGTCGGCCAGCGCGGTCCTGAAGCCCGGCAGCGTCGTGTCGAGGGTGTTCGGGGTGCGCACCGGGTCGGCCGCCGAGAACGGCACCTTCCAGACCCGCGCGTTCGGCACGGCCGCCGTCAGCTTCCGCCAGAAGCGGTCGAAGAGCAGGGCGCCGCGGCTGTCGGTGCCCATGGTGTGGTCCCAGCGGGCCAGGACGTCGCAGGCCTTGCGTACGTCAACGGCCCTGCCGTCGGTGCCGGTTGCCGAGCCACCGGGCAGTGCGGCGCAGGCCTTCGCCGTGTCGGCGGCCGCCAGATCCGCCGCGGGAACACGGTTCGCGAACTGCTGGCGCCACAGGTCGCGGACCGTGAGCCCGCCCTTCTCCGCCATCGCCGAGACGTCCTCGACGGCGCCCCGGGTGCGCATCGAGCGCTGCGTGCCGATCGTGCCGAAGATCCGCTCGTAGCCGGTGATGGGCTTGTCGGCGTTGGTCAGCCAGGCGCTGTCGTTGGAGTTCTCCGCGTACGGGGCGTCCTTGAGGGTCGGCATCCTTGACGGGCCGAAGATGCCGGGCTGCACCGCGTCCTTGTCGGAGCCGAGCGCGCACGCGCCCCGCGAACCGTCGAGGACGGCGACGCCCGACGCCGGATAGGTGGCCTTGCCCAGCGGTGTGCTGCAGCGCTGCGCCAGGTCGTCGGTGATCCGGGGAAGCACCTGGGACTGGCTGAGCAGCGAGTGGCCGTGACGGTCGGCGGCGACGGTGTTCACCCAGGGCAGCCCCTGCGTCTCGCGCAGGGACTTGAGGATGCCGGCGGTGGAGCGGGCCTTGCCGAAGCCGAGGTCGGTGTCGCTGCCGCGCAGGTTCACGGCGTTGGGGTCGTTCAGTGCGTACGCCGTGGTCGGGGACCAGGGCAGCGGCAGCTGGGGGCCGAGCCCGGTGACGACGGGGCCGTAGCGGGTCCACCACTGCGTGCGGGTCACCGGGTCGCCGCCCTCGACCGGCACCGTGACCGTCCGCCTGATCATCTTCCGCCGCTTGCCGTCCACCAGATAGGTGGTCGGGTCGGCCGGGTCCAGGGTGAGCTGGTGCAGGTTCAGCGTGACGCCGGTGGCGACCGTGTGGCTCCACGCCACGTCACCGTTGAAGCCGATGTTGACCACGCTCGTGCCGAGCAGCGAGCCGCCGGAGACGTTGAGTTCGCCGGGGATGGTCTGCTGCGACTGCCAGAAGCGGCGTCCGCCGTGCCAGGGGTAGTGCGGGTTGCCGAGGAGCAGTCCCTTGCCGTTCGCGGTGGTCTTCCCGCTGAACGCGACGGCGTTGGAACCCATGTCGGCGTCCTGCGTGGAGAACAGCTCGCGGGCGGCCTTCGCCGTACGCCGGGGATCGGGTACGGGGTTCGTCGCGTCCTTCGCGTCCTTTGCGTCCTGCGCGTCCTTCGGTCCCGTCGCGCCCGGTGGCGTGGCCGCCGTGATGCCGTCGATGGCGCGCCCCTGCCCGCCGAGGACCTGTACGGCGAATCCCTGCCGTGCCACGTCGAGAGCGGTGATCGGGCGGACCCAGTCGGCCTTCGCGCAGGCCGGATCGGTGATGCGGTTCTGCTTCAGCCACGCGTTGAAACCAGCGGCGAAGCCCCGCATGAGCTCCTTGGACCGGCGGCCCGGTCCTGCGGGGGCGGGCCGGTCGAGGAGCTTCTCCACCGTCCCGGCCTCCCGCACCCCGCGGAAGTACAGGTCGCTGGCGAGGTTCGTGGAGGCGGACGACAGGGCGGAACCGGGGGAGGCGTCGGCGCCGAAGTGCCGGGAGCGCTCGCCGCGGACGGTCACATAGCCATCGGCGAGCGTGCAGACCTGATCGGCCGCCTGTGCCCAGCCGGTGCCGAAGCCGAGGTTCTCGTAGTCCTTGGCGAGGATGTGTGGAATGCCGTACTCGGTGTAGCGGATCGTGGCGTGCAGGCCGCCGCCGGACGGGTGGGCGCCTCGGGGCATGGCCCCCGCGCCGGACGCCGGCAGCAGGGCCACCGCTGTCAGCAGAGTGATCGCCACGGCCGCCGGGCGTCTTGTGCGGATGCGCATCGTGCCTCCCAACTGGGGTCAGGGAAGGAGCGGTTGAGCGTACCAAGCGGTTGGTCACCTGTGATCCCGCTCGGCGTGCCCTGTTGTGATCCCGCTCGGCGCGCTCCGTGTGCCGGACCTTGACCGGGGCGGCGCGCGGCGCACAGGATCACGCCATGACGGGTGTACGCGACAACACGGTCGACGGAGTCCTCCGGCGCAGCGCGCGCCGCACACCGCTGCGCACGGCGCTGCGCTACGGCGAACGGGCCTGGACGTACGGGGAACTCGACGACGCCGTCTCGGGCGCGGCCGGCGCGCTGCGCGGCCTCGGCCTGGCCCGCGGCGACCGGGTCGCCGCCTACGCCCACAACTCCGACGCCTACCTGCTCGGCTTCCTCGCCTGCGCGCGGGCCGGGCTTGTCCACGTGCCGGTCAACCAGAACCTGACCGGCGACGATCTCGCGTACATCGTCCGGCAGTCCGGCTGCTCGCTCGTGCTGGCCGATCCGGACCTCGCCGGGCGACTGCCCGCGGATGTGGCCGTCCTGGCGCTGCGGGACGCGGACGACTCGTTGCTCGCGCGGCTCGCCACGGCACCGGCGTACGACGGCGAGGGGCCCCGCGGCGACGACCTGGCGCAGCTGCTCTACACCTCCGGAACCACCGCACTGCCCAAGGGCGCGATGCTGTCGCACCGCGCCCTCGTCCACGAGTACGTCAGCGCGATCACGGCCCTTGACCTGCGGGAGACCGACCGGCCCGTGCACTCGCTGCCGCTCTACCACTCGGCACAGATGCACGTCTTCCTCATGCCCTACCTGGCGGTCGGGGCCGAGAACACCATCCTCGACGGGCCCGACGCCGAGCGGATCTTCGAGCTGGTCGAGGCGGGCCGGGCCGACAGCCTCTTCGCGCCGCCCACCGTGTGGATCGGCCTCTCGCACCACCCCGGGTTCGCCACCCGCGACCTCGGGGCGCTGCGCAAGGCCTACTACGGAGCGTCGGTCATGCCGGTGCCGGTCCTGGAGCGGCTGCGGGCCGGGCTGCCGGGGATCGCCTTCTACAACTGCTTCGGGCAGAGCGAGATCGGGCCGCTCGCCACGGTCCTCGGGCCCGACGAGCACGAGGGGCGGATGGATTCGTGCGGGCGGCCCGTCCTGTTCGTCGAGGCGCGCGTCGTCGACGAGGACGGGCGTGAGGTGCCGGACGGAACCCAGGGCGAAGTGGTGTACCGCTCACCGCAGTTGTGCGAGGGCTACTGGAAGAAGCCGGAGGAGACGGCCGAGGCGTTCCGCGACGGGTGGTTCCACTCAGGTGACCTCGCGGTGCGGGACGCCGAGGGGTACTTCACGGTCGTCGACCGGGTCAAGGACGTCATCAACTCCGGGGGAGTCCTCGTCGCGTCGCGGCAGGTCGAGGACGCGCTGTACGAGCACCCGGGCGTCGCGGAGGCGGCAGTGATCGGGCTGCCGGACGAGCGCTGGATCGAGGCGGTCACCGCCGTGGTCGTACGTGGCGACAAGGAGCTCACCGAGACCGGGCTCCTTGCCCACGCACGTGAGAGGCTCGCTCACTTCAAGGCGCCGAAACGGGTCCTGTTCGTGGACGAACTGCCGCGCAATGCCAGCGGCAAGATCCTCAAGAGGCAGCTGCGGCAGCGTTTCGGCGCGAGCTGACGGCTGACGTGGGCCGGTCGCCCGCGTCAGGCCCTGGCGTGATGCCGCTCTTCGTTCTCGCCGGAGCCGGTGCGGTCGGCTTCGTCCCGGACGAGCAGGGAGAGCAGTGAGGCGACGGCAAGTCCGGACTCGGCGGGGTGGCGAAGGACCTTGCCGGGATTGATCCGGTACGTATTGGTACGTCCCTCCCGGGTGTGGGAGAGGTAATCGTCCTGTTCCAGGTCGGCGATGATCTTCTGAACCGCACGTTCCGTGAGGCGGCAATGGGCGGCGATATCGCGGATGCGGGCGTTGTGGTCGTCGGCGATGACCGCCAGCACGCGCGCGTGATTGGTGAGAAACGTCCATCCGGTGTGTGACTCGGGCACTCCATCCATGCCCTCACTCTAGGACGAAGAATACGTGGTTTCAAAAACACGTACGGAGGTTCCGGTATTAGTTGACGTGTGTGCGGGGTTACGGGCAGCCTAGGAGCGGCGGTAGGCAGCGAGGAGAGGAAGAGGCCATGCCGGAGCCTGCGTTCCCCCAGGACCCCTTCGCGGGGCAGGACCCGTTCGCGGGCGAGGGAAGCAATCACGGCCGCACAGCAGTGCCCCTCCCGGCACCGCGGCCGCCCCTGTCGTCGGCGACGCCGCTCGCCGCCGTGCCGGGCGGCGGCAGGCGGAGCGTGGCAGTGCGGGGCGACCTCGACCTCGACGCGGGCCAGCGGATCCGGCCCGAGCTGTACGTCGCGCTCAGTCACGCGGCCCGTGGCATCGAACTGGACCTGAGCGGCGTGGAATTCTGTGACTGCTCCGGCCTCAACCTGCTGCTCGGCCTCCGCCAACAGGCCTTGAAGCAGGGCAAGACCGTCGTCATCACCACCACGAGCCCCGCGATGGAGCGGCTGTTCGACCTCACCGGTACCCGTGCCCTGTTCACCCGCGCCGCCCAGGAAGAGGCCTTGAACGCCGCGTCGGCGGCCCCGTCCGGAACGAAGACGCACACGGAACCCGACCAGCATCTGCACACCGTGGTGGCCCAGCTGCGGCGGGCCATGCAGACCAGGCCGACCATCGACCTCGCCCGCGGCATCCTCATGTCGTCCTTCAACCTGAGCCCCGACGCGGCCTGGGAGGTCCTGGTCACCGCCTCCCAGAACACCAACACCAAGCTGCACCTCCTCGCCGGGGACGTCGTGGGCACCGTCCAGGGAGGCGCCCTGCCCGACTCCGTACGCAGGCAGCTGGAGGCCGCGGTCGCCAAGGCGAACGAGGCGCCCCCCGCACCGGCCACGACCGCGAGCCCCGACCCTCCCGTCGCCGTGGCCGACCCCTGCCTGCCACCGAACGTGTCGCTCGACCCGATGTGACCGCACGAGCCACGGAACTCGCGCGGCCCGCTCAGTCCCGCAGGTCCACGATCCGCCTGAACTTGCCCATCGACCGCTCCAGCGTCTCGGGATCGACGATCTCCACGCCCACCGACACCCCGATCCCGTCCTTCACCGCCGCCGCGATCTCCCGCGCCGCGGCCGCGCGCCGCGCCGACGGCGTGTCCGCCCGGGCCTCCGCCCGCACCGTCAGGGCGTCCATCCGGCCCTCACGGGTCAGGCGCAGCTGGAAGTGCGGTGCGATGCCCGCCGTACGCAGCACGATCTCCTCGACCTGGGTGGGGAAGAGATTCACGCCGCGCAGGATCACCATGTCGTCGCTGCGGCCCGTCACCTTCTCCATGCGCCGGAAGACCCGCGCCGTCCCGGGCAGGAGCCGCGTCAAGTCCCGCGTCCGGTAACGGATCACGGGCATGGCCTCCTTCGTCAGCGCCGTGAACACCAGCTCGCCGCGCTCGCCGTCCGGCAGCGACGCGCCCGTGATCGGGTCGACGACCTCCGGGTAGAAGTGGTCCTCCCAGATGTGCAGCCCGTCCTTGGTCTCCACGCACTCCTGCGCGACCCCGGGGCCGATCACCTCCGAGAGCCCGTAGATGTCCACGGCGTCGATCGCGAAGCGCTCCTCGATCTCGCTCCGCATCTCCTCGGTCCACGGCTCCGCGCCGAAGATGCCGACGCGCAGGGACGTCGTACGGGGATCGACGCCCTGCCGCTCGAACTCCTCGAGGAGCGTGAGCATGTACGACGGGGTCACCATGATGATCTCGGGGCGGAAGTCCTGGATAAGCCTCACCTGGCGCGCGGTCATGCCGCCGGAGGCGGGAATCACCGTGCAGCCCAGCCGCTCCGCGCCGTAGTGCGCGCCAAGGCCGCCGGTGAACAGGCCGTAGCCGTACGCCACATGGACCTTGTCGCCGGGGCGGCCGCCCGCGGCGCGGATCGAGCGCGCGACCACGTCCGCCCACATGGAGAGGTCCTGCTCCGTGTAGCCGACGACCGTCGGAAGCCCCGTGGTGCCGCTGGAGGCGTGCAGCCGGCGCACCTCCGACTGCTCCACCGCGAACATGCCGAACGGGTAGTTGGCCCGCAGGTCGTCCTTGGTGGTGAACGGGAACCGCGCGAGGTCGGCGAGGGAGCGGCAGTCGTCGGGGTGCAGCCCTGCCTTGTCGAACGCGGCCCGGTAGAACGGGACGTTCTCGTACGCGTGCAGCAAGGTGTCCTGGAGGCGTTCCAACTGCAGGGCCCCGAGCTCGCGGGGGCCGAGCTGTTCCGCCGCGTCGAGCAGTGGCGGCATACGCGTCATAGAGAGTGCTCCCGTCCTGAACGGGCGACCGATCATTCGGTCGTCGATCTTCTGTGGACCTCAGTAATCCAGGCCCGGCAGTGGGCGTCAAGAGATCGCGCACAGCTGCTTTGAGCTGGGGCGCAAGGGCATGGGCCACCGTCATGAGCCACGCCCGTGAGCACGTTGCCCGGACGAGCCGCCGGATGTGATGATCAGCCCCATGCCGACATTCAGCGCGTACGACGGGACGGAGCTCGCCTACCACGAGAAGGGGGAGGGCGAGCCACTGCTGTGTGTGCCGGGCGGCCCCATGCGCGCCTCCGTCTACCTCGGAGACCTCGGCGGCCTCACCGCACACCGCCGTCTGATCCTGCTCGATCTGCGCGGCACCGGCGACTCATCGGTCCCGGCCGACCCGGCGACGTACCGCTGCGACCGGCTCGTCGACGACATCGAGGCGCTGCGCGAGCACCTGGGCCTCGACCAGGTCGACCTGCTCGGCCACTCCGCCGGCGGCGACCTCGCCACGCTGTACGCGGCCCGCCACCCCAAGCGGATCCGCACACTCGTCCTCGTCACTCCCGCCACGCTGGCCGTGGGCGGCGCCGTGACCGCCGAGGACCGCAGCGAGGCGGCCGCGCTGCGCAAGGACGAACCCTGGTACCCGGCGGTCGAGACCGCGCTGCGGGAGATCGCCGAGCTCGGCGCGCCCAGCGCGGGCTGGGGGGCCATCGGACCGCTCATGTACGGCCGCTGGGACGCGCGGGCGCAGGCCCACCGGGACCAGAGCGCGGCCCAGAAGAACGCGGCGGCCTCCGAGGCGTACTACGGAGAGGCCTCTTTCGACCCGCCCGCCACCCGCGCCGCCCTCGCCACGATGACCGCCCCCGTGCTCGTCCTCGCGGGCGCCTACGACGGCGGGCCCAACCCGGCACGCGCGGCGGAGCTCGCGGACCTCTTCCCGGCCGGTGTCTGCCAAGTGCAGCCGGGCGGCGGGCACTTCCCGTGGCTCGACGACCCGGAGTGGTTCGCGCGGCGGGTCGCGGGGTTCCTCGCGCAGGACTGAGCGGCTGACCCGACAGGCGTACGGCAGACGTACGGAGACGTACGGGAGACGTACGGAGACGTACGGGAGACGTACGGAGACGTACGGGAGACGTACAGAGACGTACGGGAGACGTACGGAGACAGTGCGGGAGGTCGTCGAGCGCGGGGCGTCCGCGGCAGAGCCCCCTGCTCGTACGATGACCGCCGACCGTGCGCGGTCGCCGGACGTCCGTCATCGATCCCCTGGGGGAACCGCCGTGCGCTTCGCCACTCCTGCCCGCCGCCTGCTCACCGCCGGTGCGCTGACCGCCGCCCTGCTCGCGGGCGGCGGCACGGCCACCGCGGGACCCGGGCAACCCGCCCCGGCCACCCGGGCCACGGCGCCCATGGGTCCCTACGGTCAACTGCGCCCCCTCGCCGACCTGTCCGCACAGCGCCTGGCCACCGCCGACCTCGTCGCGGCGGCCAAGTACGGCACGGACAGCCCCATCGACGACCCGGCCCGTGAGCGGGAGGTCCTCGCGGCGGTCGCCGAACAGGCCGCCGAGGCCGGTGCCGATCCGGCGGCGACCGTGCGGATCTTCCGCGACCAGATCGAGGCCAACAAGGTCGTCCAGCGCGGGCTGTTCCGCCGCTGGGACGCCGACCCGTCCGGGGCCCCGACGGAGCGGCCCGACCTCGGCGAGGTCCGCAAGGAGATCAACCGCGTCAACGGCGAGCTGGTGCGGGGCATCGCCGCGTCCCCCGGCGCGCGGACGGCGCCGTACTGCGGGGGAGCGCTGACCGTCGCCGCCGTACACGTGCGGCACGCGGACCGGCTCGACGCCCTGCACTCCGTCGCTCTGGGCCGGGCGCTCGCGTCAGTCTGCGCGGACTGAGGCGCGCGGCGCGTCGCCGGGGCTCCGGTAGGCGAAGCACGGCATGAAGAACTGGGTGACGGTGCCGACCGCCACGGCGTACAGCACCGTTCCGGCGCCCGCGGTCCCGCCGAGCAGCCAGCCCACGGAGAGCACGGCGAGCTCGATGACGGTGCGGACCCGCCGCAGCGAACCGCCGGTCACGGCGGCCGCACCGGTCATCAGCCCGTCCCGGGGCCCGGGGCCGAAGCGCGCGCCGACGTAGACGGCGACGGAGAGGCCGTTGAGGACTATTCCGCCGACGAGCAGACCGGCCCGGGCGGGCAGCCCGAGGTCCGCGGGCAGGACGAGCAGGCCGATGTCGGAAGAGACGGCCAGCACGGCGATGTTGGCGAAGGTGCCGAACGTCGGCCGCTGCTTCAGCGGGATCCACAGCAGCAGGACGAGCACGCCGAGGACGGCGCTGATCGTGCCGAAGCTGAGCGGCGTGCGGCGCTCGAGGCCCTCGTACAGAACGCTCCACGGATTCACGCCAAGGGCCGCCCGGACCAGGACGGAGAGGCTGAAGCCGTACAGGGCGAGGCCGAGGAGGAGTTGGGGCAGACGTCTCGACGGGTGCTCGCGGAACGGGACGTACGAGATGTTCTGCCGCATGCGGGATGGCCTCCGTGCCGGTGTGCGGGCGTGCGTGTATGTGGGGGTGCGGGTGTGCGGGGGTGTGCGTGTATGCATGTGCGCGCTTCGAGGGGGGCTTGACGCGCCTTCGAAGCCATTTCGGCCACTCTGTAGAGTGATTGGCCTGGAAAACACGGCCAATCCCGGGAGAATGGTGTGGTCGACGCGAACCCCGAGCGGCCCGTGGGGGAGATGGCGGGCCGCCCAAGCCGGACGCTGGGCAGCGGGCAGCTCGCCGCGATGCTGCCCGACCCGGCCGGGGTGCGGCCCGCCTACCGCCACCTCGCGCGGGCGATCGGCGAACTGATCCTGGACGGCCGCATCGCCCTGCACGTCAGGCTCCCCGCCGAACGCGAGCTCGCCGCCGCCCTCGACACCAGCAGGACCACCGTCACCGCCGTGTACGACCTGCTGAGGGAGAGCGGCTACGCCCACAGCAGGCAGGGCGCCGGAACCTGGACGGCGCTGCCCGCGGGCCGCGCCCCGAGCGGTGTCCGGCGACTCCTCGCGGCCGAGGACACCGCGATCGACCTCGCCCGGGCCGCCCCCGGCCTGGCGGAACAGGAGCTCACCGACGCCCTTGCCCGGGTCGCCCCACAGCTCGCGGCGCACGCGCACACGTCCGGCTACCACCCGTACGGCCTGCCCGAACTCCGGGCCGCCGTCGCCGAGCGCTTCACCCGCCGGGGCCTGGCCACCGTGCCCGAGCAGATCCTGGTCACCTCGGGCGCCCAGCACGCGCTGACCCTCGTACTGGGCCTCCTGGGCCGGCCCGGCGACCGCGTCCTGACCGAGAACCCGTCCTACCCGAACGCCCTGGAGGCCATGCGCCGGGGCCGGCTGCGCACGCTGTCGGTGCCCGTCACCGAAGAGGGCTGGGACGTCGACGTCGTCGAGTCGGCCTTCCGGCAGGCGGTGCCACAACTCGCCTACCTGATCCCGGACTTCCACAACCCGACGGGCTGCCTCATGCCCGAGGACGCGCGGGGCCGGATACTGCGCGCCGCCCAGCGGACCGGGTCCTGGCTTCTCGTCGACGAGACCCTCGCCGAGCTCGCCCTCGACGTTCCGGCGCCGCCGCCCTTCGCCTCGCACGCCGCCCCGGGCGCCGCCGGTCAGCTCATCACCATCGGCTCCATGAGCAAGACCCACTGGGCAGGCCTGCGCATCGGCTGGCTCCGTGCCCCCGCGCAGCTCGTCACCGAACTCGCGGGGCAGCGCGTCGCCACTGACATGGGCGGCTCGGTCCTCGACCAACTCCTCGCCCTCGACCTCCTCGACCGGGCCGACGAACTGCTGCCGACCCGCCTGGCAGAGCTGCGTGTACGCCGCGCCGCGCTCGCTGCCACCCTGGCCGAACACCTGCCCGAGTGGAGCTGGCGCTTGCCGCCCGGTGGCCTGTCGCTCTGGGTGGACCTGGGCGAACCCGTCGGTTCGGCGCTGGCCGAGCGGGCGCTCGCGCACGGCGTACGGATCGAGAGCGGCTCCTGCTTCGCCACCGACCCCGGCGTCTTCGAGCAGCGGCTCCGCATCCCGTACACGGCCTCGCCCGACACCCTGCGCGAGGCGGTGCGCCGCCTGGCGACCGCCCTCGCCGACGATCCCCTGCCGACGCCCGCCGCGGGGCGTCCGCGCTGGGTGGCCTGACGACACCTCACGAAGGGATGGATCAGTCGGCCCGGCTGTTCGCGCGCTTCGGCAGGCAGAACATCAGGGCCCACATCAGGGCGAAGGCGCCGCCGACCCACCGGAGCACGCCGGTGAACGCGTCGCGGTGGGCCGCGGCGGCGGGCGATCCGCCCGTGGCCGAGAAGAACACCAGGGCGGTCAGCGCGGTACCGAGGGCGATGCCGAGGTGGACCGCGGTGTTGAACAGGCCCGAGGCCGATCCGGCGTTCTCGTGCGGGACCTCGGCGAGGGACATGTCGGCGAGCGGCCCGCCGATCGTGCCGAAGGCCAGACCGAGCAGCAGGAGCGGGACCGCCATCGCCACGAGGGTGAGGTCGTCCTGGCGGTCGCTGATCTGGAGCCCGTAGAGCGCCATCGAGGCGACGGCGAACAGGGCTCCGGCCTGCGGCACCCGGCGCCCGTGACGCCCCGTGGTCCTCATGGCGATCACCGCACCGCCCATCTCACCGCACGCGATGACCACGAAGGCTGCTGCCGCCTGGAGCGGGCTCATGCCGAGGCCCCGCTGGAGGTACAGCGTCCAGGTCATGAAGAACAAGCCGGACAGCAGGCCCATCAGCATCTGCGCGGCCAGGCCGCCGCAGAACGCCTTGTTCTCGAAGAGGGACAGGGCGACGAGCGGGGTCTTCTTCCCGCGCTGATGGCGCACGAAGACGCCCAGGACGAGGAGACCTGTGCCGAGCATGGCGAAGGACCAGAGCGGCCAGTGGTGGGTGTGCCCCTCGGTGAGCGGGAAGACGATCAGCACCACGGCCGACGCGGACAGCAGCATGCCGGTGAGGTCCAGGCGCGCGGCCTTCGGGGCGGTCGACTCAGTGATGAACTTCCGTCCGAGGATGATCACGGCGAGGCCGATGGGCACGTTGATCAGGAAGATCGGCCGCCAGCCCAGTCCGAGCAGATCGGCCTCGGTGAGCACGCCGCCCAGGACCGGGCCAAGGACGGCGCCGACGGAGAGGACCGCGCCGTAGAGGGCGAAGGCCCGGCTGCGGTGCCTGGCGTCAGCGGCGTCGAAGGTGACGTGGAGGGTCGCCAGGATCTGCGGGATCATCACCGCGGCTCCGCCGCCTTGGAGGACACGCGCCGAGATGAGCATGCCCGCACCGGTGGCGAGGCCGCACAACAGCGAGGCCAGGGTGAACACGGTGGTGCCGATGAGGAAGATCCTGCGCCGTCCGTAGGCGTCGCCGAGCCTGCCGCCGGTGATGAGCCCGAGGGCGAGGGTCAGCGCGTAGCCTGCGGTCAGCCACTGCACGGCGGCAGGGGAGGCGCCGAGGGACTGCTGGAGGGTGGGGATCGCGGTCAGGACGACCGACTGGTCCAGGACGTCCATCAACTCGGCCACCAGGACCACCACGAGGGCGATCTTGGCAGCCATGGCCATCGTGGAGTCGGTGCCGGACGCGGCGTGTGCCGAGGGTTCGGTGGTGTGCTGCGGCTCGTTCTCGAGCGCGGGGGAAGCCACGGTGGGACTCCTGATTCAGGGAATCGGGGGAGCTCGCCGTCAGCCGTGCCGGGGTCGGACAACACGAAACCCGGGGCAGACGGCAGAGCTGCACCCGGGGAACAACAGGGATCTACGGGGGAGGGTGACGCAACTCAGGCCAGCGCGACGTCCGCCCCCGGACACATTCGAAGAAATCAGAACGCGGGGAAACGCGGACGGCTACAGGGCCTGGTGGATGAAATCACCTCAAGATCGCGGAACAGGAAGTCCGAACACTGCCGCCGAAGACTCCGGCGCAGGGACTGATCTACGGTACGACACTCTCGGACCCCGTGCACACCCGATTCCGCACCACTCCCGCCGGATCCGCCCCGGGAAAGCCACCGTGCGAGACTCGGCATCCAGCCGTTGCCCAGCTGCGAACCCAGCTGCGAACCCAGATGTGAAAACGCAGGTCAGGAGCTCAGAGTTGTCATTGGATCTCAATCTGCTGCGTGCGCTGGACGCCCTGCTCCAAGAGAACAGCGTGACCCGCGCCGCCGAGCGGCTCGGCACGTCGCCCGCGGCCGTCAGCCGCACGCTCGCGCGCCTGCGCCGCGCCGTCGGTGACCCGCTCCTGGTCCGCGCGGGACAGGGCATGGTCCCCACCCCGCGCGCCCTGGAACTCCGCGGTGAGGTGGGCGCGTTGTTGCGCGGCTGCGACAACGTCCTGCGTCCCGGTGCCGGTTTCGACGCCGTCCATCTGCAGCGCACCTTCACCGTGCAGGCCACCGACGTGATCCTCGCGGGCCTCGCCGGGACCCTGGTCGACCGGATGCGCGCGGAGGCCCCGCACGTGGACGTGGTCTTCCTGCCGGAGACGGTGGAGGGCGGTCCCGCGCTGCGGCAGGGCCTTGTGGATGTCGAGCTGGGTTCGCTCGGTCACCTGGATCCGGAGATCCGGACCCGCGAGCTGATGCCGATGGAGGTGGTCGCCGTCGCGCGCGACGGGCATCCCCTCTTCGACGGAGAGATCGACGCCCGCCGCTTCGCCGCGGCCGACCACATCGGTATCTCCCGGCGGGGCAAGCGCCAGGGCCCCATCGACAGCGCGCTCGACGCGCTCGGCCTGCGGCGCAGGACCGCGGTCGTCGTCCCCAGCCACACGAGCGCGATGCTCCTCGCCCGGGACACCGACCTCGTCGCTCTCACCCCGGACGGCTGGCTCCAGGACACCATCGAGGCCCTCGGCCTGCGTACGTTCCCCATCCCGCTCGACCTGGCGCCGGTCACGCTGGGAATGGCCTGGCACCCACGCAACTCGGCCGATCCGGGGCACCGTTGGTTCCGCGACCACCTGGCGGCCGCGGCCCTGGGCTCCGGCTAGGCCTGCCCGTCGGCCGCCGCCACCGTCTTCGCCCACCGGTAGTCCGCCTTGCCGCTCGGCGAGCGTTGGATGTGGTCCGTGAAGACGACGGACCGCGGGATCTTGTAGCCCGCGAGCCGCTCCCGGCAGTGGGACTGTACCGCCGCCAGGTCCAACGAGGGCGCCCCAGCACGGAGTTGGACGACCGCGGCCACCCGGCTGCCCCACCGTTCGTCGGGCACTCCGGCGACCAGCGCGTCGTACACGTCGGGGTGGGACTTGAGGGCCTGCTCGACCTCCTCCGGGTACACCTTCTCGCCGCCCGTGTTGATGCACTGGGAACCGCGTCCGAGCACGGTGACGATGCCGTCCTCGTCGACCGTCGCCATGTCGCCGAGCAGGACCCAGCGCTCCTCGCCCTTCTGGAAGAAGGTCTCGGCCGTTTTCACCGGGTCGTTGTAGTAGCCGAGCGGCACGTGCCCGCGTTGGGCGAGGCGGCCCGGCTCACCCACCGGGACGGGCTCGTACGTCGCCGGGTCCACCACCTGCGTGCGTTCGTTGACCTCCAGGCGGAAGCCCTTCTCCGGGCCGGAGTCGTCCGTCGCCCTGCCGTTGGAGCCCGACTCGGAGGAGCCGAAGTTGTTCAGGAGTAGGACGTTCGGCACGAGCTCCTGGAACTGGGCGCGCACCGTCTCCGACATGATCGCCCCGGACGAGGAGACGCTGAAGAGCGACGACAGGTCGGTGCCCCGCAGCGGTCCGCGCAGGGCGTCGATGAGCGGCCTGAGCATGGCGTCGCCCACGAGGGAGACGCTGGAGACGTTCTCCCGCTCGATGGTGCGCAGCACCTCTTCGGGGACGTACTTGCGGTGCAGGGCCACCCGCTGCCCGTAGTTGAAGGCGATGAACGACGTCAGTGTCGACGTGCCGTGCATCAGCGGAGGCGCGGGGAAGAACGTGAGGCCGGGGCCGCCCGCCGCGACGCGCTCGGCGAGCTCCTCGGGCCGCTTGACCGGCTCTCCCGTCGGCTCGCCGCCGAAGAGCCCCGCGAAGAACAGGTCCTCCTGACGCCACATGACGCCCTTGGGCATGCCGGTCGTGCCGCCGGTGTAGATGATGAACAGGTCGTCGCCGGAGCGCGGCCCGAAGCCGCGGTCCGGCGAACCCGCCGCCTCCGCCTCGGTGAAGGGCGCCACGTCGAGCGGGGGAGCGGCCGCGGGCGGCGCCCCCACCCGTATCAGATGGCGCAGCTTCTCCGTGCGCGGCAGGGCGGCCGCGACGCGCTCGGTGAACTCGGCGTCGAAGACGAGCGCCGCGAGGTCCGCGTCGCGATAGAGGTAGACCAACTCCTCCTCCACGTAGCGGTAGTTCACATTGACCGGGACGAGGCGTGCCTTGAGGCAGCCGAGCACGGTCTGCAGATATTCGACGCCGTTGTACAGGTGCAGGCCCAGGTGCTCGCCGGGCCGCAGGCCGCTGTCGAGGAGGTGGTGGGCGATGCGGTTGGCGGCCGTGTCGAGCGCGGCATAGGTCAGCCGGTGCTCCGCGCCTGTGCCGGGGTGGTCGATGTAGACGAGCGCCTCGCGGTCGGGGACCACGTCGACGACCGACTCGAACAGGTCGGCAAGGTTGTACTCCACCGCACTCCTCCTGACCCCGGTGCCCACTGTCACATCTGACGTGGCGGTCATCAGAGCAGAGCCGCCACCAAGTGGGAAGGGGCCCTGCGCAAGAAAACTGACTGGGTGTCAGAAAACTATTGAACTGGCTCCCCCGCTACTGCAACCTGTTCCAGGTCCGGACGCGACAGGCCGGCCGATCGGTGGCCGTCGAGGGAGGGAGCACGGCACATGGCTGGGACGGAACACCTCTCCGTGCGGCGCGAAGGCGCCACACTGATACTCACGCTGAACAGGCCCGACGCGAAGAACGCACTGTCGCTCGCGATGCTCGTGGGCCTCTACGACGGGTGGCTCGCGGCCGACGAGGACGACGAGGTCCGCTCGGTCGTGCTCACCGGCGCGGGCGGCGCGTTCTGCGCGGGCATGGACCTGAAGGCCCTCGCGGGCAAGGGGATGGAGGGCGAGCAGTACCGGGACCGGCTGGGGGCCGACCCCGATCTGCACTGGAAGGCGATGCTGCGGCACCACCGCCCCCGCAAACCCGTCATCGCGGCCGTCGAGGGCTACTGCGTGGCGGGCGGCACGGAGATCCTGCAGGGCACGGACATCCGCGTGGCGGGGGAGTCGGCGACCTTCGGGCTCTTCGAGGTCAGGCGGGGACTCTTCCCCATCGGGGGGTCGACCGTGCGGCTCCCGCGGCAGATCCCGCGGACCCACGCCCTGGAAATGCTGCTCACCGGCCGCCCCTACTCGGCGGCGGAGGCCGCCTCCATCGGCCTCGTCGGCCATGTTGTCCCCGACGGAACCGCCCTGGAGAAGGCCCTCCTCATCGCCGAGCAGATCAACGCCTGCGGACCACTCGCCGTCGAAGCGGTCAAGGCCTCCGTGTACGAGGCCGCCGAGATGTCCGAGGCGGACGGCCTGGCGGCGGAGCTGAAGCGGGGGTGGCCGATCTTTGACACCGCCGATGCGAAGGAGGGCTCCAGAGCCTTCGCCGAGAAACGTGACCCGGTGTTTCGGCGGGCCTAGGTCCCGTCTCGCCTGCGGGGCCGTCGTGGCTGGTCGCGCAGTTCCCCGCGCCCCTCAAGGGGCCCCCGCCGTCCCCGCGCCCCGACGGGGCCCTCGCCGCCCCCTCGCCTGGAAACGGAGTTTTGGTCATGACAACCGCCTCCTCACCCGAAGTGCTGCGTGCGCCGCTCGTCGTCGAGTTCCCCTTCACCCGCTCCCTCGGCCCCGTGCAGAGCGCCTTCCTGACCGGGCTGCGCGAACGCACCGTGCTCGGCGTCAGGACCGGCGACGGGCGCACGCTCGTGCCGCCCGTCGAGTACGACCCGGTGACCGCCGAAGAGGTACGCGACCTGATCGAGGTCGCCACGACCGGCACCGTCACCACCTGGGCCTGGAACCACGAGCCCCGCCGCGGCCAGCCCCTCGACACCCCCTTCGCCTGGGTCCTTGTCAGGCTCGACGGCGCCGACACCGCCCTGCTGCACGCCCTGGACGCGCCCGGCCCCGACGCGGTGCGCACCGGCATGCGGGTCCGGGTCCGCTGGGCCGCCGAACGCGTCGGCGCCATCACGGACATCGCCTGCTTCGAGGCGTACGAAGGCGACAGCGAGGCGACCCGGCCGGGCCCGCACAGCGGCGAGTTCGAGGAGCCCGTGACCGGCATCGTCGCGCCCGCGCGGCTCGACTACACCTACTCGCCCGGCCGCGCCCAGTCCGCCTACATCCACGCCCTCTCCGAGCGCAGGACCGTCGGCGAGCGCTGCCCGTCCTGCGCCAAGGTGTACGTGCCGCCCCGCGGCGCCTGCCCCACCTGCGGCGTCGCCACGGTGGAACGGGTCGAGGTCGGACCGCGCGGCACCGTCACCACGTACTGCATCGTCAACATCAAGGCCAAGAACCTCGACATCGAAGTCCCCTACGTCTACGCGCACATCGCCCTCGACGGCGCCGACCTCGCCCTGCACGCACGGATCGCGGACATCCCCTACGACCAGGTCCGCATGGGCCTGCGCGTCGAACCCGTCTGGACCGAAGGCGGCCGCTACCCCGACCACTACCGGCCCACGGGCGAACCCGACGCCGACTACGACACGTACAAGGAGATGGTCTGATGGCGCCCCGCAAACCGCCGGTGACGCGGCCCGCCCGCGACGTCGCCGTCGTCGCCTTCGGGCAGAGCGACCACCTGCGCACCACCGACGAGCTCTCCGAGGTGGAGATGCTGATGCCCGTGCTGCACGAGGTCCTCGCCGCCACCGGCCTCAAGACCAGCGACATCGGCTTCACCTGTTCCGGTTCGTCGGACTACCTCGCGGGGCGCGCCTTCTCCTTCACCATGGCGCTCGACGGGGTGGGCGCCTGGCCGCCGATCTCCGAGTCGCACGTCGAGATGGACGGCGCCTGGGCGCTGTACGAGGCATGGGTGAAGCTCCAGACCGGCGAGGCCGACACCGCGCTCGTCTACGCGTACGGCAAATCCTCACCCGGCTCCGTGCGCGACGTGCTGACCCGGCAGCTCGACCCGTACTACGTCGCCCCGCTCTGGCCCGACTCCGTGGCGCTCGCCGCGCTCCAGGCGCAGGCGCTGATCGACGCGGGAGAGACCGACGAGCCCGCGCTCGCCGGGGTCGCGAGCCGCAGCCGGGCCGACGCGGCCGCCAACTCCCATGCGCAGCTGCGCGGTTCGGTCGAGCAGGGCGACTACGCCGTACGTCCCCTGCGCACCGGAGACTGCCCGCCGATCGGCGACGGGGCCGCCGCCGTGATCCTCGCGGCGGGGGAGCGGGCCCGCGAGCTGTGCCCGCGCCCTGCCTGGATCCGCGGCATCGACCACCGCATCGAGGCGCACGCGCTCGGGGTGCGCGACCTGACCGACTCGCCGTCCACCCGCCTGGCCGCCGAGCGCGCCGGAGTCTTCGAACGCCCCGTAGACACGGCCGAGTTGCATGCCCCCTTCACCTCCCAGGAGGTCGTCCTGCGCAACGCCCTGCAGCTCGGTGACGACGTCACCGTGAACCCGTCGGGCGGTGCGCTCGCCGCCAACCCGGTGATGGCCACCGGGCTCATCCGGCTCGGCGAGGCAGCGGCCCGCATCCACCGGGGCGCATCGGACCGCGCCGTCGCCCACGCCACGTCCGGGCCCTGCCTCCAGCAGAACCTGGTCGCCGTCCTGGAAGGAGACGCCCGATGAGCAACTCGGTGGGCAAGGAGCCCGTCGCCGTCGTCGGGGTCGGGCAGACCAAGCACGTGGCCGCGCGGCGGGACGTCTCAATCGCGGGCCTCGTCCGGGAGGCGGCCCAACGTGCCCTGGTAGACGCGGAGTTGACATGGGCGGACATCGACGCCGTCGTCATCGGTAAGGCGCCCGACTTCTTCGAGGGCGTCATGATGCCGGAGCTGTACCTCGCCGACGCGCTCGGCGCCGTCGGCAAACCCATGCTCCGCGTGCACACCGCGGGCTCCGTCGGAGGCTCCACGGCGCTCGTCGCCGCCAACCTCGTGGCGGGCCGCGTCCACGGCACCGTTCTGACCCTGGCCTTCGAAAAACAGTCGGAATCAAACGCGATGTGGGGCCTGTCGCTGCCCGTTCCCTTCCAGCAGCCGCTGCTCGCGGGGGCGGGCGGCTTCTTCGCGCCGCATGTGCGCGCGTACATGCGGCGCACCGGCGCCCCCGACACGGTCGGCTCGCTCGTCGCGTACAAGGACCGCCGCAACGCCCTCAAGAACCCCTACGCGCACCTCCACGAGCAGGACATCACCCTGGAGAAGGTCCAGGCCTCGCCGATGCTCTGGGACCCCATCCGCTACTCCGAGACGTGCCCGTCCTCCGACGGCGCCTGCGCGATGGTCCTCACCGACCGCGCGGGCGCGGCCCGTTCACCCCGGCCGCCCGCCTGGATGCACGGCGGCGCCATGCGCAGCGAGCCGACCCTCCACGCGGGCAAGGACTTCGTCTCCCCGCAGGCGGGCAAGGACTGCGCGGCCGACGTCTACCGGCAGGCCGGCATCGCGGACCCGCGCAGGGAGATCGACGCCGTGGAGATGTACGTGCCGTTCTCCTGGTACGAGCCGATGTGGCTGGAGAACCTCGGCTTCGCGGCGGAGGGCGAGGGCTGGAAGCTCACCGAGTCCGGCGTGACGGAACTGGACGGTGACCTCCCGGTGAACATGTCCGGCGGCGTCCTGTCGACCAACCCCATCGGTGCCTCCGGCATGATCCGCTTCGCCGAGGCGGCGCTCCAGGTGCGCGGCCAGGCAGGGGAGCACCAAGTCGACGGCGCCCGCAGGGCACTTGGGCACGCCTACGGCGGCGGCTCGCAGTTCTTCTCCATGTGGCTGGTCGGCGCCGAACCGCCCACCACCTGACGGAGCGGGCCCGCCGGACGGAGCGGGCCCGCCCGGATCGAGGTCCTGCCGTCGCGGCCTGTCCGGCGCTCGGAGCGAAAGCTAGGCTGGCGCCGGACGACGCAATTCGGGAGGAGCACGGACGTGGCCGACAGCACCACTCAGCAGCATCCGCTCGCGGGCTGGCACAAGCCGGAGCTCGACCTCAGCACGGCGGACTGGCGATCCAGCAGCGAGGGGCGTGGAGATGTGGAGATCGCCTTCGTCGAAGGATTCGTCGCGATGCGCAACAGTGGGCACCCGGAGAGCCCTTCCCTGATCTTCACCCCGGCGGAGTGGGGGGCTTTCGTGCACGGCGCCCGCGCGGGCGAGTTCGACCTGACGTAGGGCGGCCGTTTCCCGTACGGCACACGGCCCTGCTGCCACCACCCGGTGACGGCAGGGCCTCCTGCTGCCACGGTTCCTTCCCGTCCTTCCCGCCCGGTGGTCTTTCGGCCCTGCCGATCGCGTGACCTTCGACTCTCCCGGTGCCCGGCGCACTGGACAAGGCTGACGTCATGAGCAGCGAAACGGTCGACAGCGTGAGCAGTGAGTCCGTGAGCGGTGAGTTCGTGAGCGGCGGTGGGTCCGGAGGCGGGGGCGGCCCCGTCGTCGCGGCCGTCGACGGTTCGACCGGCAGCGGCCGCGCCCTGGAGTGGGCGCTGGCCGCCGCCCGGTTGCGGGGTATGCCGCTACGGATCGTGCACGTGCGCGGGTACGACGTGCCGCTCGTCGACGGCCCGTTCGCCTCGGTCCTTGAGCGCACCGAGAACGACCCCGTCCTCGACCATGTGCGCGCCTCCCTCGTGGGCCGCGCCGACCTGCCCGAGCTGGATTTCGTCACGGTGGACGGCAGCCCGGGGCGCGAGTTGCCGCGGCTGGGCGGCGAGGCCCGGCTGTTGGTCCTCGGCTCGCGCGGCAGGGGCGGGTTCGCCAGCCTGCTGCTCGGCTCGAACGGCCTGGCGTGCGCGCGGGAGGCGGCCTGCCCGGTGGTGGTCGTGCCGCGCCCGGCGGGCGGTGCGCAGCCGCGGGACCCGGAGGTGCCGGGGCCGGACGCCGGGCCGCGGGTGGTCCTCGGGCTCTCGGCGCCCGCCCCGGACGGACATTCCGTGGCGTTCGCCTTCGCCGAGGCGGCGCGGTGCGGGGCCCGGCTCCAAGTGATCGCCGCGTATCCGTGGCCCGTCCTGAGCGCCACGGCCGCCGGTGAATTCGTGATGAAGGCGGTCGCGGACCAGGAGACCGAGCGGGAGTACGGAGAGCTCGCCGACGCGCTCCTCACGCCGTACCGGGAGCGGTACTCCGCCGTGCCGGTGGACGTGTTCATCGCGCCCGGCGACGCGGCACGGCACCTCGTCGAGGCCTCGCGCGCCGCCGACCTCGTCGTGGTCGGCCGCCACCGGCGTCGGCTGGCGCCGGGCCGCATCCTCGGCTCCGTCACCCAGGCGGTGCTGCTGCACGCGGGCTGCCCGGTGGCAGTGGTACCGCCGGAGCGGTAGCGCACGAGAGCGAGGGGTGTGCAAGGTCTTGAGGCCGCCGATGCGGTCGGGGCCATCGGCGGATGCTGCCCGGGGTGGGCGGCGGGGCACCGAGGTGGGCGTCGCGTGGCTGGTCGCGCGGCCGCCGCGGCTGCGCGCGGTGCTTTCCGGCTCGCCCGAACCGCGTCCGCCCCCGCGCAGGCGGAGCCCGAAGGGCACGTACCATGGGCGCATGTCCTTCCTCCGCCGCCGCAGCTCCGCCACTCCCGCGGGCCCGGAATTCGACGTCCTGGCCATGGACCCCGGTGACTGGCCCGGCAATCTCGGCGCGGGCCTGCTGCCCGCCCCCGACGGCAGCTGTCAGGGCGTCTTCCTGCGGTACGACCTGTTCGGCGGCCGCGGCCCCGCGATGATCATCGGCAACCTCCCCGAGGGCTCGCCGGCGCGCGAGACCGCCGACGGCGAGGTGCCCTTCGAGGTGGCCCAGCTGCTCCTGGCCCTGGAGAACGACGAGGACATCACGGTCGTCTCCACCGAGGACGTGCCGGTGATGCAGGGCGACAACCTCCTCATCGTGCGCCGCCTCAAGCTCTCCGAGGGCCGGATCTCCTGCGTGCAGTTCGACCGCAGTGACAACGTCCTGGTGACCATCGCCGCCTGGGACCGGCCGATCACCGACGACCTGTACGCGCTCCTGAAGCCGCTGCCCGCCGAGCTCTTCCAGCAGGGCTGACTTCAGCAAGGCTGCCCCGGCACTAGGGCTACACGTACTTCCGTCCAAGCACTGCCCCGTTCCGTCCAAGGATCGGGGCAGTTTTGCGTCTTGCTACCCAGTCATCGGACCTTTAACGTGATCGGTCATGGCGCAGGGGATCACGCGAAGGACGACCATGAGGTCCGCACTCGGCGGTGCTGCTGCGCTGGCTGTGGGAGGTGGCGGGGTTGCCGGGGCGGTCGGGGCCGTCGAAGTCGAACCCGCCTCGGCGGCCGACGGGCTGCCGGAGCGTGATACCTCCGATGAATTGCTCCTCTGGTACGGCACTCCGGCCGCCGACTGGGAGCGCGAGGCCCTTCCCATCGGCAACGGTGCCCTCGGCGCGATGGTGTTCGGCACCCTGGCCTCCGAACGGCTCCAGTTCAACGAGAAGACCCTGTGGACCGGCGGGCCCGGCGCCCAGGAGGGCTACGACTCCGGCAACTGGCGCGCGCCCCGCCCCGGCGCCCTCGACGCCGTCCGCGACGAGCTCGACGAGAAGGGCAGGCTCGCCCCCGACGCCGTCGCGGAGAGGCTCGGCCAGGCCCGGCGTGGCTACGGCGCCCACCAGGCCTTCGGGGACCTCCACATCGACGTGCCGGGCGCCCCGGCGGCACCCGATGCCGCCTACCGCCGCGCCCTCGACATCGCACAGGGCCTCGCGACCGTCACGTACCGAGATGAACAGGCCCGTCACCAAAGGGAGTTCTTCGCCTCGTACCCCGACAGGGTGATCGTCGGGCGACTCTCCGCCGACCGTCCCGCGCAGGTCACCTGCACGCTCCGCTACTCCTCGCCCCGTACCGACTTCACCGCGACGGCGGACGGCGACCGGCTCACCGTACGCGGTGAACTCGCCGACAACGGGCTGAAGTTCGAGGCCCAGCTGCGCGTCGGGCACCGGGGCGGGACGCGCGTCGCGCACGGCGACGGAAGTATCACCGTGACCGGCGCCGACCAGGTGTGGTTCGTCCTCGCCGCGGGCACCGACTACGCCGACACCTACCCCGACTACCGGGGCGACGACCCGCACGCCACCCTCACCCGCACCGTGGACAAGGCCGTCCGGTCCGGCCACTCCGCGCTGCGCGCCCGCCATCTGCGGGACCACCGCGCCCTGTTCGACCGCGTCACCCTGGACATCGGCCAGGCGATGCCCGCCGACCTGCCCACGAACCGGCTGCTCAAGCAGTACGGGACCGGGGCGGACGCCGCCGCCGACCGGGCGCTGGAGGCGCTCTTCTTCCAGTACGGCCGCTACCTCCTCATCGCCTCCTCGCGCGCGGGCTCCCTGCCCGCCAACCTCCAGGGCGTCTGGAACAACAGCACCACCCCGCCCTGGTCCGCCGACTACCACACCAACATCAACCTGCAGATGAACTACTGGCTCGCCGAGGCCGCGAACCTGCCCGAGACGACCGCCCCGTACGACCGCTTCGTCGAGGCCCTGCGCGCCCCCGGACGGCGCACGGCCAAGGAGATGTTCGGCAGCCGCGGCTGGGTCGTCCACAACGAGACCAACCCCTTCGGGTTCACCGGGGTGCACGACTGGCCGACCGCGTTCTGGTTCCCCGAGGCCGCGGCCTGGCTCACCGCGCAGCTCTACGAGCACTACCGCTTCGGCGGCTCCACGGACTACCTGCGCACCACCGCCTACCCGGCGATGAAGGAGGCCGCCGAGTTCTGGCTCGACAACCTGCGCGCGGACCCGCGCGACGGCACCCTGATCGTCACGCCCAGCTACTCGCCCGAGCACGGCGACTTCACGGCGGGCGGCGCCATGGCCCAGCAGATCGTCCACGACCTGCTCACCAACACCCTCGAAGCGGCCCGCCTGCTCGGCGACGCACCGTCGTTCCGCGCCGAGTTGGAGGAGGCGCTGGGCTGCCTCGACCCAGGCCTGCGCATCGGCTCCTGGGGGCAGCTCCAGGAGTGGAAGGCCGACCTGGACGACCGTACGGACGACCACCGGCACGTCTCCCACCTCTACGCCCTGCACCCGGGACGGCAGATCGAACCCGGCAGCGAGTGGGCCGAGGCGGCGAAGGTCACCCTCACGGCGCGCGGTGACGGCGGCACCGGCTGGTCCAAGGCCTGGAAGATCAACTTCTGGGCGCGCCTCCGTGCCGGCGACCACGCACACAAGATGCTCGGCGAGCAGCTCAAGTCCTCGACGCTGCCCAACCTCTGGGACACCCATCCGCCGTTTCAGATCGACGGCAACTTCGGCGCCACGTCGGGCACGGTGGAGATGTTGCTGCAGAGCCAGCACGACGCGATCGAGATCCTGCCCGCGCTGCCCGCGGCATGGCCCGACGGCTCGGTACGCGGCCTGCGGGCACGCGGCGGCGCGACCGTCGACATCGACTGGGCGTCGGGCCGCGCCACCCGCATCGTCCTGAGAGCATCGCGCACCCGCCAACTCACGGTGCGGAGCACGCTGTTCAGCGGCGGTACGCGGACGGTGAAGGCGCGGGCGGGCCAGCGGTACGTCTTCGACTGAGAACCCGACTCGATGATGCAAAGCGCCTCACTGATCCGCCTTGCTCAGCTGACCGATTCGCCGCTGTGAGCGACCCGCACCGCCGGTTCGAGCAGCGACAGCGTCCGCTGCTGCGATTCGAGGGCGACGCGGATACCCACCGGCATCGGCAGGTTCGGGCCGGCGTGTCCGAAGTCGACGTTGCCCAGGACCGCGATGTCGCGGTCGGCGAGGACGTCGAGGACGATCTCGCGGAGGGTCGGGGACGCGTCCGCCCCGAGCCCGTCGATCGCGTATGGCATGCCCACGACCATGCCGGAGATCCGATCGAGGATCCCGCGGTGCCGCAGCACCTGCAGATAGCTCCACACATGCGCGGCCTGGCCGCCCATCTCCTCCCAGAACAGCACCGCGCCGTCGAACCATTCGAGCGGGATCGCGTAACGGGTCGCCTGCGACAGCACAATGCGATTGAGCAACCCACCGATCAGCCGGCCTTCGGCGCGACCGGCACGCCAGCACTCCCACGACGGGCTGGTGGGCAGCGCACCGATCGCCTCTGGGCCGGTCAGCAGCGTCGAGTAGAGCTTCCCAAGCTCCGCTTGGCGCTCCGCGGGCGCGGCCTGCCAGTGCCCGCCGAGTCCAGGGGTGGCCAGATCGGCGTGGAATCCGACCAGGCCCGTGCGCGCATGGAGCACCAGATGCAGCAGCGAGATGTCGCTGTAGCCGAGGATCGGCTTGGGGTCCGCAGTGATCGCCTCGTCATCGATCAGGTCGAGGTAACCGAGCGCCGTCGTCCCACCGTCATGCGCAATGATCGCGCGCACCTCAGGGTCACGCAGAAGCGCGTTGAACTCCTCCGCGATCTCCGCCGGCCGAGCCGCGCTCCACCAATGGTGCCGCCCGGTTTCAAGCAGCGGCGCGAGACGCACGCGGAATCCCATCCGTTCAAGCACAGTCACCGCGCGCTCGAGGTCGGGCGCGTATCTGACATCGAGCGGACCGGAAAGCGACGCGATGACGACGAGGTCTCCGGGCGCCAACGCGCGGGGCCGAAGCGGTTGAGGCAGCGCAGCTCGTGTCATCGAGGCAGTATCCCGATGCCTGCACCAACACGCCACGCATTTACAGATCAGCCGTTCAGCTACAGATCGGCCGTTCAGCAGGCCAAGGCCGCACGAGCAGGCCGACGCCGGCAAGCGAGGCGCCTCGGCGGCCGCGATAGCAGCGCCCTCGAACGGGTCCCCACGCAGGAACACGGCGGCCGGTCGGCGAACAACATCGCTCAGGTGATCGCCGGGATCAGGCCGAAGGCGGCCTCCTTGCGGGACCGGCGTACCGGCGCCCACGCCGCCTTCAGCTTCGGAGCTTCGGCTACCGCAGATCGGCGAGGAGGGCGTCGAGGGCCTTGCGGAGGGCCTCGGAGTTGGCCGGGTCGAACCACGTGGTGCGGATGCGTTCGTTGTTGCCGTTCGGGGTCTCGTGGTCGGCGGCGAGTCGGTCCAGGGAGCGGGTCTCGTCGCTCAGGGCGCGGCCGACGCCCTGGAAGAGCCCTCGGACGTAGCGGTCGGCGTCGCCGGAGGCGATGCCCTGGCCTGCGGCCCACGACGTGAGCGTGGCGAGGTACGAGTAGTGGGTGGTCAACGTCCCCGTGAGCGCGGAGAAGACATCGAAGGCCGCCTCGTCCGCGACCGGCAACACCCCACCCAGACGCTCGAAGAGAGGACCCACCACCGGGTGCGCCGGGTACGTCACCGTGACGGCGCGCCGTTCACGTACGGCAGGCAGGGGGATGGCACGTACCAGTGAGGCGCCGGTGGCCAGGATCCGGCGCAGCTCGTCGTTGGCGACGCCGGCCATCACGTTGACCACGATCTTATCGTCGTCCACCCGCAGACCGTTCAGCGCTTCGTACCGGTCCTGTCGGCGTACGGCGACGATGACCACGTCGGAGTGGTCCACCACCTCCTGGTTGTCGGCACAGACCCGCACGCCCTCGTATCGCGCGGACAACTCCGCTGCCGTGCGGGCACCTCGGGGCGAGAGGAACACCTCCGGCGTTTTCTCGTCCCCGTCGCACAGCCCCGTCACAAGGGCCCGGCCGATCTCGCCCACTCCGATGATGCCGATGCGCTTCACTCTTCTCCTACCTCCATGGTCACGCGGTCAGGGCGGCTCGGAGGAACCCGAGGATCTCTGCCCGCGCGGCCTCGGCCTGCGGCTCCACGCCCGGCAGGGTGAGGAACGCGTGCCGCGCTCCGGGGTATTCGGTGAGCCGTGCCGATGCCCCTGCGGCGCGCAGTCGTTCGACGTAGCCGCGGCCGTGATCGGCGACCGCGTCCCGCGTCGGCACCACCACGAGCGCCGGGGCCAGGCCGCCCAGGTTGTCGGCATACAGCGGCGAGACCGCTCGGGCGTCGGCTCCCGGTGGTACGGAGAGCTGCTGGAAGAGGCGCAGTTGCGGAACGGCGCGCGTCGGGCTGTACCCGTATTCGGCGATCGAAGCGTAGTCGAACATCGTCTCTGACACGTCGACCGCTGGGTTGACCAGCACCTGCGCCGCGAGCCGCAAGCCGGCCTCGTCGGCCCGGATCGCCGAGAGCGCACTGATCAACGCGCCGCAGCTCTCGCCGAAGACGGCCGTGCGCGCCGGGTCGATGCCCCACTGCGCGGCGTGCCGCACCACATGCCGCAGGACGTCCCAGCCGTCGGCGGCGGCCGCCGACAGCGGAGTCTGCGGGTCGAGGAGGCGGTGCTCGACCGAGACGAGGACCGCGGGCAGGTGGGCGGCGAGATGGCTGTTGGCCCAGTCGCACTGGGCCGCCGTGCCCACGAACCCGCCTCCGTGCACGTGCAGTACGAGTGGCAGCTCGGTCCGATCGCCGCCCGCGCCGTCGCGCCCGGAGGTCGGCCGGTACACCCGGACGGCGATCTCACGGTCGGGCAGCGCCACCTTCTGCCACTGGATGCCGGCGCCGGGGTCCGGGTCCCCGAGGAGCGCCCGCGCCGAGGTGGACGCCCGGAAGCGGTTCTCCGCGTCGCGGTACGCGACCAGTTCCTCGGCCGTGATCGTCGGCCAATCCGGCTCCGGCGGTCGCTCCGTGGCAGTGACCTCTCCCATGTCTCCTCCTTGGTGGGGCGTACGGATCATCGATCTGAAACCTACGCCGTAGGTTTCGACTCCGCACGGTATTTTCTACGGTGTAGGTTTGGCAAGGCGAGAAACCTGAAGAGGGCGAAAATAGAGAAGGAAAAGAAGGAAGAGAAGGAAGAGAAGGGAGTGACCGTGGCCAGACGCACTCAGGGCACCGCGGCGGGCCTCGACCGCCCCCGCATCGCCGCCGCCGCCGTCGCACTGGTCGACCGCGACGGCCTGGAGCGCTTCGGGGTGCGGCGACTTGCCGTGGAGCTCGGCGTCGACCCGATGTCGATCTACCACCACATCAAGGGCAAGGCCGCGCTGCTCGACGCGATGTCGGAGGCGGTGCTCGCCGAGGTGGCGCCCGCGACCGACGACGGCGCAGCCCAGAGCTGGGAGGCCATCGCCCGCCGGACGGCGCATGGCTACCGCGACATGGCCTACCGGCACCCCCGGGTCTTCCCGCTCCTCGTGACGCGCGCCCAGACCTCGCCGGTGGCCGTCGCCGCCCTGGAGGAACTGGTCGCCGCGATGCGTGGCGCGGGCCTGCCCGACCGAGTCGTCGCGGACGCGCCCATGGTGCTGTTCAGCTTCCTCAACGGCCACCTGCTGGCGCGCACCGGAGACGAGCCCGGCGCCGTGCCCGCGTTCGACGCCGCCGCGTACCCGGCCATGGCTGCCCTCGCCCCGCTCATGGAAGACTTCGGATCCCTGGCGGAGTTCGACCGGATGCTCGACGCGGTGCTCGCCGGGATGGCAGGGGTCGAACGAAGTCGTATGTAAGCGGGCTCGAACTGGCACTGACCGGCGGCCTCGAGGTCTGCCGTCGGCTGCGCACCCACGACGAGCATGCCCTGGTCCTCATTGCCGTCCTGAACCGTGTCCGCCGCGGCCGTCACGTCGACCGGGGGAAGGGCAGGACCGGCAGGGCGGCCTCGGTGCGGGCGAGGGTGATCTGGTCGAACAGGGCGCCGTCGCCGTTGCTGCGCAGGGCGAGTTGGTCGACGACCTTGACCGCTCCCGCGGTGAACTTCCACAGGTCGATGCGTACGACTGCCCAGTCGGTGGGGACGGGGCCGTCGAACCGCTTCTCGACCATGGACGTCTGCGGCGGCCAGTGCGAGTCGCCGACGGACGCGGAGAAGATCGGGGCGGACTTCGCGGGCCCGAGCCGGACGCTGATCCCGGTGGTCAGGGAGCTGAGGGCCTTCCAGGCGAACTGGAGGTAGCGGTACTCGCCCGGGGCGCTCGGGTTCTCCACGATCCTGAAGTCCCAGTCGTGCATGGCATGCCCGAAGGGGGCCCGCGACGTGGGGTAGCGCTCCACCGCCTTCTTCAGCCGCAGGCAGCTGGTCCCGACGGCGGCGCCACCGATCTGGATGTCGGCGGCCGAGCTGTCCTCCACGATGTCGCGCACGTCGTCCTCCCGGTCGTCGAAGAGGACGGCGAGCGCGTTCCCCGCCAGCACGTCCCGGTGGGAGTTGCCCACCACGGTGCCGTGGAAGACGAGTTCACCGAGGCGGATGTTGCCCACGGGCCAGATGCCGCCGCCGGTGGTGCGCAGCCGGAAGCGGGAGGACGAGAGGGCCTCGAACGTGTGGGTGTGCGTGGCGCCCGCGTCGGAGAGCAGCTTCGGTCCGTCCTTCCAGAGCCCGGCTCCGGTGTCCCACCACTGCAGTTGGACGTCGCGCAGCCACGACTCGGGGTGAGCGGGGTCCTCGGCGAAGGTGATTCCGGTCAGCCGGACCTGCGTGCGGAAGGTGTCGACGGTGAACAGCAGCTCCTGGCCGGGGATGGCGCCGATGGCTCCGATGACCGACGGGGGCACCCACGGGTTGGCGGGCGGGTCGGCGCGTCCGTCGGCGAGCAGGCCGACCGCGTTCTGTTTGGTGAGGTCGATGTACCGGGTCGGGTTGACGAGGCGTACGTCCAACAGGGCGGGGGCGGTCGTGATCAGGTTGGGTGTGAGGTCCTTGGGCGGCGACGTGTTGCCCCAGCCCGCGCGGCGGACCACCGGAACGGGGTCAGGGGCGAGGAGCTTGGGGCGGATGTCGGTCTCGGACGGGGCGAGCCGGGTCCGCCAGCGTTCGTCGAGGTCGGCGGTGTAGCGGAGCACGGTGCCCGTCCAGGTCGCGACGAGGAGCCCGCCGTCGGGCAGCCAGGCAGGTACCGGCAGCGCCTTCAGGTCCTGGGTGGTCACCGGGGTGCCGTCGCGCCGCAGTACGGCGAGGGTGCCGAGTTCGCTGCCGACGGCGACGCGGGTGCCGTCCGGGGAAACCCGCGGGCGGCGCAGCAGATCGTCCCCGGTGTACGTCCACAGCAGTCCGCGCTCGGTGTCGTACGCCTTGAGCTGGTTGCGGGCGGTGACCGCGAGGAACGAGCCGTCGGCGCTGACGGAGACCTCGCCGGCGGCGGTGGGGAGGGTGTTGACGAGGGTGCCGCCGCGGATCACGTATACGCGACCGCCGTCGGCGTCCGACCAGATCACGGCGGTGCGCCGGTCAGCGCTGACGACGCCGCCGCCGAAGTTTCCGTCGCCGGTGGGGATCGACCACAGGGTGCCGCCGTCCGAGGCGGCGAGTCCGGTGATCGTGCGCGCGGCGAAGGTGATGAGAGTGTCGTCGTCGAGGGCGAGGAGGCGCAGAGGGGCCCGCTCGCCGGTCTTCCACCACTCGTGTGCCCACCTCTCGTGCGCCTCGCCGTCCGCGCTGTCTGCGCCGTCTGCGTGGACCCACAGCGCGAGGCCCAGGTCGCCGGAGGTGGCGATCCAGGAACCGCCGGGCGCGGCCGCGAAGTTGTTCAGGCCGTAGTCGTGGCCCCATTCGCCCTTCGTCCAGTCGGTGGCCTTCTTGGGCAGGCCGAACAGCGCGAACCGGCGTCGGGGCGTGCCGTCGGCGCCCAGCAGATACAGGTGGTAGCCCTCGGCGCTGTGCAGGTCGAAGCCCTGTGCGGCGAAGCCGTCACCGGGGGCGCTCGGGGCGTAGGCGAAGTGGTGGCCGAGGCGGCGACGCCAGCGTGTGGTGCCGGTGGCGAGGTCGAGGCCGTAGAGGTTCTGGTCCCAGTTGAAGGCGGTGAGGGCGGCGGTGCGGCCGTCGGCGGTGACCGCGATGTCGCGCACGTGCGGGCCGAAGGCGTACTCGGCCGGGGGCGGCAGCGGATCGTGCGTCAACGGTACGACGGCGTAGAGCCGGGCGGGGACGGTGCGCAGATCCGCGGTGAACTCCCCGCCGAGCAGGCTGACCCGCTCCCCGGTGAGCACGTCGACGACCTGGTGCAGCGCGGGCAGCGCCACCTTCAGTTTCGCTGTCACCGGAACGCGGTGGCCGCACCGCAGGCCCACGCGCCAGACCAGGCTCGGCTCCCAGTCGAGGAGCGTGTTGTTGACCGCCCAGATGTACGTGGTGTTCCCGGCCTTGCGCTCGCTGAGCCACACCTCGGGGTTGTCGCACTCGGCGACCGGGGTGACGACGTCCTTCAGGGCGGCGGTGACCTTGGCCGCCTGGTCGAGGAAGACGCGGCGCAGGCGGTAGTAGGACGCGTCGTCGCTCTGTGGCGTCTCGTCGTTCTCGACGTGGGTGAATGCGGTACCGAGGGCACGGTAGGCGTCCTTGTACCGCTGGACGCAGCTGTCGTCGGCGTAGACGGGGACGGCGTCCGGTCCTTGGCCCACCGCGGTGAGCGCCGCCGCCAGGCGCGGATCCAGGTCGGTGCGCTGGCCGATGAGCAGCACGGCGTCGTAGCCGCGCAGGACGTCGGCGCTGACATCTTCGGTGAAGACGAAGGTGGCCGGGCGGTGGGCGTACAGGCAGGCGGTGTAGGCCTCGTAGAGCCGCATGAAGTACTTGCTGCTGAGGCCCTGCGAGGTCTCCAGGCGCTGCATGCGGGTGGAGACGACGATCGCGACGCGGTCGGCGTTGCGGGCGCCCGCGGTCGTCGGCCCGAGACGGGCGCACAGGTCGAACGCGGCGCGCAGCATCGAGGTGCGGCCCGCGCTGCCGGAGCGGGGGTCGCCGGGCCTGCCGCCGCTGCCGCCGCCGCGTTCGTCGAGGGCGGTGATGCCCTCCAGGTGGTAGGCGCCCTGGTCGCCCGTCATGCCGGTGCCGTTCGCGCCCCGCATCACCTGTTGCAGCAGGGTCGGCAGGATCATGCCGCCGGTGCCGTCGTCGTTGAAGAGCTCCGGGTGGCCCCAGGCGGGCCTGCCGGGGCGCCGGTAGTAGTCGACCATGTGAGCGGTGGAGTTGAGGAGTTGGAGCTGCTCGCCCTGGTAGTGCAAGTCGACCTCGTCGGCGGCGGCGAACACGGTCGGGGGCAGGGTCTGCGGGGCGCGGTAGGGGCCGGTCATCGCGCTGACCTTGCCGGGGAATCGGCTGTTCAGGACTGCGCGGAACCGGGCCGCGGCGTTGGCCCTGAGGGCGATGGAGCGGTCGGTGACGGTGTCGAGGATCGGCACCCAGCCGCCGGGCTGCTCGACCAGTTCCAGCGCGTCGTTGTACTGCTTGCGCTCGCCCTCGCTCTGCGCGGCGCCGGCGCCGATCGCGGCCACCCACCAGTTCGCGCCCCAGGTCCAGCCGCGGAACGCCGCGTAGGTGTGCAGGCTTTCGGTGACTTTCAGCAGGTCGCGTTCGAGCGCCGCCTGGTCGCGGCCCTCGTGGTTCCGCGGCCAGCTGAGGGGCAGAAAGGTGTCGTTGGCGTACAGGACCGCTTGTTCTTCCATGCCGCGGGCGCCGTAACCGGCGATGGTGCGGCGGCCGGGGTCCTCGAAGATCGCCTTTTCCCAGTGGACGGCGGTCTTCGACAGCTTCAGCCGGTCCACGACGGCGGAGTCGGCGGCGGCGTCCTTGAACGCATCAGGCCACTGGAAGCCGAGTCGGTCGACGAAGAGGTTGAGGCCGAGCTTCTTCGTTCTGTTGACGTGGTCCTCGACGGTGTCCGGGAGGTCCGCGAAGACCGGCAGGCGCTGCGTCGATGGGTTCTTGACGACATCCCTGGGGTCGGAGGGGATGCTGGCGTGGTTGTTGGCGTAGATGTCGCTGTACCAGGTGAGGTGGAAGTCGGGCCGCCGCACGAGGCCGGGCCCGAGGTCGATGTACTGCGGGGCGACGGTGAAGCCGGGGAGTTGCTGGGCGTCGATGACGTAGCGTCCGGGCGCCAGGGTGGCGGTGTACTGCTCGGTGAGTACGAGGCGGCCCTCGCCGTCCGTCAGGGGGATGTCCTCGGCACGGACCTCCGCCCCGTCCCGCAGCACCCGCACGCGTGCGCTGCCCGGCAGCGGCGTGCCGTCGGCCACGCGGGCCACGACGCGCACGGTGATGGGTTCGCCGCGCCCGTAGGAGAAGCGGTTCAGGGCGGTGAACGTCTCCGCGCCGCCCGTGCCGGTGACGGCGCGGCAGGTCATCAGGGACAGCGAGCCCTTGGTGCTCTCGGGCGTGCGGATCTCGACGAAGCCGTCCACGACGTAGTCACCGATCCGCCCGGCGACGTCAGGTGACACCCGCAGGTGGTACAGGCCCCGGGCGTCGGCGGGCGGCGTGACCGCCCCGCCGGTCAGCGGCAGTTCGGTGAACTCGGGTACGCCGAGCGGCCGCAGCCACACCCGGAAGCGCGGGTCGTCGGACCACTTGCCCCGGTCGTGGGCGACCGTCAGCGGCATCTTCCGGCCCGCCGTCCACGTGTCCGCCTCGTACGACACGGAGAGCCGCTCGACGTCGGCGCTGACCCGGCGCACGAGCGCGCCGTTGAGTTCGTACACCTCGAACAGGTACTTGGGGTCGTTCCGCTTCACGTAGTAGCGCTGGTTGCGAACCCGGAGGCCCTGCACCACGTATGAGTCGTCCTTCGGCAAGGCCAGAGAGACGGTGCGCTCGAGCCCGCCCTGCGCGTTGTAGACGGTCACCTGCCGTCGTTCCGGTTCCTTCGGAAGACCGGTGGAGACGTGGAGCCGGCCGTCGTCGTCGACGTCGTAACCGCCGAAGGCGAAGCCCGCGGGGCGGACCGGGATGTTCCGCACCCAGGCCCCGTCGAGCGTCGAGACGGCGATCAGTCCGGCGCCGGGCGTGGTGGGCCAAGCGGTGTAGAGCAGCCCGAGCTCCTCGGCCACCCGTAACCCCGCCGGGCCCTTCTTGGAGGTGGCGTTCGGGTCGAGCCCGGTGAGGGAGACGCGCTTGTCCACGGTGCCGGGCTTCAGCCGGACCACTTGTCCGCGGTGCTGGTCGATGGCGTAGAACCAGCCGGACCGGGTCGCCTCGACGGCCGACGGCGCGTAGTAGCCGTCCGTGACGCCTGCGGTGAAGTCGTTGATGCTGCCGAGCGGGTTGAACTCCTTGTCCCAGAAGTCGATCCGGTGCGGGTAGTGGGTCTCGGCGGTCGCGATCACGCCGTTCGCGTCGGCCGTGATGGCCAACGCCGCGTACCCGACCCGCCCGAACCGCTGCGCCGTGCCGTCCGGCGCGAGCCGCAGCGCATGGCCGTCCGGGCGGCCGGCGATCACCAGATAGACCTGGTCGTCCCGGCCGAGGCCCAGGTTCAGGGCCGGGACGTTGAACACGGGATGGTGCCTGGACACGACGTGCTCGATGGTCCTCACGTGACTCTCCCTCGGGAAGCCGTGCGCCGACCGGGCGCCGCCGACGATGCCACCGATCAGCTTCTCGTCCTGAACAGGGAGAGGGAAATCGCCACGACGGGCTAACGGGCAAACCTCTGTACGGCTCCACCCGGTCACCCCCGCCTTTCTGGCGCGGTTACTTGCCCGACTGCGCCACCTGGACGTCGGCGGCCCGCACATAGCCGATCCGGTGCCCGTACTGGATCACGTAGTACATGTCCTTGCCGCGCACCACCTTGTGCGGCGCGGTGTCGAACGTCGGGGCGTAGAAGTACTCGCCCGGCACCTTGTCGCCGACCGCGTACCGCTGGCCCGCGAGGATCTTGTACGGCAGCGGGGAGACCGCCTGCACCGGCACGCCCGCCGGATAGGCCTCCTTCTCCGGGTACGCCCGACCGTAGACCGGGACCTCGCTCGCGCCCGGCTTCGGCGTCACCACGAGGCCCTTCGCGTCGACCGCGGTGGGCTGTTTCGCCGGGTTCTTGAACCAGGCCTTCTGGCCGAGGTACCAGACCGCCGTCCAGTCGCCCTTGCGCTCGGCGACCGCGTACTGCTGACCGGTGGAGAGCCGTGCTCCCGTGTCGTTCACGTCGATCGTGGAGTCCTGGCCACCGGGGCGCTTGCCGATGTCCTTGATGAGCGGGGCGTCGTCACGCGGTTCGGTGTGGACGCGCACCGCGGCCGAACCGTGCGGCGTGCACGTCTCGCCGGGCTTGACACAACCCGTGTACTCCGGACGGTTCTTGGCGTACTGCGGAGCCACCGTCACCAGCCCGCCGTTCGGCCCGGCCGTGCGGCGGAACGGCTTGCCGAGCAGCGTGAAGTAGTGCTGCCAGTCCCAGTACGGCCCCGGGTCCGTGTGCATCCCCGGGATCGTCGACGTGAGGGTGCCCTGGACGTTGTCGTGACCGAGGATGTGCTGACGGTCCAGCGGGATGTCGTACTTCTTGGCGAGGTACTTCACCAGGCGGGCCGACGTGCGGTACATCGCCTCCGTGTACCAGGTGTCGGGCGCGGTGAGGAAGCCCTCGTGCTCCAGGCCGACCGACGTGGAGTTCACGTACCAGTTGCCCGCGTGCCAGGCGACGTCCTTCGCCTTCACGTGCTGGGCGATGTGGCCGTCGGTGGAGCGCAGGGTGTACTGCCACGACACGTAGGTGGGGTCCTGCACCAGCTTCAGGACGCCTTCCCACCGGCCCTCGGTGTCATGGATGACGATCGAGTCGATGCTCTGGCTCTTCGGCCGGTCCGCCAGGTCGTGATTGCCGTAGTCCGGGTTGCCCTGGGGGTCCTTGAACTCCTCGTACGGCGCCGGAATCCACTCGCACGACACACTCTTCGGGCATTCCGTCTCGCCGGCGGGCGCCCTGCGCAGCCCCATGCGCTCCATTTGCGCGGCGTCGGGCTTCAGGCCGGGCACCGGCGCGAGTGTGACGCGCTGGCCCGCGTCCGTGGTGCGCCGCTCGCCGGTCCGCAGCACGGCGAACACGTCGTTGGCGTACGTGGCCGCGGTGGCCCGGTCGTCCGCTCCGGAGAAACGGGCGACGGCGCCGTACCAGTCGGCGGGGTCGCTGCTGAACGGCTTGCCGAGCTTGCGCTGGGCCGCCGCGAGCAGCGCGGCGCCGCCCTCGACGTTCGCCGCGGGGTCGGTGCGCAGCTCCTCGGCGGACCGGCCGGAGAGCTCGGCCGCGCGGGGCAGCGTCTTCAGCCGGGCGGGGATCTCGGACTCATCGGGCACCTCGGTCGCGGGCGGCGCGGCCGGGCGCGAGGTGTCACCGCGCGGGTCCTCCTTGCCCTCGCCGTGGTGCGGGGCCGAGGCCAGGGCGGTGCGCGCGTCGGTGAGGTGCATCGGGCCGTAGCCGCCGGTGACGCTGGCCGCGCCGCCGTGCGCGTCCCAGCGCGACTGCAGGTACGAGACGCCGAGCAGCACGCTCTGCGGCACGCGGTACTCCGTGGCGGCGGCCGCGAAGGCGTTCTGCAGCCCTGCCGCGGGAGCCGGATGGGAAACGCCCGACGACGGGGCCGCACCGAGCAGCGGCACGAGCAGACCGGCCGACGCGAGAGCGCCCGCCGTTCTGACGGCGCGTCTGCGTGCGGACGAGGTAGGGGCGGTGGCGGATCCTCGCAATGCAGCCTCCTGGGACTCCTGGGCCGGTGAAGCGTGGCGGGGCGTGCGGGGCCGGGCGTGCGTCAGTGGTACCGGCTCTCCGACGATCCGTCAATCATGCCCATGGCAGGGGATTTCCCATGTCAGCGCGGGTTCCGGCGGGTCAGGGGCGGGATTTCGCCAAGGGTGGCCCCGCCGCCTGCGGTGCGTCAGTGGCATGGACCAATGAGCGGTGCGCGGATCCACCTGTTCGGCGGAGCCTCGTGAGGGCGGGGCAACCTCAGTCGAGGACCGCGGTGGCTTCGACCTCGACCAGGTGGGCGGGTACGTCCAGTGCCGCGACGCCGAGGAGCGTGCCCGGCGGCACCGGAGTGGTCCCCAGTCTCTCGGCGGCCCGGGCCACCCCCTCAAGGAACAGCGGCATCTTCTCGGGGGTCCAGTCGACGACATAAACGGTCAGCTTCGCCACGTCGTCGAAGGAACCGCCGATCCCGGCCAGGGCGGTGCCGATGTTGAGGTAGCACTGCTCGACCTGGGAGGCGAGATCGCCCTCGCCGACCGTGGCGCCGGACGCGTCCCAGGCGACCTGCCCCGCGATGTGGACGAGCTTCGACCCGGACGCGATCGACACCTGCCGGTAGGGGGCGACTTCCGGCAGCCCGCTCGGGTTCACCAGGGTGATGGCCATGCTGTGTGCCTCCTCGTCGAGAGCCCAAGAGCTCTCGCGGTGCGGTCTCTTGTGGTTACTCGGAAACCGTAGGAGAGCGGTGGCCGACGTGGAAGAACGCACTTTTCGGTGACCGGGGAACTTTTCGGTGACCGCTGCCGCCGCCACCGGTTCACGGGACGTCGCCGGACCAGTCGAAGCGGCGCGGGTCGCCCGCGCGCGGGTCGTACGTCGCCCGCCCACCGGCGCCGAACCGTCCCAGCTCGGTCGGCAGCGCGACGCCCGCGTCGAGCTGCTCCGGCTGCCATCCGGTGACGTCGAGCAGCAGCCCGTCCAGCGGTCCGCCGACGAGTTCGACGTAACGCTGTCCGGGCCGCGGGCCCGGGTGTTCGTGATCCTGGCCGTAGACCCGGCCGCGCAGCAGCTGCTCGTCGTCGCTGTCCATGCCGTCCAGCGTCTCAGCCACCACTGACAGCGCGGCCCGGCGAGCGGATCAGGTCGGGTCAGGTCAGGTCGCGGCCGGGCGCCAGGCGGCTTCCGCGGCCTCGGCGGTGGGGTGGGTGGGGAAGACGTGGTCCAGGCCCGCGATGCGGAAGATGCGGTTCACTCGGTCGGGGACCGCGGCAAGGACGATGACCGCGTGCGCCGCCAGGGCGTGGTTGCGGGCGGCGATGAAGACCGTTATCCCCGTGGAGTCGCAGAAGGTGAGACCGGCTAGGTCGAGGACGAGCTGCTGGCCCGACTCCAGGTCGAGCTCCCGGAGCGCGGTGCGGGCGTCGGGAGCGGTGCGGTGGTCCAGTTCCCCGCTCAGTTCCAGGACCGGCCCCGCGGCTGTGGCACGGGTGTGGAGGGCGAGAAGGTGGGTCACTGCTGCTCTTCACTGGTGGGTCGGGGCACGTTGATGGCCAGCACGGCGGTGTCGTCGTCCACGCCGGTACCGAAGGTGTCGAGCAGGTCGCGGATCGCGGTGATCGTGTCCGGGGCGGTGGTGGGTGCGAGGGCGCGCGCGAAGTCGAGGAGGGCCTCGTCGCCGTAGCGGTCGCCGGTGCCGGTGCTCGCGGTGTGGGCCTCGGTCAGGCCGTCGGTGTGCAGCAGCAGTGTGTCGCCCGCTTCCAGGCGGACGGTGGTGGTGGCGATGTGGGCGTCCGGGAGCACGCCGATGAGCTGCCCGCCGGGCGTGGGCAGGTAGTCGGCGGTCCCGTCGGCACGCATCAGGACCGCGGCGGGGTGCCCGCCGCTGGACAGCGTGACGCGGAAGCCGCCCTGGTCGCCCTCGGGGGTCAGCAGGCCGAAGATGACGGTGCAGAACCGGGGATCGGCCCCGTTGTACTCGTGGTTGAGGACGGTGTTGAGGTTGCTCAGCACCGCCGCGGGATCCGGGTCGTAGACCGCGGCGGCCCGCAGGGTGTAGCGGGCGAGCGAGGTGACGGCCGCGGCCGCGGCGCCCTTGCCGCAGACGTCGCCCAGGAACAGCCCCCAGGTACCGGCGGCCAGCGGGAACAGATCGTAGAAGTCGCCGCCGACCTCGTCGGTGGAGGCGATGTGGTAGTGCGCGGCGACTTCCAGGCCGGGCACGCTCGCCAGGGCGGGCGGCAGCAACGTCTGCTGCAGCGTGGCGTTCAGGCGCTGCAGCCGCTCGCGTTCCCGCTCGGCTTCCTGGCGGGCGCGCAGCAGCTCCTTTTCGTAGGCGCGACGGTCACGGGCGTCGAAGAGGGTGGTGCGGATCAGCAGCGGCTGCCCGTCGCCGGCCGTCTTCACGACGGAGGTGACGAGGACCGGGATGCGGCTGCCGTCGGCGGCCTTGAGCTCCAGGGCGATACCGCTGATCTCCCCCTGCATCCGCAGCAGCGGCGCGAAATGGGTCTCGTGGTAAAGCCGCCCGCCGACGGTCAGCAGATCGGAGAAGCGCTTGCGGCCCACCAGATCGCCCCGCCCGTAGCCGAGCCAGTCCAGCAGGGTGGTGTTGACCTTCGCGATCTGGCCGTCGAGCAGAGTGGACAGATAGCCGCACGGGGCGTGCTCGTACAAGTCCTCGGCGCTGTCCTCCAGGAGCGCGGAGAACTGCGCCTGCTCCCCGGCCGGGCCCCCGTCCCCTTCGGGGTCCCTGCCCTCCTCGTCATTGCTGGTGTCGCACATCATCTGGGGGCACCGGCGAACTCTGCGATCGCTTCGGCGGTCTCCTCGGGCGCGGCCAGCTGGGGGCAGTGCCCCGTCGCGTTCAGCGTCACCAGCCGGCTCCCGGGGATCCGCGCGTGGACGAACGCACCCACCTCCGGCGGGGCGATCGCGTCGTTCGAGCACTGGGCAACCAGCGTGGGAACGCTCACGCGAGCGAGGTCCTCGCGGTTGTCGGACAGAAAGGTCACGCGGGCGAAGACCCGGGCGATGTCCGGATCGGTACGGCAGAAACTGTTCGTCAGTTCCTCGCCGAGCTCGGGCCGCTCGGGGTTGCCCATGATGACCGGCGCCATCGCGCCGGACCAGCCCAGATAGTTGGCGTCGAGGGACTCCAGGAGCTCGTCGATGTCCTCGGCGCTGAACCCGCCCCGGTAGCCGGTGGACGGGTCGTCGATGAAGCACGGGGACGGCGCGAGCATGACGAGCCCGGCGAACGTCTCCGGCTCCCGCGCCGCGGCGAGCACGCCCACCGTCGCGCTCACCGAGTGCCCGACGAAGGTCACAGGTCCGAGCGCCAGTTCGTGGCAGATCTCCAGCACGTCGTCGACGTACCCGTTCAGGGTCGAATAGCGCTCCTGGCTCCACGCCGACAGATCGGAACGTCCCGCGCCCACGTGGTCGAAGACGACCACGGTGAAATCGCGTTCCAATGCGGGCAGCACGAGGCGCCACATGTTCTGGTCGCATCCGAACCCGTGCGCCAGCATCACCACCGGCCCGCCGGACCGGCCGGTCACGGTCACGTGATTCCTGCTCAGCACATCCATAGGGCACATCTTCGCAGACCGAAAATGTGCCGGAGTGTCCGCCCGCGCCCGCGTCGGCCGACCGGCCGCCCGGAGGGTTCGAAGACAGGCTCTCAGGCGGCGGGGGTCCAGTCGTCTGGCTGGGCGGTGTGTCTGCTGCGCTCTTGTCGGAGGCGTCGCTTCTGGTGGGCGCGGGCGAGGGCCCATGCGGCGGCGGTAAGGGGGAGGGCGGCCCAGAGGACGTAGAGGGCGGGGCGCAGACGGTCATAGGGATGGAGGCCGAGTGACGCGGTGAGGACCATGGCGAGGGCGAGGTGCCAACACAGCAGGCGCCCGGCATGGCGGGCGAGGGCGTCGGCGCTGGACGTGGTCACTCAGGACTCCTGGCGGTAGGGCCGACCGTGCACGGGCCGGGGCAGGGTGAAGCCGGGCAGGAGTGGGGGGAAGCTGTAGGGGGTGGGTCCAGAGTGCCCTTGATGACCTCTGAGATGCCTGAGGGTTACCGCCAATCATGAAACCGGTGGATAAGCAGGCAAGCCACCCTCTCGAATGCGGGTGAATCGGCAGTGAGCGGGCATCTCGATTGGTCCGTACCTGGCGAGAAAGTTCCGGAAGTGTGCGCCAATTGCCGTCTGCCGACCGGATATCAGGACAAGCCCGCCCGCCCGTGCCCTCGTCGCCCGTGCCCTCGTCGCTCGTGCCTGAAAGGGCAACTGAACGACCGTGGTGACCACCAGCACTCCGCGCCACCTTCCCGAACGGGTCGACAACCCAGGTCACGGCGAGCAATCATGGAGTGACACAAGGTGAGCCGTGCACTTATCGGCCACACCACGGAGGGGCCCAGTGCAACCATCGGAAGCAGACATCGCCATTGACCGCGATGTGTTCATGCGGAGTCTGATCCGTGAATTGGCCCGTGTACTCGAGGACGTGGTCGGCCTGGAGGAGGCCGCGGGATACGTCAGCCTCGTCAGCCAGACCCTCGGCGGTGACGTCAACCGCCAGTACACCAAGGCCCTGGACGTCGACCGCCTCGACCTCGGACAGGTCGCCCAGGTCATGGTGGACCTCAAGAGGCGCCTCGGCGGCGACTTCTTCGTCATCGAGGAGAACGAACGGCGCATCGTCCTGGGCAACCGGGTGTGCCCGTTCGGCGAGAAGGTCGTGGGCCGCCCCTCGATGTGCATGATGACATCGAACGTCTTCGGCACCATCGCCGCGGAGAACCTCGGTTACGCCCGTGTGGAACTGGACAAGACCATCGCCCGATGGGACGTGGGCTGTCGCGTCATCGTCCATCTGCGCCCACCCGCCGAATCGGACGAGGGCACCGGACGTGAGTACTACGGCGACCTGCGGTGATCCGCGACGAAGCGCTGCAGCTCTTCCGGAAGATCACCGGTCTGCTCACGGAACCCGTGCTGCTCGTCGCCGCCGATACCCAGGTCCTCGCCGCGAACCCGGCGGCGGTGCGGCTGCTTCCCGGGGTCCAGGACGGCCCTCTCCTGAGCAGCCTGGTCTCCGAATCCGACGACGACGTCGCCGCGCGCGTCCGGCAGTGGCTGCGCACCGGCCATCCGACGCCGGCGGGCCTCACGCTGTGCGGCTACGACGGCTCGCGGGTGCGCTGCCGTTGCTTCGGCGCCCGGGCTCAATGGCTCGCCGCGCCGACCGTGCATCTGCGCGCCGTCCGCATCGACCCCGGCGACCGTTTTCTCACGCTCAAGGAAAGGGTCAACGCCCTGGAGCGCGAGCGCATGCTCCGCTTCCGCGCCACCGAGGAGCGCAACGCGCTCACCGCTTCCCTGTCCGCCGTGCACACCAGGCTCGACCATCTGCACGCGCTCGTGGTGGCGCTCGACGCGGCCACTACGACCACGGGCATCGTCCAGGCGGTCGCCAAGCACGTCCCCACGGTCCTCGGCTGCACGGGAGCCGATCTGTACCTCACTCCCGCGCCGCCCGGCCCCACCCGGCTCCACATCCCTCTCGCGCCGGACGCCGCCCTCGTCCTGACCGCGGACGGCACGTCTCCACCGGAACATCTGGAGTCGGTGACGGCGCTGATCGGCGGCACGCTCAAGAATCTGTGAGCAAGCCCTGGCGGCACGGCTCTTCCGTCATGGTTCCGCGGTCATAGCCCGTTCCGCGGTCATAGCCCGTTCCGCGGTCATAGCCTGCGCGTCATAGTCGCTCGGAAGTGCCAGAGGCATACGAAAGTCCGCAGTACGCCCCTGTCCAAAGCGCACTGCGGACCGTCGTCCCCGTCAGCGAGTGCCGACCGCCGCTCGCACGGCCCGGCGGGCCAGTTGGCAGTCGTCGTGCAGTCGCCTCAGCAGCAACCGCTGTTCCTCGCCGGACGGTGCGGCACCGGGTTGGGCCGGGCCCGGTGCCGTCGGGGCCGAGTCGTGCATCGAACGCTGCACGGCCGTTTCGTAGGTCCGGATCTCCCGGGTCAGGACCAGCATCAGGTTCACCAGGAAGGCGTCCCGCGCCGCCGGGCCCGCAACCTGTGCAAGCTGGCTGATCTCGCGTCGGGCCACCGGGGAGTCCCCGAGGACCGCCCACAGGGTCGCCAGGTCGTACCCCGGGAGGTACCAGCCCGCGTGCTCCCAGTCGACCAGGACGGGTCCCGCCGGGGAGAGCAGGACGTTCGACAGCAGGGCGTCGCCGTGACAGAACTGCCACATGGCCTGGTGACCGGTGCCCAGATGTCCGACCGAGTGCGCGATGCCGTGCAGCAGCTTCTGCAGGTCACCCATGTCACGGTCCGTCAGCAGACCCAGCTCGTGGAAGCGGGAGATCCGCCTGCCGTAGTCCAACGGCCTGCCGAACATCTCGGCCGGCGGCCGCCACTGGTTGAGGCGGCAGATCGAGCCGAGCGCCGCTCGGATGTCGGCGCGCGGCGGAGACTCGATCGGGTGCCGGAGCAGTGCCGCCACCCGTCCCGGCATCCGCTCGATCACCAGAGTGCAGTCCTCGGGGTCCGCGGCGATGAGCCGCGGCGCCCGCACCGGCGGCCGGTGCCGGACGAACGAGCGGTAGGCAGCTATTTCGTGCCTGATCCGCTCGGCCCACACCGGTGAGTGGTCGAGCAGGCACTTGGCGACGGCGGTGCTGCGTCCTGCCGTGCCGACGAGCAGCACGGTGCGGCCGCTTCTGCGGAGCACCTGTACCGGATTGAACTCCGGGCAGATGCGGTGCACCGAAGCAATCGCGGTGCGCAGTTGCGCCCCCTGGGGGCCGGACAAGTCGAGTCTCCCGCTGAGCGGTTGCGTACCGGTTCCCGGTACGCGGGGCGTACGGCCGGCGCCCAGCGGTGCACCAGCGGGGCGCACCGGCTCAAGATAGGGGCCGCTTCCCGGCGAGGAGGCGATCTCGCGACTCCGGTGGACCGGGGGGCGCGGGTGCAGCGGCCGGGGCGGGGCGGACACGGAGGACGATGCTGCGTACATGGGCGATACAGATCCCTTCGTGTGCCTGTGAATTGCGTGCGCCTCCCGGCCCGATCGCTTCGGGTGCACCCTGGGGAGTGCCTTGCGGCGACCGGGTCGGGGTGGCGCATTCCTACCTGACACCCGCCGTCCCCTGGCACACCATGTGGCGCACCCTGGCGAACCCTGGCGAATAGTCGCTCAGCAACTGACAGAGGGTTACTGTCAACTCAGCCGAGAACCTGGGGGCTTGACGTGAACGGACAACCCAACACCCGCCTTTCGGACCTGTTCGGCCTGGCCGGCTGGTCCAAGGGGGAGCTCGCGAGACTGGTGAACCGGCAGGCGGCGGCCATGGGCCACCCCCAACTGGCCACGGACACCTCGCGGGTGCGGCGTTGGATCGACACGGGGGAGATCCCGCGCGATCCGGTGCCGCGTGTGCTGGCGGTCCTGTTCACCGAGCGTCTCGGCCGTGTCGTGACCACTGAGGATCTAGGCATGGTCCGGCACGGGCGCGTAGGCAAGCGGCGTGCCGACGGGAGTGTGGAGCACCCCGACGGCGTGCCGTGGGCGCCCGAGCGGACAGCCGCGGTCCTCACCGAATTCACGGGAATGGACCTCATGCTCAACCGACGCGGCTTGGTGGGCGCGGGCGCCGCGCTTGCCGCAGGCTCCGCACTCAGCAGCGCCATGCACGACTGGCTGCACGCCGACCCGGCGCTTGCGGCCGACGCCCCCCGTATCGAGGATCCCCTGCACGCCGACCCCGCCGGGTTCGACCGCTACGAGGCCGCCCCCATCGGGTCCCAGGAGATCGAGGAGCTGGAGCGCTCGGTCGAAGTGTTCCGCGCGTGGGACGCGGCCCGCGGAGGCGGGCTGCAGCGCAAGGCCGTCGTGGGCCAGCTCAACGAAGTGGGCGGCATGCTCGCCTACCGGCACCCCGACCATCTCCAGCGGCGCCTGTGGGGCGTCGCTGCCAACCTCGCCGTACTCGCGGGCTGGATGTCGCACGACGTCGGTCTCGAGCCCACGGCGCAGAAGTACTTCGTCATCGCGGCGCACGCGGCACGCGAGGGCGGCGACCGCCCGCGCGCGGGGGAGGCCCTGTCCCGGGCCGCGCGCCAGATGGTGCACCTCGGCAAGCCGGACGACGCCCTGGATCTGATGAAGCTCGCCAAGTCGGGCGCGGGCGAGGAGGCACTGCCCCGCACGCAGGCGATGCTGTACACCATCGAGGCGTGGGCGCACGCGTCGATGGGGCGCGGCCAGGCGATGCGGCGCACCCTCGGGCTCGCCGAGGACCTCTTCGTGTCGGACAAGGGGGACGTGCCGCCGCCGAGCTGGATGCAGATGTTCGACGAAGCGGATCTGCACGGCATGCAGGCCCTCGCCTACCGCACCCTCGCCGAGCACGAGGCGTCCGCGGCGGGCGTCGCGCAACGGCATGCCAAGCGGGCGATCGAGCTGCGGGCCAAGAACCGCGACCGGTCGCAGATCTTCGACTACATCTCGCTCGCCTCGGCCTGCTTCATCGCCGACGACCCCGAACAGGCCGACCGGTACGCGCGGTTGGCGCTGGTGTCGATGCGGGCCAACTCCTCGCACCGCACCTGGGACCGGCTCCGCGAGATGTACCGGCTGACCGCGCAGTACGCCGGCTACCCGAAGATCGAGGACCTGCGGGAGGAGATCAAGCTGGCGCTGCCGAGGGGGGTCAGGGGAGCGGGGAGGACAGCCAGGGCGTAGAACGCCTCAGGTCGCGGCCCTCAGATCCGCGCCACCAACAGGCAGGCATCGTCCTCGCGCGGGGCGCCGCCGAACTCCTCGACGACGACCCGCACGCAGTCCTGTGCCGTACGCGCCCCGGTGAATCGGGACGCGAGGGAGAGCAGCAGGCCCGTCGCCGTGTCCCTGTCGCGCCGTGGAACCAGGCCGTCGGTGTGGAGCATCAGCAGGTCGCCGGGCCGTAGTTGCTCTTCGGCCTGCCCGTACGTTGCCCCGGAGGTGGCGCCGAGCAGCACGCCGGATGGTGGCGTCAGCATGCGCCCCGCTCCCTCGCGGAACAGCAGGGGGGCGGGGTGACCGGCCTGTGCCCAGGTGAGCAGGCGGGTGGCGGGGTCGTAGCGACAGCAGACGGCGCTGCCGAGGGCGGGCTGGACCGTGGCGTCCAGTAACTGGTTCAGCCATTCCATGAGTTGGCCCGGCGGGGCTCCGGCGACCGCCATGCCACGCAGTGCGCCGAGCAGCATCGCCATGCCGGAGGTGACGGCGACGCCGTGTCCGGTGAGGTCGCCGACGCTCAACAGGGCGTGCCCGTCGGGGAGTTCCATCGCGTCGTACCAGTCACCGCCGACGAGCGTGCTGGTCGAGGATGGGAGGTAGTGGGCGGCGAGGTCGAGCCGCCCGGGGCCGCCGTGGGGGAACCGGAGCGAGCCGCGCCACGGCGGCAGGACCGCCTCCTGCAGTTCGACGGCGAGGCGGTGCTCGGTCTGTGCGATGTCGTGTCGGCGCTGTAGCGAGTCATGGCTCTCGCGCACCACGCGCTGGCTGCGGCGCAACTCGCTGACGTCCCGCAGGACCGCCCACATGGAGGCGGTGGAGCCGTCGGCGGCGAGCACGGGCTCGCCCATCATGTGCACCTGGCGCACTCGCCCGTCGGACCGGATGATGCGGAACTCGCCGTCGATGGGCTTGCCGTCGATGAGGCAGTCCGTGACCATCGCGGTCAGCAGCGGCTGGTCCTCGACGTGTACGAGGGAGGGGAGTTCGTCCAGCGAGAGCGGGGGAGCGGCCGGGTCGCGGCCGAGGATCTCGTAGAGCTCGCCGGACCAGCCGGCCTCGTCGGTGAGGAGGTTCCACTCGGCGCTGCCCACCCGGCTCAGGAGCGAACCCCGCTGTGGTTCCCGGCATTCCGGGGCGGCCGGTGCCGCGGGCTCCCCACCCACCCGCGGCGGGCCGTCCCGCAGCTGTGCGAGATGGTCGTCCAGGTCGTTGAGCTGATGCACCGCCAGGTCGCACAGGGCTCGCTGCCAACGCCCCTCGGGGTCTCCGTGGTCGGTCGTGGCGTCGCGCCGGACGGCATCGACCTCGCCGCGCAGCCGGCGTGTCTGCGAGATCAGCGCGTCGACCGGGCCGCGCTCGGGCGGCTGGGCGGCTGCGTGGTCCGCGAAGACGTGGGGCGGCATGGGGTGCTCCGGTGAAGGTGCGGTGCGACCGACTTGACGGGTGGTGGACCGCTATCGACTTTCGCACAGCCGGTGAGGGGCCGTAAGGGATTTGGCAACACACGATGCGGTGGTGCTTCTGACATATGCCTATGTCCTGCCGATACGCGGATCGGAGGCTGTACGTCCAGGGTGCGACCGTGAAGGGACCGTAGAGCTTAGGGGCGGAATGTGGGGTTCCGGTGGGGGAGTCGAGGATGGGCGAGGAGCGGGTGTGACACGTCGGGCACGGGCGGTCGGCGACAAGGCGTGCCACCGGGTGCCGGGGCACGCGCCGACGTGGATTTCCTGCTCTACGGCGCCCCCAACCCCCGCCAGAACGGCGCGAATTGGGCCCCCTTCGCTGAAGGAGGCGCCACCGGCTCGTTTCACGACCGTAGAAGACGGACGACCTCGAGCACCCGGCGGTTGTGGTCGTGCGCATCTGAGCCAGCGATTCCCGCAGTACGGCGGCATCCTCGGCGATCACGACGCGCATGGCCGCATGCTCTCACGCGTGCAACGGCAGCTCGCCCCGCTGTTCGGCCGAGAACGCGACCGGCACCGAGCTGGCGGCGTTCCGGTGCGCACCGTCGACGAGGCAGGCCTGGGCGCCGTCGTGCAGATCGCGCGAGGCGCGTCACCCAGGGCGCCACAGCAGGGTGGCGACACCGGTCAGGACGGCGAGCCACGTCCCCGCGAAGGAGTCCACGTGGAGTCCCCCGAAGGGGACCGGGATGAGCAAGTACAAGCGAGACGCCACCGCGCGGGCCTTCGCCGCGGCCGGATCCCCGTACCAGTCGGCCCGCACGTTGCTCCTCGCGGGCCCCGACCACTCCGCCGCAGGGCTGTCCGCGCTCGCGGACCTCGGACTCTCAGCTGCGGCCCGCGCGCCGAGGTGAGGCCTGCGCCGCCGCCCCCCGTCCGAGCTTGCTCTCGATCCAGTCGACGCCGTAGGCCACCACGTCGCCCGCCTCGAACAAGTGGCAGGTGGCCGCGCCGACTTGACCCACTCGCCCATGCCCGGCGGCCAGCATGTCGAGGGCGAGGGCCTCGAAGGGTTCCTGGCCTGCCGGGACGACCGGCGTGTAGTCGAAGGCGCCGTCCGCGGAGTCGATGTCGTGAAAGCGCCGCCAGACGCGCTCGCCGTCCACGGTGACGGGCTGTTCGTAGTCGACGAACCGCTTCCCAGGCGCCTGCGCGAGCGCTTCCGCGTGGTGAAGGAGGGTGAGGCTGTCCAACGGCGCGCCCAGCAGGAGCACCCGGCCGCCCAGGGCGGTGAGGCGGGCGAGAGGGCTGTCGGGACCGTGCGGGTCGTCCCACGGGTGATCGTCCATCAGGGCGTGGGCGGCCGGGCCGAGGGCGGCGAAGCTGGCGTCGGGGTGGCGGCTGCGCACCGCGCCGGGCCGTTGGCGCAGGGCCTCGGGCAGGCGGCCGTTGTTGTGGTCCGCCTCGCTGTGCCGCGGGTCGTAGGCGGGCTGCTCCGCGCGCAGAGCCGCCTGCCAGGTCTCGGGCCAGGTGTCGAAGTCGTAGGGCGGCGCGTCGTTCCACCCGCACGTGACCATCAGCGTGCCGCGGTCGCCGACCGCGTCGCAGAGCGCATCGATGATCGTCAGGGAGCCACCCGCGACGTATCCCAGTGCCGACATTCGGGTGTGGAACATGACGATGTCGCCTTCGGCAAGCCCCAACGCGGCCACCTCGCGCCGGATCCCGGCGCGGGTGACGGGGCCGTCGGACTGTCTCAGAAGGGCGAGTTCATCCATGAGGGGCACGGTATGTGGTCTGCCGTCAGCGGCCCAAAGGGTTTAAGGAGCACGGCCTCTCTCGGTACAAGTGTACGAGCGTACGAGCGCCCTCAGTACAGTGATCAGGTTCAGCTCAGTGCCTTCTCAGGAGTTACCCGTGTCATCGCATCAGCAGCCGCTCCACCCCGCGCGTCGAGCCGTCCGGGCGCCGGGGTGGCGGCGCACCGCCGTGAGCGGCACGGTCCTCGCCGCCGCGCTCCTGGCACTGCCGTGCGGGCTCAGCCCCGCGGCTCAGGCCTACGAGCGCTCCTCCGGCCCGGTGTCCGCGGCAGGCAGTGCCTCGGCACCCGCCGAGGCGACGATCTCGGAGGGACAGGTCAAGGAGGTCGCGCCCGGTGGCGTACTCACGTACCCCAGCGTCACCAGCTGTCTCACGGTCACCGTGCGGCTGCGGGAGGGCGGCCTCGTCGGCGCGCACGCCAGTCTGTTCCAGGTGCCGGGTGAGCTGCGGTCCGACGAGATCCTGGCCGCGGTGAAGAGAGTCGTCGGCAGCCGTGCCGTGACCGCGGTCGAGGTCAGAGGGGCCGTCGGCGCCTGGCACCCGAGCTATTTCACGAAGGCGATCGAGAGTTACGGCGAGGGGGAGCAGGTCCCGGTTCCGGCGGGCCAGGACGCGGACGGCCTGGCACGGGCGGTGTCGCACGGGCTCGGGCTGACCGGCGGCCCGGTCTCGGTCTCGGTCGAGGACGTGCCGGACGGGGACCAGGTCGTCAGCTGACGGAGCCGCCCGCTCCGTACGCTTCCCGCTCCGTGAGCTTCCCGCTCCGTGCGCTTCCCGCTCCGGGGCCTGCCGCCCACCGGGTGAGCGGGGCCGCGGAGGGCGGGGCCGACCGGGCGAGATGGGCGGCCGTCGCGCATGAACGCACCCGGATGGGGCGAGGGCTGACCACCATGGCCCCTCTGCCGCGCCTCGCCCCCATGCTCGCCACTTCCGGATCGCTGCCGCCGTCCCGCACCGAACACCTGTGGAGTGCGGAGACCAAGTACGACGGGCAGCGCGCGCTGGTGTACCTGCCCGGCGACCGCACCGTGGTCATCCGCTCGCGCTCGGGCGCGGACATCACTCCCGCCTACCCCGAACTGCACGCCCTGGCCGACGCGCTGGGCGACGTACCGGCCGTCCTCGACGGCGAGATCGTCGTTCTCGACGAGGCGGGGCGTCCGGACTTCGAGCGCCTTCAGCCACGTATGGGGCTGTCCGGCTCCCCGGCGAAGGCGGCCCGCCTCGCCGCCGGCGCCCCCGTGCACCTGGTCCTGTTCGACGTCCTGTTCTTGGCCGGTCAGGACCTGACCGGCCTGCCCTACGTCCGCCGCCGCGACACCCTGGAGCGGCTGGTCGAGGCCGGCCCGCGCTGGTCGGTCCCGCGCGCGGTCGTCGGGCACAGCGGTCAGACCCTGGAACTCGCCCGCGAGCACGGCCTGGAAGGCATCGTGCTGAAACGGCTCGACTCGGTGTACGAGCCCGGCAGACGGTCACCGAACTGGGTCAAGATCCGCAACGTACGCACCGTCGACGTGGTCGTCGGTGGCTGGCTCCCCGGCCACGGTCGCCTGACGGGGCTGCCCGGCGCGGTGCTGGTCGGCCAGTACGAGGACGGAGTCCTGACCTACCGGGGCAGCGTGGGAACGGGCTGGAACGAGCGGCAACGCACCGAACTCGCCCACCTCCTGAGCATCGCCGCCATGGACGAGTGCCCCTTCGCCCCCGAACCCGCGGTGCCCGGCGCCCGTTGGGTCCTGCCGCGGTTGGTCGCCGAGGTCCGCTACACCGCCCTCACCCGGGCCGGCCTGCTGCGGCACCCGGTCTGGCACCGGCTGCGCCCGGACCTGGTGCCCGAGGAGTGAAATTCCGTACGGGGCCGTCTGCCGGCGCCAGGGCGATAGCGTCATGCTCACGGCGAAGGGGAGGCTCGATCATGACTCGTACGACTGATACGACTGATACGACTGATACAGCCCATACGACCGTCCTGACTGAACGCACGGTTCCGCCCCGAGTGGTGGCGGCGGAGCACATCGCGTCGGAGGCAGGTTTCAAGAAGAGCTGCATCCCCGAGGTGGGCAGGCTGCTCAGGCTGGCCGCCGTCGCGAAACCCGACGGAGTCATCGCGGAGAGCGGCACCGGCTCGGGAGTGGGCACCGCCTGGCTGCACAGCGGCTTGACCGGTGCCGGTGCACGCCTGCTCACCGTAGAACGTGACGAAATGCTGGCCCGCCGAGCGGCCGGTGTCTTCGCGGACGACGAACGTGTCAGCGTGCTCACGGGGGATTGGCGGCTGCTCGAGCGGCATGCGCCCTTCGACGTCTTCTTCTGCGACGGCGGGGGCAAGCGTGACGATCCCCAAAGGGTCGTCGAGTTGCTCGCTCCCGGTGGCATTCTCATCCTGGACGACTTCACCCCGTCGCCGAGCTGGCCGCCTCGTTTCGAGGGCGAAGTGGATGAGCTCCGCCTCTTCTACCTCACCCACCCGGCCCTCGAAGCCACCGAAATACTCACCACACCGACGAGTTCAGCGGTGGTCGCGGCACGCCGTCCCTGACCGGGCGCGGACCGGTGGCGAGGCCCCCCCGCCACCGGCCGTTCAACGGTCAGATCAGTGGTCCCGGGAGTCGAGCCCCGTCAGTCGATCGCCCAGAAGCGGTTGTCGGCCGCGTCGCTGCACGTGTACTGGATGAGGTCGGCGCCGTTGCCCGGCCCCTCGGTGAGGCACCACCAGTGGTGGCCCCTGCCGGTGCACCTCCACTGGTCGAGCCCCTCGCCCTTGGTCTTGCTCAGCCCCGGGACCTCGGCACACTTTCGTTGTTCCGTCGCGGCGGGCCTATTGGCTCCGCCCAATGCAGGAACATACGCAGCCGCAGGGTCCATCACGTCCGAACCGCTGGGGTCGTAGGGCCGCGGGTGTGCGCGGAGACGGCGCGCGGTGGTCAGCCGAGCCAGCTGTACAGAACCGCGGCGACGACGAGCAGCACGATGATGCCCGTCGCTATCACCGATCCGGTGCCCGTCTCCAGGGACCGCTCCTGCTCGGCCATTTTCTCCTCGATGAAAGCCTTCGTGTCGGCTTCTGTACGTGTGCGAACCCAGTGACCGTTCTGCCCCGGATTGAAAACCACCGTGCACCTCCTGTGTCAACTGCCGTGCGCCTCACCACATTTGCAGCTGCCAAACCTCCCCCGGCACACAACCCCGGACAGCGGTGCGCTGACCGTGCCGGACCCGGTGCGCGAGCGGGGTGCACGAATCGGTGAGAATGCGCTCATGAACCTCCCCACGCAGCTCACTGAAATACCCGGCGCCGATGGGCTCTTCCTGTGGGCTCCCGAAGGCACGGGCCTTTGGGGTTACGCGAACTGTCTATGGGTCATCTCGGGCCCCGAGGCCGCCGTCATCGACACGCCGTACGACGGGCCCCTGACCCGGGCGATGATCGCCGCGGCACAGCCCCGGCTCGGAAACCGCACCGTGGGCACCGTGGTCAACACCCACGCGAACGGCGACCACACCTTCGGCAACTACCTGTTCCCCGGCGCGGACATCATCGCCACCCGCGCTGCGCGGGAGCACCTGCATCACGAGCCGACGCCGCAGGAAATGCACGCCCTGGTGAACCAGTCGGCGGCCGATTCCCCCCTCGGCCGGTACCTCCGTGAGCACTTCGGCGTCTTCGACTTCGCTTCCGCCCGACTGGTGGCGCCCACGTCGACCTTCTCCGGCCGCCACACGTTCGCCGTGGGGGAGACGGAGGTGGAGTTGATCGAGGTGGGCCCTGCGCACCATGTCGGCGATCTGGTGGCTCGCATAGGAGATGTGGTCTGCGCCGGCGACGTGTTCTTCCACGGCGACCATCCGCCGCACTGGGCGGGGCCGCTACAGAACGTCATCAATGCGTGCGACCTCATTCTCGACCTGAATCCGCGCGTCATCATTCCTGGCCACGGCAGGCCGACGGACCAGGCCGGCCTCGAAGAGCACCTCGTCTACCTCCGCACGGCGCAGCGCGAGATACGTCTTCGCTTCGAAGCCGGAATGACTGCGGAGAAGGCGATGGACGACTTGGTCCAGCGCGACTTCTACCCGCACTTGGGGCTGCCCGAGCGTCTGATGATCGTGATCGCAGTCGAATACAGCCACCTCGGCGGTGCTTCTTCTTCTCCGACTGTGCTGGAACTCGCGGGCCAGGCGGCGGCCTGGTCGTACCGGTAGCGCGCCAGGGGCACCGGAAGCATGGCTTCCGGTGCTGGCTAGGCTTGACGGACGAGCCGTCACGGCACGGAGCTCTACGCGGAGCATGACGGGAGGGGACGGCCGGTGCAGCCGGGTGAGCAGGCTTCAGACTCAGAAGCGACACGGGTAGGGATGGTCTGGCGGACAGTCGTCGAGGGGGTCACGGGCGCCATGGCCTACATCGCCGACAAGCACTGGAACGTCAGGGCTTGCAACGCCGAGTTCAAGGCTCTCTTCCCCGACGGCCGGGCTCCGTCCAACATCATGCGATGGATGCTCCTCGACGCTCAGGCTCGTGAGGGCACGCTCCTGAACTGGGCCGACGACTGGGCTCGCGGAGCCTGCCCGGCCGTCAGGCGAGCGGTCACCGATCACCCGGCCGATCCGGCTCTGGTCAACCTCGCGCACGACGTCCGGCGCGACCCCGTCGCGGGGCCCATCTACCGGGCGACCGCGACGCTGCACCCGCCGCACCCCGACGGAGCGGTGCGCCAGGTGAACCACGCGGAGAAGGGCCCGGGCTGGGTGCTGGCGACCGCGGCCACGCCGCTGCCCGAGACGGCGGAGCAATTCGTGATGATGCAGTACCGGCCGGGCCCCATCCGCCCCCACCAGCCACCACCCCTTTCCCGCTCGTCTTTCCCGCTCGTCCGCTCTGTCACCTCAGACCCGGCAGGCTCCGCAGCTCGCTGATCTTGAAGGCGCGGGCGAGAAGTACGAAGAGGAACGCCATGGTGGCGCCGCCCGCGGCCAGGGCCAGCGCGGGAGCCCAGGTGGTGGATGTCAGTGTCGTGGAGTAGGTGCGAGCGACGAGCCAGCCGAGCGCGCCGGCTGATACGGCGGAGGCCGCCAGCTTGCCGTAGGTGCGGCACAGGCGTCTGCCGTCCATGCGGCCCTCCAGACGCCGTCGCAGTCGCAGAGCGGTGATGAGCAGGCCGACGGCGTACGAGGCGGCATACGCGACCGCCATCCCGGTGACGGCCCAGCGCGCGGGCAGCAGCAGGTGGCAGACCGTGGCCAGGGAGATGTTGACGGCGCCGATCCACACGGCCATCCAGAACGGCGTCCGGGTGTCCTCGAAGGCGTAGAACCCGCGCAGCAACAGGTACTGCGCGGAGAAGGGGATCAGGCCGAGCCCGAAGGCCTGGAGCATGTGGCCCAGCGGCCGGGCGGATGCGGCGTCAGCCGCGCCGTGAGCGAACAGCAACTGTGCTATCCGGGGGCCGAAGGCGAGGAAGAAGAAGGAGGCGGGGACGATGACCACGCCGCTGATCCGCAGGGCGCGGGACAGGTCGCTGCGTAGATCGCCCAGGCGCCGCTCGACCACGGCCCGGCTCATCCGGGGCAGCAGGGCGGTGACCAGGGAGACTGTGATGATCGCCTGGGGCAGCATCCAGATCGTCTGCGCGTTGGAGTAGGCGGTGAAGCCCACGCCGTCCTTCGGCAGCGCCTGGTCGGCCGCCGAGGCATAACGGGTCACGACCGTGCTGGCCACCAAGTTGGCCAGCACGAACAGCAGCGTCCAGCGAGCCGCGCCGACGCTCTTGCGCAGGCCAGTGCCGCGCCAGTCGAAGCGGGGACGGAAGCGGAAACCCGCGGCGCGGGCGAAGGGAATCAGGGCGATCGCCTGGACGGCCAGGGCGAGTGTGGTGCCGATGCCGAGGAGTGTCACCTGGGTCTGCGTGATGTCCTGTACGCCGTCCGGGACGGTCATGATTCCGAGGTAGATGCCGAACACCGTGATCAGGACGATGTTGTTGAGGACCGGGGTCCACATCATCGCCCCGAATCTGTTCCGGGCGTTGAGCACTTGCCCCAGGATGCTGAAGAGACCGTAGAAGAAGATCTGCGGCAACAGGAACCGGGCGAACGTCACGGTCAGTTCGAACGCCGCATGGTTGTCGGGCGTATCGCTCTGGTAGAGGCCGACGATCTGCGGCGCCGCCCAGACCGCCAGCACCGTGCCCGCACCGAGCACGCACAGGACGAGGGTGACCAGCCGCTGCTCGAAGGCCCTGCCGCCGTCCGGATGCTCGGTCCGGGCCCTCACCAACTGCGGTACAAGCACCGAGTTCAGTGCCCCGCCGATGAACAGGAAATACAGGCTGGTCGGCACGGTATTGGCCTGGTTGTAGGTGGTGGCGAGCAGCCCGGTCCCCAGCGCGGCCCCCTGCAGTACGAGTCTGATCAGCCCCGTCGCCCGGGACACCACCGTCCCCGCCGCCATCAACAGGGACGAGCGCATCATCCCGCCCTCGCCCGGGCCCCGCTTCGGAGCCGCGTGCCGCCCCCGCTTTCTCCGTGACCGCGTTATCGCCCCGGTCCGCGTCCCCTCTGTCATGTGCCCAATCTACGGCCCGAAGATCACCCTCAGGGCTGCCGCCCTCCGGAAGGCCGTACCCGATGAGGGTAGAGCTCCGGTCCCATGTACACGGTGACACGCGGCGGGCCTGCGGCCTGGCAGGAGACCCAGCTCTGGATGTGGGATCGGTCCAGGCTGGTCGGGCACAGCTTCTCGATGAGCAGGCGGTGCGGGGCCGGGTCGATTCCCTCGTCCCGCATCAAGGCCTCCGCGGCGGCCAGCGAGGCCTCGTCGTGGGGAAGATTGGGGTCCAGCGGAAGGTAGAGGTTCACCGCGGCGGGGGCGTCGAGCCCGGAGGTGAACGCGAGGGCGGCCATGGCGGGCTTCGGGCCGGGCTCGCGTCGCCGTACACGGCGTCGAAGGCCCCCGTGGCCCGGCCCGGCCGGTACGTGGCCGACAGCCGCGCGATGTCCTCCACGTCCTGGGGTGAGCAACCGGGTAGACCGGCGTAGACCTTGACCCGGGCCCTGGGGGAATCGGACAGGTCCAGGGCGAGGACGCCGAGGTGGTTCTCGATGCCGAGCGAGCGCAGCGTCTCGGCAGTGGCGGCCCAGGCGCGGGACATGCCGAGCTTGTCCATGGCGCGCGCGACGGACCTCGCGGCCGTGTCCGGCCCGTGGACGCCGGGGTTGAGGTACAGCTTGAAGCCAGGCTCGGCGCCCGGGTTCCACCCGACCGCGTGCATCAGCGTGAAGGGCCCGTGGGGTTCGCGCGAGGTGAACAGGTCCACCACGCCGTTGACGCGGTCGACCGCGGCGGAGCTCAGCCCCGCGGTCACCCTGCGCGTCAGCGCCAGCCCGCTCGCCTGGCGGGCAAGGAGCCCGGGGGTCCCGTCGGCGGACTCGCAGAGCAGGCGCGCCTCGAAGCCGCCCGGCCGCCAGGACACCGACAGCTCGAACGGCGCACCGTCGTTCGCGGCGAAGTACTCGCCGCCCGACCGGCTCTCGCCGTGGCTCACGGGCAGTTCGCCCCAGCCGTGCATCAGGCGCTGAATCCCCTGGCGAAAGTCGGCGGACTGGGTGTCGCCGACCCCCAGGGAACCCAGCGCGGCATCGACGAAGCCGTCGGCAGCTGTCGAAAACGTGGCAGGTCTTCTTCTTCGTAACGACGTCATCAGCAGATGCCCCTGTCGAAAACCGGATCCTTCGACGACCGCACCGGCGGCCGGGTGGCGCGAGTGCGTCACCACTCCACTGAAGGGTTGGTTTGCGAGGGGGGTTCACCTGTGTGGGGAGGAACACAGCGCCCTGGGTGAAGAGTTGAGGCGCTGGTGACTGTGCACGGCGGCGTTGCTGTGGTGCATGACGTGAGGGGGGCTACCCGCACGAAAGGACCCGGCACGGACGATCCCGGCCCTGGTCATCAAGCGATGCATGGACCGGATCCGCGGATCTCGTCCTCAGGCGATCGCCCTGGAGGACATGTGCGGTCGCGACGCGGGGAACATCCAGTGCGGCGTGCGCAGCTACGGCATGGACCCCAACCCTGCCTTCGGGGGCGTCGTGAACGACTGCGGCCGCTGTCGGCCGGGGCGCAGCTTCGGGACCCTCCTCCTGTCTGCGAGGCCATTGACGAACACCATCAAGCATGGGGGACACCCACCCGACACCACCCGACACGCCCCGGCCCGCCACTTCGCGCGAGCCGGGGCGGACGCGGGGCCGTCAGCCCGCCGCGCCGAGCGTGTCGTCGATCTCGCGGAGGAAGTCCTCCAGGTCGTCGGGGGTACGGGAGGTGATCAGGTCCCAGTCGTTGGCGCCGCAGTGCATGACGGACTTGTCGACCCAGGTGCCCTTGGCGTTGCGGATGTCGGTGGCGACCGAGGCGTACGACGTGAGGGTCTTGCCATCGACGACATCGGCCTCCACCAGCAGCCACGGCCCGTGGCAGATCGCAGCCACCTTGCGGCCGGACTCCGCGAAGGAGCGGACCATCGAGACGGCGGTCTCGTCGAGCCGCAGGGAGTCCGCGTTGACCGTGCCCCCGGGGATCAGGAGCAGGTCGTACGAGGACGCGTCCGCGTCGGCAAGGGTCAGGTCCGGCTGGACGGTCTTGCCGGGGTCCTTGTCGCCGACGAGCGTGCGGATCTCCTCCGCCTTCACGGCGGCCACGTCGACGTGGGCGCCACGCTCACGCAGATGCTGCACCGGCACCACGAGCTCGTCCTGCTCGATTCCGTAGTTGGTGACGATCGCCAGAACGCGGTGGCCGTTCAGTGTGTTCTCAGCCATGACGTTGCCTTTCCTCTGCTGCTGTGCGGTTGGTACAGGGCTCTTCGAAGCCGATCGGACGCCCCGGCAGCCGCCTTCATCAGGCCCACACGCCGACGTGCAGCCGGATGGGTCGGCGACCGGAGTAACCGTGCAGAGGTTCGGGTGCCCTGGCCCCTCGACAAGATTCGGGACCAATGGCCTTTAGTAGCGTCACGGCGGTGGCGCGGGATGCGGCGGACACGGTCCCGGGTGGCGGCGATCCTGCGGGGCGAGCAGGCGGTGTGCCCCGGTGTGCGGGCGGTCGTGGACGGTAGGGGTGGAGCGGGCCAAGTCGGCGGTCTACTGCTCCAGCCGGTGCCGGGTGCGGGTCTGTCGGCAGCGGCAGGCGTGGCGTTTTGGTGTTGCGGAAACGCCGTAGGCGAATGCCCTGCCAACATCTCCAACCCCCCTTTTTTTCTGCATGGGAGGTCAGCCATTCGGGTGGGTGCTTACAGTGCTCCCGGCTCGCCGGTTCGATGCCCAACGGCACGGAAGACCTGTTCACCGTGGTGGGAGGCGCGCTTCGGTGAATCGGTCGCCGTGAAGGGACGGATCTCCAGCAAGACGCTGGTGCCCCTGCGCAGTGTCGTCCACGACCCGATGAGCCACGGCCGCCTATACCTGCTCGGCGATGCCGCGCATATCGTGCCGCCCATGAGCGCCAAGGGCATGAATCTGGCGCTGCATGACGCCGACATGTTCGCCGCGGCCGTATCGAAGCAGGTCAAGGAGCAGGACAGGAGCCTGCTTGAGGCGTACTCCGCCACGTGCTTGAAGCACGTGTGGAACTACCAGGCGTTCGCCGTGTGGTTCACCGACCTCATGCACGACGAGGGAGACGTCTCCTACCACGGTGAGTTCCGGCGCCGCCTGGCGCGCGCCGAGTTCGAGCGCCTCTACGACTCGGAGACCGCCAACCGGCTCTTCGCCGAGTTCCTCACCGGCCTGAACTGAGACCGCCGTCCTCGGTCGAGGGCGGGAACCAGTGGATCTGAGCAATGGGAGCCTTCAGCCCCTGCTCTCTCGAACACTGCGCCGTGACGGCGCAGCGCCGCAGGTGCAACCACGGCTGCCGCCCGGGGCGAGCAGGTCCCGGCCGGTTCCCGGCCCGCGCACAGCGGTGTGCTCGTCCAGTAGGGCGCGGGCCTGACTGTACGAGAGGCGGGCCAGCCCGGTTGTCCGGGCACACGTCACGCGCGCCGACGACCTTCCCCGGGCCGGGGTGGCGGTGCCGGCCCACCGGGTTGTCGGGCATCTCCGAGACCCCCACAGGGACGTGGCTTCCCGTCATGGCCGATAGCAGCAATCCACGTGCCGTCCGGTGAGACCGTCATTCCCGGCACCGGGAGGTTGTGCTCAGGGGGAGGGGCGGTCTCCCGCCCGGCGGTCGGCGTCGCGATCGCGCCGGACGGCAGCTGGATCGCCACCCCCTCCTCTGTGAACGGCAGTAATGGAGCTGGCGACCGGGGCTGGTGCCGCGCAGTGCGGCGGACAGCCCCGGCAGAAAGGCGCCGAGAAGTCCCGCGCGGGCAGCGTCGGCCACGGGGTCCTCACCTGCTGTGCCGCCGTACATTCTCCAGGTAGCGTTTCCGGGCCTCATGGACCTGCCGGAAGCGCCCGGCACTGTCCTTGATCGCCTGGTGCTGCAGGGTCGCATCGGCCCGCCACCAGACGGCCACCAGGCGTGTCCGGAGTTTGCACGCGACGTCGTCCTGGGCCGTGGCGATCTCGTCACGGGTGGGTTGTCCGCCCTTCCACCGGGGGTCCTCGTTCGGGTCCATCGGGTCGCGGTAGGCATGGCCCCGCTTCCGCATACAGGCCCGCCACTCCCCGAACACCCGCTGGGCGGCGGGGGTGTGCCGGGACTTCTCGTACGCGGCGTGGGAAGCCTCATTGACCAGGTCGGAGTTGACCATCGGCACATCTCGCATCAGTACGCGGTCGGCTCGTGCCTGGCAGCCCGACCGGCCGTCGGTACCGTAGGCAGCCGTCCGCTGCCGTGTGGTGAGCTTCGCGTCCCGCTGTCCCAGACGCCTCTCCGCGGTCTTGGTGGCCGGGTCAGGGATGGCGTGGTATCCGTATCGCTTCGCCACCGCAGTCTCAGCCAGACCGTAGCGGCCGCGATGCGGCCATGTCTCGGTCGAGGAGTGGGGGAGCTCGGGCCAGTCCAGACCCTGACGTGCCATACACGACTTGATCAGCTTCTCCTGCGCCGTGGCGGCGAGGGCGGCGCTGCGGCTGTCCAACTCGTACGCGTCCAAGGGCAGGGTGAGTGCGCGGATCTCCCGGCTCGGGGCGGGTGGCCGATCCGGGGGGTGGGTACCGTCGTCTGCCGAGGGTCCCCCGCAACCCGCGGCGAGCAGCAGCACCAGGGCCGCTGCGGGTGCGATACGCCTGCGCATGGTCAGCACCTCCCAGGAGGTGCCGGAGGTACACGGCAGGCGGTGCCGTACCTCCGGCGGATGGACGGGCTCAGCTCATGGCATGGGTTCGCGCCGCGAGCTCACGGGTCAGGTGCACGACTTGTACAGCGAACTCGTCTTGTACTTGACGCGGGTGTCCTTCAGGTCGGACGACCACGTCCAGGGGTGGAACGTCCAGTGCTCACCGCGGTTCCAGTAGTTCGTCCACAGCGTCCAGTAGCAGCTGCGGGTGAGGTTCTTCACCGAGCGGAGATTGTCGTTGACCTTGTGTCCGTTGTTGTATTTGTTGTCGGACAATTTCATGTCCGACTTGCAGAACTTCTTGTAGCCGCCCGTGTAGCGCCAGTGCTCGTACGTGTGCAGCGGGGCCGGGCACGCCGCCACGGCCAACCGCGCGGTGTCGTCCGCGGGGGCTGCGGACCTCGGGGCCTTCGGGGCGCTGTCGGCCTGGGCGGTCGGAGCCGCCAAGGTCAGCCCGGTGCCGAGAGCAATGGTGGCCGTGGCCAGCGCGAGGCGCTTGTGTCGGTGCATGAGTGGTGTCCTCCGTTGTGTTCGGGCAGGCCGCACCACCCCTGTGGGCGGCGGTGGTTTCGGCTGTGCGCTGATGTGCCGGACGAGAAGGAGTCAACACCGGCGCGCTCACCAGGCCGCCTCCGTGCGCTGTCCGTCCGATGAGCGCACCCACGAGGCGGCCCTCCCGGCCGAACAGCGTGGTCGGCCCCGTCCAGTGGCCGTGCCGCGGCCGAGCCGCCGGACTTTCGGCCGGACTTTTCCTGCGGTAAGACACCTGTTACCGCATCCCGGGGGCCGCTAGGTTGAGCCGTCTGCCGGAAAGAGAGAGCCCGGAGGCGGACATGGCGGCGACACGGCAGTCGGACTTTGCCCGGCTGTGCGCCCGGCGTCAGTGGCAGCAGCCGTCGGTGTTCATGGCGGTGTACGAGGCCACGGCACGGCGGCTCGGCGAGCCGGGGCAGATCACCGTACGGCAGCTGCACCGCTGGCGGCAGCCCGATCCGCCCTGCCCGCGCCGCTCCAGCCAGCGGGTGCTGGAGGAGATGTTCGGCATGCGGCTGGAACAGCTCGGTTTCACCCTCCCCGCCCACCGCCGCCATGCACCGCCCGGACCCGGCCGGACTCCCGCGCAGGGCACTGCCCCCGCCCACGACGCCCGGCGGTCCGAGCCCCCGATGCGTTTCCAGGTGCTCGGTCCCGTCCGTGCGTGGTGCGGTGCGCAGGCACTGCCCGAGGGCCGCCCCCAGGAACGGGCCCTGCTGACCGCGCTGCTGCTGCGAGGCGGACGCACCGCGACGGCGAGCGAACTCATCGACGCCATATGGGGCCAGGCGCCTCCCGCCCAGGCGCTCCCCGCCCTGCGCACCTACGCCTCCCGATTACGCAAGACCCTCGGCCGCCGCACCCTCGTCTCCGAGGCCGGGGGATATGCGATCGCCCTGCCGGACGGGGCACTTGACCTGGCCTTGTGTGAGAAGTATGAGGCGCAGGCAGCCGAGGCCCGCACCGCACACGACCCGCACCGCGCACGGCGGGCACTGCGCGACGCGCTGGCGCTGTGGAACGGGGAACCCCTGGGTGGCGTCCCCGGCCCCTTCGCCCACACCCAGCGCTCCCGCCTCGCCGAATGGCGCCTGGCCCTGCTCGAACACCGCCTCGCCCTCGACCTGGAGCTCGGCGGACACCTCGACGCCGTCTCCGAGCTGACCTCACTCACCGCCGAGCATCCGCTGCGCGAGGGCCTGCGCGCCCTGCTGATGGTGGCGCTCTACCGCGGCGGACGGCAGGGAGAGGCACTGGGCGTGTACGCCGACACCCGCCGCATGCTCGACGAGGAACTCGGCGTCAGCCCCGGCCCGGAACTGACCGCACTGCACCAGCGCGTGCTGCAGGCGGACCCCGGCCTCGCCGCACCCCCCGGCACCGGCGCCGAGGGCGAGCCACTGCCCCAAGCGGCACGCCTGGCCCAACTCCCGGCCGAGCTGGCCGACTTCACGGGCCGGGCCGCCGCCGCGGCACACCTGCGGCGAGATCTGCTGCGCGACCCGGGCCGGGTGATGGCCATCGCCTCGGTACGCGGACTCGGCGGCGTCGGCAAGACCACGCTTGCGGTACGAGTGGCCCACGACGTCCGCGCTCACTTCCCCGGCGGGCAGCTCTACGCGGACCTCCTCGGCCAGAGCGCCCGGCCTGCCAGGCCCCACGACGTACTGGGCGCTTTCCTGCGCGCCCTCGGCGTACCCGACTCCGCCCTCCCCGACGACCACGAGGAACGGGCGGCGTTCTACCGGTCCACCCTGGCCGGACGCCGGGTCCTCGTCCTGCTCGACAACGCACACAGTGTCGCCCAGGTGCGTCCGCTGCTGCCCGGCGCACCGGACTGCGCCGTACTGATCACGAGCCGCGCCCGCCTCGTCGCGGTCCCCGGCGCCCAGGTGCTCGACCTCGACGTCATGAGCGAGCAGGAGGCTCTTGTCCTGTTCACGCGCATCGTCGGCGCCCCGCGTACCAAGGCCGAGCCGACCGCCTGCCGAGAGACCGTCGCCGCCTGCGGATACCTGCCACTGGCGATCCGTATCGCCGCCGCGCGCCTGGCCGCCCGCCCGGCCTGGGCGGTCTCCACCCTGGCCGGGCGGCTCGCCGACGAACGCCGCAGACTCGACCAGCTGCGCCTCGGCGACCTCGCCGTGGACGCCTCCTTCGAGCTGGGCTACGGCCAGTTGGAGCCCGCGCAGGCCCGAGCCTTCCGGCGCCTCGCGCTGCCGGACGGCCTCGACATCTCCCTTGCCGCGGCCGCCGCCGTACTGGAGGAGAACGAGGACACCAGCGAGCTGCTCCTCGAGTCCCTGGTCGACACCAGTCTGCTGGAATCCGCGGCACCGGGCCGCTACCACTACCACGACCTCCTGCGGCTGTTCGCCCGCGACCGCGCCGCACACGAGGACCCGGACGGTGACCAGAGGGCCGTGCTGTCCCGCCTGCTCGGCTTCTACCTGGTCACGGCCTGCCACGCGTACGAGCTGGAGAACCCGGGGGACCGCCTGGTGGAACACCTGGCGCCCACCGACCGCCAGGCCCTGCCGTTCGACGACCGCCAACAGGCCCTGGACTGGGTGTTCTCCGAGGGGCCCGCTCTGCTCGCCGCCGTACGCCAGTGCGCGGCGGAACCTGCCCTTGCGCCCATGGCCGCCGATGTCCTGCTGGTGACGCAGGACCTGATGGAGTCGGGCGCCTACCGGCAGGATTACGCGTCGGCAGCGTCGGCGGTGGCCGAGGAGGCCCGGCGCGTCGGCGACCCGCGCACCGAGGGCCGCGCGAGGGTCGTTCTCGGCCAAGTGCACCACCTGGCGGGCCGCGCGGAGCGGGCGCGCGAGGAGGCCGAGCGCGCCCACGCCCTCGGCGCCGCCGCCGACGACATGCTCACGCTCGGGTACGCACCCAACCTGCTGGGCCTGCTTGCCATCCTCCACGGCCGCCACCAAGCCGCCGCCGTCTGTTTCACCCAGGCCCTGAGGGCCTTCAGGGCCGACGGCAACCACTACGGCGAGACAGCCATGCTCATGAACCTCGGCCGGGCCCAGCTCGGTCTCGGCCAGACCGAGAGCGCGATCGCCGCGTCCGAGCAGGCGGTGGAACTGTGGCGCGGGCTCGGCGCCACCCTGCGGCTTGCGAACGGCTACTACGCCCTTGGTCTCGCCCTTCACGAGGCGGGCCGCTACGACGAGGCGCTGGAACGGTTCCACCAGGGCCTCGTGATGTTCCAGGAGAGCAGGCAGCCGTACTGGATCGGCATGACCCACTTCCGTATGGCCACCGCCCAACTGGCCGCCTCGCGCCCGCAAGCGGCCGCCGCACACGCCGAACGGGCTCTCGCCCTGCTGCGCGACATCGGCGGCGACCGGCGGCTCGCCGGTGTGCTGTCCCTGCTCGCGCAGACCCTGCGCCGGCTCGGCCAGCAGGAACGTGCGCACACCTGCTGGCAGGAGGCGCTGTCCCTGCTCGAACGAATCGGAAGCCCCGAGGCCGCACATGTACGTGCCCTGCTCACTCCCGCCGGGAACCCCTGACCATGGTCGGCGTGCGCGTACTTCTGCCTGTACCTGCTAAGGCACCGGCTCAGAAACGGGCGCTGCCCCGCCGCGATCGGGCAGGGCAGGCTCTTGCCTCAGCGGTGTCAGGTGCCGAGTCCAACGACCGATTGCGGCGCCGGCCAGTTGAGTGTGTAAGTGGTGCGGGGCGGCGGCCAGTTGGGTGTGGTGGTGGTCTGGGGCGGCGGCCAGTTGCCCGTGACGGTGGCGCGGGGCGGCGGCCAGTTGGGTGTGGTGGTGGTGAGGGGCGGCGGCCAGTTGCCCGTGCTGCCCTCTCCCGTGAGCGGCCCGTTCCCCGTGAGGGTGACCGTCTCGGTCGGCGGCCCCGTCCTCGTGTCCGGCGCGGTGCTCCGCGCCGCCGCGTCCGCCTCACCGGGCGCGGCGCCCGGTTCGGCCACCGCGGCGGTGGTCAGGATGCTCACTGCCGCCACTGCCCCGGCGGCCACGCCGATCGCTTGCTTGATGCGCATGGAATATCTCCCCCGACTGAGCCCCGGCAGGGCTCGTCCGATCGCTGTGCTGTGTCCGGCCTCCGGGGATGGCTGAGGCACCTGGGCGAGATCCCCCCAGTGGCGCCGACCGATCCCTGGCCGATGACTCGATTGCAGTTGCCGCCGCGTTGTCCGGCAGCCCCCCACGATCACTCCGGACAATGCGAACGCCGCCGGTCGCACGGGGTGGCCGAAGAAAGCCCCCGCCTGTTGCGACGCGTTGCCGTGCGCCACGGCCCCGCGTACCTTGACGCGATCTGCCGCGTGCCGGGGGAGGGAACTGTGGGGCGTCGGGAGAGTCCACTGGACCCGGACGCGGGTCCCGTGCAGCGCTTCGCGTACGAGCTGCGCGCGCTTCGCCGCGACGCGGGCGGCCCGACCTACCGGACGATGGCCGCGCGCGGTGGGTACTCGGTCACCACCCTGGCGCAGGCGGCCGCGGGAGAGCGGCTGCCGTCGCTGCCGGTCCTCCGCGCCTACGTGGCGGCCTGCGGCGGTGACGAGGCGGAGTGGGAGCACCGCTGGCGCGAGGCCGCAGCAGAGGCGGCCGCCGTGCCCTCGGCCGCCGCGGACGACGAGCCCGCGCCCTATCTCGGCCTGGCCCGGTTCGAGCCGGGCGACCGGGAGAAGTTCTTCGGCCGCGAGCAACTGACCGGAGAACTGCTCACCGTCGTGGCGGAGAACCGGTTCGCCGCGCTCGTGGGAGCCTCCGGCAGCGGCAAGTCCTCCCTGCTGCGTGCGGGTCTGATCCCCGCCCTCCAGCACGCCGACGAGCCACACCGGCGCCCCGCGGCCATTCGCATCCTCACCCCCGGCGCGCACCCCCTCGCCGCGCACGCGGCACCGCTCTGCCCGGCGGACGGCGCACGCGACACGGTCGTCGTCATCGATCAGTTCGAGGAGACCTTCACCCTGTGCCGGAGCCAGGAGGAACGGGCGGGATTCATCGACCGGCTGCTCACCGCCCGCCGGCCGGACAGCCGCCTGCGCGTCGTCATCGCCGTACGCGCCGACTTCTACGGCCGGTGCGCGGAGCACCGCGCGCTCGCCGCAGCCCTGAGGGGGACCAGCTTGCTGGTGGGGCCCATGAGCCAGGAAGAGCTGCGCCAGGCCATCGTCGGTCCTGCAGCCACCCGGGGAGCCCTCGTCGAACGGGCCCTGACCGCCAGGCTCGTCACGGAGGTCACCGACCAGCCGGGCGGTCTGCCCCTGCTGTCACACGCGCTCCTCGAGACATGGCGGCGGCGCAAGGGCCGGGCGCTGACCGAGTCGTCCTACGAGGCGGCAGGCGGCCTGCGGGGAGCCATCGCCCACACCGGCGAGGAGGTGTACGCGCGGCTCACGCCCGGTGAGGCCGTTCTCGCGCGGCACCTCCTGCTGCGTCTGATCATGCCGGGGGAGGGGGCGCCGGACACCCGGCGCCCGGCCGACCGTGCCGAACTCCTCGCGGTGGGCGAGGGCACTGCCCCGGTCCTGGAACGGCTGGCACGCGCCCGGCTGATCACCCTGGAGGAGTCCTCGGCAGATCTGGCCCACGAGGCGCTGATCACGGCCTGGCCCCGGCTGAGTAGCTGGGTGGAGGAGGACAGGGAGCGGCTGCGGCTGCACCGTCGCCTGACGGACGCGGCGAACGCGTGGGAGGAGAGCGGGCGCGACACCGGGGCCCTGTACCGGGGCAACCGACTGGCCGCCGTGGAGGAGGCGTTCGCAGGGAGAGGCGGTGCGTACGACGGGAAGGACGGGAAGGGCGGTGCGTACGACGGGAAGGACGGGAAGGTCGGGGAGGTAGCGCTGACCGGGCACGAGCGTGCCTTCCTGGCCGCCGCTGTCACTGCCCGCACCAGGGACCGCCGCCGCAGCCGGTCCCTGCTGGGGACGCTGTCCGTCCTGTTGGTCCTGGCGCTGGTGGCCGGAGTGGTCGCCTGGCAGCAGAACCGCACGAGCGAGAAGCGCAGGACCGAAGCAGTCGCCCGTAAGGTCAGCGCGCTGGCGAACGGGATGCGCTTCTCCGACCCGGTCACGGCCATGCGGCTGAGCGTCGCCGCCTGGCGGGTGGCCGACACACCGGAGACCCGCGCGGGGCTCATGGGTGCCCACACCCAGCCGGAGGAGGACGTCTTCACGGTGCCCGAGAGCCTGGACTCCCAGCAGTTCCTGAGCCAGGACGGGCGCACCCTGGTCGTCGCCGACCGCGGTCACGTCACGAAGTGGGACGTGCGGACCAAGCGCAGGACGGGGAAGTACCCGGGTCTCGGCCGCCACGTCGGTACGGCCACTCACCTCAGCCCCGACGCGCGGGGGCTGCTGCTTGAGACGGACGACGGCGTCTTCGTCTGGGACATCGGAACGGGCCGGACAGCCGGACGCCGGCTTGGCTCGCCCGACGCGGTGACCCTGGGGTTCGGCTCCACCGCGCGCACCGTCGTCCTGGGGGACACCGCCGCCGTACGACTCCGCGTCTGGGACACGGTGCGTCGGCGTGTTCTCTTCACCTCTCCTGTCGGTCAGGTGGAAGCGGCCGTCGTCAGTCCGGACGAGCGCATGGTGGCGCTCTGCCCGGCCGGAAGCCGGCTCCAGGTGTGGGACATCGCCCAGCGGCGGCGGCTTCCCGTTCCCGGCTCCCTGCCGCGCGGGGGAGACGACAGGTGCGCGGAGGTAAGGTTCGCGCCCGACAGCCGCACGGTGGCGGCCGTCACCCCTGACGCCGTGCGGATATGGCGGGCGCGGACCGGCAAACCGCTGCCGGGAGTCGACCAAGTAGGCGTGAGCAGCCTGGAGTTCGGCGCCGACGGAAGGTTCATGGTGACGTCGGACGCCGAGGAGATCAGTCTCTGGCGGCTGTCCGATGCTGAGGACCCGGTGCTTCGGTACCCGGTCAGCACGCTCTCCGTCGGCCGGCTCAGCCTCGACCTCGACGATCGTCGCATCCGCTATCTGTCACAACGCCAGATGCGAGGGGGCGTCGTGCGCTCGGTCGCGCTGCGCGGTGCCGCCGCCCCGACCTGGCAGGAACCCGCCGTATCCGAAGCCGCGTTCGGCCCGGACGGCCGCCTGCTCGCCAGATCGTGGCAGGGGGCCGACGGGGTCCGCTTCCAGCTGTTCGACGTACGCACCGGGCGCCGCACGCGCGAGCTGCCCCGGCTGCGGTGCACTGCGGAGTACGTGGACGACTGTCTGGAAGACATGACGTTCAGCGCCGACGGACGGACGCTCGCCTACCGGACGGGCCCGGTGGACTCGGGGGAGAGGGAACGGTTCACCATCTGGGACGTCGCCGCGGGCCGGGACAGGACACCGAAGGCCCTCCGGGCTCCCGGCTTGGGGGGAGAAGGCGTCCTCTCCATGGCGCTGAGCCCGGAGGGGAGATCCCTGTTCCTCTCCCGCGGGGAGGAACAGGACGGGCGCACCGAGGTATACGACGTACGCCGGGGGACCCGCACCAAGGTGCTGCGGGGGATGGGCGGAGGCGCCCTGGCCGTCCGGCCCGACGGAAGGCTGCTGGTGAACGCGAACGGCCGCGTGGCCGACCCGCGGGGCGGCCGCGTGACCCGAGTGAGCCTGGGCCAGGACTCGGACTCGGTGACCGCGATCACGTTCAGCCCCGACGGTCGGCTGTTCGCGGCGGGTGACGCCTCGGGGCGTGTCACGCTCTGGGACGGCGAACTGCGCCGCCGTGTAGGGCAGTTCGACGGTACGTTCACCAGTGAGCGACAGGACGCCGCCGAGCCGGTGGGCACCCTGGCCTTCTCTCCCGACGGCCAGACCCTCGCCGTGGGCGGTTCCGAGGGAACACTGCGGCTGTGGGACGCCACCGCCAACCAGGCTCTGGGAGCCGCGCTTCCCACCCCCGGCGACCGGCAGATCACCCTCGCGTTCGCCCCGGACAGCGCCACCGTCTACGCGGCGGGTGAGCGCGTCCCCCTTCAGCGCTACCGCGTCGCACCGCAGCAGGTGGCCTCCGACGTCTGCGCCCGCACGAGCACGGGGCTGTCCCGCCGCGACTGGAAGGCGTACATCCCCGACGTGCCGTACCGGCCCACTTGCTGAGTCCGTCCCGACCTCCGGGCGTACGCCAGGGTTCTGAGCATGGCTGCGGATGGCCAGTCATGGTCTGTCATGGCCTGCCATCCGGTTCCTGATCCCTCGACACACCCAGGAGCTGCGAAGCAGCACCAGGGCTGGCACGGCCCCTGTCCGACCTCCTCACCCACGGCTGCTCCGTGTATTCGACAGCGTCCCTCGGGACCTCATTGTCAAGGCCGTGGAGACTCACACCGACGCCGTTTGGGTGAAGTTGTATGTTGATCGGTCGCTCCGTGCGCCGCTGTGGCTCGCCCGGACATGATGTAACGAGAGATGGTTACGCACGGTTCTGTGGGAGCCCGGGGGTGAGATTCCCCGGGCGACCCGACTTCTCGGCGAGTACGACATCGTTCGGCACGGCAGTGCCTGGCGCACGGCAACATGACGGACGCCGGAGGCTGGAGCCGGGTCGCGCCGTCGATCGCGGGGTACGGCTACCGCGTACTCGCCGTGACCTCCCCCGGTCACGGTGACAGCGGGCCGTCCGGCAGCTACACGCCCGCCGCCCTCGCCGCCGACCTGATCGAAACCCTGCCGCCCGCACCCGACTTGGCCATCGGCCACTCACTGGGCTCGGCGGCGCTCCTGCTCGCCGTGCCCGGTCTCGGCTGTGCCCGTGCCGTCCACTGCGACCCCGCGTGGCTGCCCCGGGCGAGGGACCTGGACGCCTTGCGCGCCGTCAAGCACGCCACCCGCCGCCGGAGCCGTGCCGCGCACCCGCGATGGCACGACGACATCACCGCCGAATTGCGTGCCCTCGCCGCCTGGGACCCCCCGGCGGGCTTCCTCCACGGGCTGCGGGGCTGGCTGTGACCGAGCCGCCCGTGACCGCCGTACCACCGGTCAGGGGAGGGTGATCTCCCCCTGGTTCAACACACGCGAGTGGAAGTACGCCGCTTGTATCTCGGGGTTCGTATTGTTGCCGCGCAAGTGCTCGGACCACATCATGAACCACGCCCACTGGGGCTGACCGGCCAGGAGCGACGCGGTCGGCATTCTGCCCATTTCCGCGAGAGCCATGGGCTTTGTGCCCGCGATGGTCCGCATCTGCTGGTAGTCGGCGGAGCTCGGGTGGTTCTTGTACCAGACGTCCAGTGATACGACGTCCACGTACTGATTTCCGGGACAGTAGTTGCTCCAACCGCCCGCAGGATCGTCCCGCACGTTCCAGACCGCCGTCGAACGCGCAGGTGCCTGGGCCGGTCGGCGGGCAGACGTGCCAGGTGAGGGCAGTCAGAGAGCTGTTCGCCCACTCCGTCTTCGCCTGGTCGACGACCCGCTGGCGGTTGGCCGCGTAGCGGGCTCCTTGTTGTGCTCTCCGGAAACGATGTGATTCCCGGAAATGGAACGGAGGTAGTTCAGCACATTCTGCTTGGGGGGGGGGCGGGGAAGGCCTGCGCCGTGTCTGCCGCGGGGTACGGGAAAGACCTCCGGCATGTGCGGGTGACAGTGCCAAGATCACGAGCCGGTGTAGTCACCGCAACGAACGGGGACGAGCCGGTGGCCTGGTGCCGGTCGCGTCGGTTGAACGGGCATGACGACTACGACTACTGGTGGCGCCCGGCACGGCGCGCAGCTCCTCGGTGCCTACTGGCTCGACGCCCCGGACCAGGCGCACGGCGAGCACTGCCTCTGCGGTGGGCCTCTGCGTGTGCAGGAACGCGCGCCGGGCCTGTTCAAAGGGGTCGGCCTGCGCGGGCGCGTCCTCATGCTGACCCTGGCCACGGCGTCCATCGTCGCGGCGGCCCTGGCGCTGTCCCTGTGAGGCGATCGACCGGGGTGAGGTGATCAGCCGGGTCAGATGCCGGGCTCGCCCGGAGAGCGAGTGCCGGCATAGTGTGCGTCGATCCGCGCACGGTAGCCGGGGTCGGTGACCCGCAGGTCGCGGTCGAAGCGCGGGGCGTCCTTGAGGTGTTCCCTGGTGTGGGCCACGTACAGGGTGCGGTTCGGCTCGTCGGTGTGCGTGACGAAGCGCAGGGGCAGCAGCACCTTCTTGCTCAGCAGCGTGCCGCCGGTGTCGACGACGAGATGGTCGGGCGCCACCTCCTCCGAGCAGGGGTCGACCTTGCCGGCCGAGCCGTCGCTCGCCTCGACCGCCCAGCCGAGGAGGCCGGCGGTCGAGAGGTGCCGATGGGGGGTTTCGGGGGCCTGGCCGCTGTCGGTCATTGCTCTGATCCTCTCCGCCGTACACGGCATCCGTGGTGGGAACTCACATGTCCGCGACGGCGCCGTCGAAACCGGCAGGCCGGAGCGCGCGACGAGAGCCGTCGCGGGACCTTCACATTGTGGGCCCGTGAAGGCGTTCGAGTCGGGCAGGCGAAAAGGGACGCTATGGGGAGGTCGCCACCGATGCTCGTCGTCGCACTCTTGCTGTTGCCCGTCATGGGTCTGTTGCTGGTCGGCATGGACAGGTTCGAAGACCGGTTGACCGGCGATCCCCCGCGGCGCGGCGCACACCGCCGACCGCACCTCCGGCTCGTCGCCGGGCACGGCCGCGCACGGCACCGCGAGGAGCCCGCGGCAGAACGTCACGGAGCGACGGAACGTCCCGGAGCGGCGGAACGTCCCGGAGCGGCGGAAGCACGCCGCGACGAAGCGGCCTGACGCGTGCGGCGCGTGTGTCCCCGGATGCTGTGGAGCCCAGGTCACGCACACTGAGGTGGTCGGTACGGGGGGTCGAGCCCGACCGCGTACCGACGGCACTGGCCACGTATGAACGCACCGGAGGCACGACATGCACTTCGTGCAGCGCACCATCGACCTGAGCAGCTTCTACGAGGAGTTCGCCAGACCCTGGCAGGAGCGCCGCCTCCCGATGCGCCACGAACCGCGGGACGGTGCCGTGGACGTCGTCCGGCAGTGGCAGGACCGCGACGGCGGCGACCGGCGGGTGCCGGGCGCGCCCGCCTCCGCCCGATGACCCCGACGACCCCGATGACACAGGACCGGTCCGGCGGGCGGCCGGACCGCATGCGCTTCGACGGGTGGATCGCGGGCCTCGGCACCGCCGCCGGTGTACGTCTGGTCGTCGGGTACTGGCCGCTGTCGCCCCTGGGCGCGTTCGCCGACGTCATGGTGGAGCGGGCCGACGGACGGCGCGTGCTCCTCGCGCCGTCCGAGCGGGTGGCGGAATTCGTCGCCGCCACATACCGGTTCGACGACATCGTCATCTGCCCCGTCACCGTCGAACCCGGGCGTGAGCGGTGGACCGTGGCGGCCGGGCCGTTGCGGCTCACCTTCGAACCCGGACCGTCCACCGCGCTGGGGCGGCTGCTGCGTCTGGTCCCGGGCCGCCTGGCGACCAGCCCCGGGTGGGCGGCGCTGTGCGACGTACCGGCCCGCCTTCTGATGCCGGGCGTACGGACCCGCGGCAGCGCGGGCGGGGGGCGCCGCGAGTGGTACGCGGCGCGGGACCTGCGCTCGATCGCGACGGCAGGCGCGACCTGGGACGGTGCGGACCTGGGAGAGCTGCGGCCCGTGCGGCCGCCGGTCCGGTTCGGCTTCGGGTCCGTCCCCCGCAGGCCCTCCCTGACCCGCGTCGTCACCACGGTGGAACTCGCGCGTGAGCGGCGTCGGGGGCGGGGTCAGGCGTCGAAGCGCTCCGTGTAGGCCTCGGTCGGCGGGGCGGGGGTGGAGCTCGTCATGCCCGCCGACCAGAACCCCGCGGTGCCGGGGACGGAGGTCACGTCATTGAGGTACGGGGCTGTCGCCGTGCCCGCCGGGCCCCGGGCGACCGCCCATCCCTCACCGTCCCGGCGCAGGTACGTGCTGCGGCTCTGGTCCTGGTGGTTCCAGCCTGATATCCAGGCGGCGCGCCCCTGTGCGTCGGCCGCGATCCCGGTCAACGAGCCGACGGTGAAACCCGGTTGTACGTGGCTCCAGGCGGCGCCGTCCCAGTGGGCGAGTACGGGGTTGCCGGGGCGCCCCGGTGGCCCGCCGACGCCCGCTTCGGTGCCCACGGCCCACACGTCGTCCGGAGCGGCCGCGTGCAGGTCACTGATGCTGAGACGGGCGCCCGTGACCGGGGGCAGGACTGTCCACGCGCCGTCCCAGCGTGCGACGAGCCCGGACCAGCCGCCGCCGGACGCCTGGTCGCCGCTGACCCAGACTTCGTCCGGCGTGCGCAGGACCACTCGGTACAGGCCGGCGCCCGCGACCGGCAGCGGGGCCAGCCACCGCCACTGGTCTCCGTCTCCCCGCAACAGCCGGGCGGCGCCGCCACGGCTGCCGCAGATCCACACCCGCCCGTCGCCGCCGACCGCCACCGACTCGAGGCCGACGCCCGACTCGCCCCTGCCCGGGAACGCGGCCTCGCGCCACGTGGCGCCGTCCCAGCGGAGCAGCGGGCTCGCGTCGCCCGCGGGCAGGCCGACGCTCCACGCCGCGGCGGGGCCGACGCAGGCGACGTCGCTCAGCCGTCCCGAGTAGTCCAGGTGCGTCAGGTCGGACTTCGACCAGGCGCTGCCGTTCCAGTACATGGCGAGCGCCCGCCCCCGCGAGGCCCCCGCGCGCCCCTCCTCCCCGACGGCCCAGGCCTGCTGGGGCCCGGCCGCGGAGATGCGGCGCAGCTGGGCGGCCGGGGAGCTGCCCGGCGCCGGAACAGCCCGCCACTGGGCGGCACGGCGGGCGGGTGCGGCTGTGGCGGTGCGGGCCGAGCCCTGCGCCAGAGCGAGCCCGGACACCGCGCCGATCGTCCCCGTCACGAATTGTCTGCGTCTCACCGTGGGTCCTTTCCTCGGGTAGGTGGACCAACGGTGAACTGCCGATGCACCGCCGACTAGCCACACACGTGACAAATCCGTACGGGACGAGGTCATGCCTGCGTATGCGGATGGGCGTTCCCGGCGGCGTCGCAGCGCACGGTCCACGGAGCAGGGGAGCGGTCGAGGTTCTCGTGGAAGCGGACGTCCACGTCGGTGGGGCGCCGACCGCCGGGGACGTCGGCGTGGGCGGCGGTGCACGTGAGCTGGCTGACCGCCGCGACCTCCAGTTCCGCCACGTTCACGGGCAGGTAGATGTCGACCGTGCCGGCGGTGGCCGTCGCTGTCAGGCGTCCGTTCATCGAAGGGACCTCGCTGATCAGGCCGCGCTCCCGTTCCGCGTCGGTGGGGCCTTCCAGGAGGAGGCCGAGGGCTTGCTGCGGGAGGAGCAGGCGGTCGGTGGGGCGGGTGGCGGCGCGCAGGCCGTAGGGCCCCACGAAGTAGAGGCGGGCGTAGTCGGCGTGCGTGCCGGGCCGTTGGATGCCGGAGGCCGGGGTGCCCGCCCCTTCGGGACCGGTCTCTGTGACACCGCAGCCCGCCGCCAGGAACAGCAGCCCGACGAGCAGGGGCGGAAGAGGGAGGCGTTTCTTTCTCATGGGCGGCCCTCCGCGGCGGCTCCTGGACGGGGGGTGTCAGGGCGGGAGAGCGGCAGCGCGAGGGTGAACTCGGCGCCGCCGTCAGGCGAGTTGGCGGCGGTCAGCGTGCTGTGGTGCAGGCGGACGTTCTCGGCGGCGATGGCGAGGCCGAGACCGCTGCCCTCGGACCGGGTACGGGCCGCGTCGGCCTTGTAGAAGCGGTCGAAGACATGCGGCAGTACGTCCTCGGGGATGCCGGGACCGTGGTCGGTGACCGTCACGACGACCGTGCCCCCGTCGGGGCCCGGGGCCGGTCGCGCCCGGACGACGACCGGGGGAGCGCCGTGCCGCAGGCCGTTGCCGATCAGGTTGGCCAGGACGACGTCGATGCGCCGGGGGTCCACGGAGACCCGTACGTCCTCGGGCACGTCCACGACGACCTGCCCCGGCGGCAACTGCCAGCCCCGCAGATGCAGGGTCTTCTCCACGAGGGTGCGCAGGGCGACGTCGTCCGGATGCAGGGCCGCGGCGCCCGCGTCGAAGCGGGAGACCTCCATCAGGTCTTCCACCATGCGGGTCAGCTTCCGGGTCTCGCCGCTGATCAGGAGCACGGCGTCGGCGGTGTCCGGTGGCAGGATGCCGCTGTGCGCGTCCTCGTCGAGGACCTCCGTCACCGCGGACATGGCGGCCAGCGGGGTGCGCAGTTCGTGTGCCACGTCGGCGGCGAAGCGGCGCGCGGTGGCCTCCATGCGGCGCAGCTCGGCGTCGTCCTCCTCCAGGTGCGTCGCCATGGTGTTGAAGGTCCTGGTGAGGTCGGACAGTTCGTCGTGGCCGGTGACCGGGAGCCGGGTGCCGAGTTCGCCGGAGGCGATCTGCTCCGCGCCGTTGCGCAGCCCCCGGACGGGGCGCAGGACGCGGCGCGCCGCGAACAGGGCCGGGACCAGGGCGATGCCGAGGGCGGGGACGGCGCCCGCCTCCGCGGCGCCGACCAGGGCGGAGATGTCGGCCTTGTCGCCGTCCAGGGAGAAGTCGGCGTACACGACGAGGCCGGACGCGGTCCGCTCTTCGCCGGGCTCGGCGGCGTAGAAGACGGGCATGCCGATGACGAGCCACGGGGAGCCGTCCCGCTCGATGCGTTGACGGACGACCGTGTCCACCCGGTCGGCCACGGAGGCGCGCAGCGCGGCCGGCACCGCCGTGCGCTGTTCGGTGCCCGGCGCGGTGACCGCCGGGCCGTTCCGGTAGGACGCGGCGGTGCGCCAGTCGCGGGAGGCGCCGGCCCGGTCCAGCTGGAGGGTGAAGTTGCGCAGATCCCGCGTGCTGGGCGGGAAGGGCAGATCGGGGGCGAGGGACCCGACCTGGGCGCGGAGGTCGCGTACCGCGTTGTCCTGCGTACGGTCGAGGATCGCGGAGCGGGCCTGCCGGAACGTGAGCGCGGCGGTGATGAGCGCGCTGAGCGCCGATACGAGGAGGAAGGCGACGACGAGGCGGACGCGAAGCCCCCGGGGCGGACGCAGCTTCACGACGCGCCGTCCTCCTGCCGTCGCGGCTCCTCCGGCTGAGGCACGGGGCCGAAGCGGTAACCGAAGCCCCGTACCGTCTGGATGTACACCGGGCGGCGCGGGTCGTCCTCGACCTTGCCGCGCAGCCGCATCACACAGGCGTCGACGAGCCGCGCGTCGCCGTAGAAGCTGTGCTCCCACACCTGTTCCAGCAGATGCTGGCGGCTGAAGACCTGGCCGGGTGCGGCGGACAGGAAGAGCAGCAGCTTCAACTCGGAGGGCGCGAGCGTCAGTTCACGGCCGTCCTTGGACACGAGCAGGGCGCTCCGGTCCACCGCGAGGTCGCCGTGGAGCTCCAGGGTGCCCTGCCAGGTCTGCCAGGTCTGCCCGGACTGCAAGGTCTGCCCGGTCTGCTCGGTCCGCCCGGGGGCGGTCGCGGGGTCCTGGGGGACGACCCGCCGCAGCACGGCCTTCATCCGGGCCTCGATGACTTCGCCGCTGGCCGGTTTGACGATGTAGTCGTCCGCGCCCGCCTCCAGGCCCACCACCAGGTCGATGTCGTCGCCCCGCGCGGAGAGGATGATGATCGGCAATTGCCTGGTCTCGCGGATGCGGCGGCACACTTCGAGGCCGGACATGCCGGGCAGCATCAGATCGAGCAGCACCAGATCGGGCCGGAAGCGCTCCAGGGTGAGCAGTCCGGTCTCACCGCTCGCCGCCACCTCCAGTTTGTGACCCCGGCGCCGCAGCGCGAGCGACACCCCCTTCTGTACCGCGGGATCGTCCTCGATCAGCAGAACTCGTGGCATCGGGATGTGCTCGTCTCCAGGTATGCGGTTGATGTCATTGCCATGCGGGAGGTGTCTCTGTGATTTTGGCCCACTTTTCGGCGGGGGGCCCGCCGCGCCCCGGCTCAGCCGTCGGCGGTGAGCCGGGTGACGTCCACGGAACCGACCCCGGCGCGCGGTACGGGAATGACGGCCCACAGGGCGACGAGCGCGGCGAGGACGGCCACCAGCGCGAGCGCTCCGGAGCGGCCGTGCGCCCAGCGGGCCCGGAACCGGACGGGGTCCTCGACCAGGTACTTGGAGAGCGCGGCGGCCGCGACGGAGACGCCGATGACGAGCGCGGTACGGTCCCAGCCCGCGCTGCCCAGGCGCTCCTCGCTCAGCAGGACGTAGAGCGGCCAGTGCCACAGATAGAGGCTGTACGAGATCGAGCCGAACCAGCGCAGCGGGGCGGTGCCGACGCCCCGGCCCACGGGGCCGTCCGGAGCCTGGGCGAGGCAGCCGATGAGAAGGGCGGCGGCCAGCGCGTGCAGGAACAGTCCGCCCCGGAACAGGGAGGGGGAGTTCTGACCGTCGGCCAGGATCCAGTAGGCGGCGATGCCGACGGCCAGGACCAGCGCGGCCCAGGACGTGACCCGTGCCCCTGCCCGCGCCAGCAGACGGGTGGCGGGCCCGGTCGCCATCAGCGCGCCGAGCAGCAGCGAGAAGGCCCGGGTGTCCGTGCCCTCGTACACGCGCGTCGTGTCGACGGGCCCGGTGAAGGCGATCATGAGCGCCAGCGACACAACGGCCCCGGTGGCGGCCACGACCGCGACGCGCCCGCCACCCCCGGCGGCACCGTCCCGGCGCCGACCGCGCGCCACCAGCCATACGACCAGCGGCCACGCGAGGTAGAACTGCTCCTCGACCGCGATGCTCCACAAGTGGCTGAACACCCGCGTGTCGGCGGAGTCCCAGTAGCCGACCTGGTCGGCGATGAAATGCCAGTTCGCGAGGTTGCCAAGGACCCATGGGGTGTCGTCGAGACCGAACCGCAGCAGGGTCACCGACCCGAAGCCCCACACCAGGAGCAGCGTCCCCGCCACCGTCACGGCCAGGGCGGGCAGCAGGCGGCGGGCGCGCCGCCCCCAGAAGGCGACCAGGTCGACGCGGCCGTCGCGGGCCGCCTCCTCCAACAGCAGGCCGGTGATGAGGAACCCGGACAGCACGAAGAACAGGTCCACGCCGAGGAAGCCACCGCTGAACCGACCGGCGTGGAAGAACAGCACGCCCAGGACGGCCAGGCCGCGCAGACCGTCCAGGGGCGCGATGTGCCGCCTGCCGGGTATCGGCGCGGCAGCGGGGGCGGGGGCCTGCCGTCGGTGGGACGCGAGGGCGGGAGGGGTGGCGTGCGCGGGCATGGGGTTCGTTCCTTGCGGACGGCGTGGGGCCCGGTTCGGGCCCCACGCGATCGACGTTCCGGCTCGGCGTACGAGGGCGGACGGACGCCCCCGCCGTACGGCTGCTCGCCTACTTGCAGCCCAGCGGGCCGTAGACCTTGTCACCGGTCCACGACCCGGTGGCCCACCGGTCGGCCGGGGCGGGCGTGAAGGAGTACTGCTTTCCCAGCTCCTTGGTCAGCCACTGCGCGAAGCCCGCCGCGCCCTGCTGGCAGGTGTGGATGCCGTCCTTGCTGCGCCGGGCCCTGGGCGCGGTGCCGTCGTCGCCCCACAGGGCGGCGGAGTCGAGGAAGCGCACCGTGTCCCGGTGCTTGGCGGCCACGTCCTCGGCGGACTTGGGCGCGGACTTGATCTCGGCCTTGTGCGGCTCGTAGAAGTCGTCGATCTTGAAGGGCGGCGCCGTGACGATGACGAGCTCGGCGCCCGCGTCGCCGACCGTCTTGGCCAGCTTCTCGTAGCCGGTGCGCTGCTCGGCGGGCTTGCCCCAGTCGTAGGTGGTGATCTGGTAGGCCACGACGTCCGGCTTGAAGGACGCGAGCTCCTTGGGCAGCTGCTCCCAGGTGGGCTCGGCGATCTCTCCGGTGACACCGCCGCCGCCGTCGGCCGCCATCGACTTGAACGACGCGTCACTCGCCTTCAGCGCCGCGCCGAGAGCCGGGGCCTCGGCCCCGGCGATGGAGTCGCCCATCCACAGGACCCGGGGAGCGTTCGTATTCTTGTCCCCGTCGGCGGAGGCCTTGCCGCTGTCGGCTGCGGCGCCGCTCTCACCGCCGCCGCAGGCGGCGAGAGCGGCGATGCCTACGGCGGCCACAAGGGCGACCGCCGCGGTGCGCCGCACGGGGCGCCGGGGGCTGGGGGAGGAGGGGATGTTCTCGGTGTTCATGTCGTCCAGCAGACCCCCTGGAACCCGGGTTCAGGGGGTCTGTCATCGTTTCATCATCTACCGCGAGAACTCTCGTCACACGCGACGAGAAGCGCCGTCACACAGCTGCCCGTCACACAGCCGCCCCGTCACACAGCCCGTCACGCAGCCGCGCCCCCGGCGCCGCGTCAGAGCTGCTGTGCCCGGTCGTACACCTTCTTGGCCGTGGCTCCCCAGATCTCTCCGTACATCTTCGTCGGCGTCAGGGAGTCCAGCGAGCTGTTGACCGAGACCACGACGCCCTTGCCGGTGGTGGCGTCGAAGTCGGCCAGCCACGGGCCGCCGCTGGAGCCGCCGCTCATGTCACAGGGGATGAACTGCGTGCCGTGCTCCTTCTTCGCCGTACCGACACAGCGCAGGAGCTGCTCGCCGAGCTGCGGACGGGTCGCGGAGTAGCCGAACGAGGAGATGGTGCCGCCGACGGGACGGTTGAAGGCGACGGCCTGGCTGCCCACGACGGAGGTGAGCTTCTTGCCGGTCCTGCCCGCGTCGACGGTCAGGGCGGACATGTCGTTGGCGGAGTCCTCCTCCCAGGCGCGCGGGGTCACGGCCTGGTGGACCGCGAACGCGCCGTACGGCGCCTTGCCCTTGCTGTAGCCGGGGGCGAACACCATCGACATGTTGGTGTTGACGGGAGAGGAGCCACGGCGCACGCAGTGGGCCGCGGTCATCACGGCGGAACGGTTGGCACTCTTCACGGCGGTGGCCGTGCACCAGGTGTCGGCGCCGCTCGCGTTGACGAAGAAGAGCCGTCCCACGGTCTTCAGGGTGGTGCCGCGCCACGGCTTGGCCATCGGTCCGGTGGGACCGAGGTCCACGGACTTGCCGACGGCCTTCATACGAGCGGGAGTCCAGTAGGCGAGCGCTTCCCGGCGTTCCTGGGCGGTGTACTTCAAGACGGAGATCGGACCGGCCGCCGCGGCGGCGGTGGGGGCGGCGGGCGCCCGGTCGGGCGCGGCCGTCGCGGGCACGGAGGCGGCGAGGGCGAAGACCGTACCGGCCACGGCAAGTCCCGTGGCGCGACGGCGAAGAGGCCGGATCGTGGACGCGGGTCTCATGGACGCGGATCTCTTGAGCATGGTGGCTGACTCCTCAACAGGTACGGGCAGCGAAGGGGGCCGTCGGCCCGCCGTGCAAGAGGGGAGAACCCGCCCGCGCGGTTGGCGCTGTCGACGACCTGTGACACAAAAGGCCGACGCCTGCCCGGCATGCGGGACTCAGCCCCCGCCACCCGCCACCCGCCACCCGCACCGCTCAGTGGGCGATGCCGTCGATCAGCTCCCGGGCGCCCTGGCGCAGCAGCGCGACGGCCACGGACGTGCCGAGCGTCGCGGGGTCGAGCGGGCCCGCCCACTCGTGCGCGTTGAGCACCGTCTTGCCGTCGGGCGTGAACACGCAGGCGCGCAGCGACAGGTCGCCGCCGCGTTCAGAGCGGGCGAACCCGGCGATCGGCGAGTTGCAGTGGCCCTGCAGGACGTGCAGGAACATGCGCTCGGCGGTCGCCTCCCGCCAGGCGTTCTTGTCGCCGAGGTCCGTGACGGCGTCGATGGTGGCGGTGTCGTCCTCGCGGCACTGCAGGGCGAGGATGCCCGCGCCGATCGGCGGGCACATCGTCTCCACCGACAGGATCTCGCTGGCCAGGTCGGGGCGGCCGATGCGGTCGAGACCCGACTGGGCGAGCAGCAGCGCGTCGGCGTCGCCCGCGGCGAGCTTCGCCAGCCTGCGGCCCGCGTTGCCGCGCATCGGGACGCACTCCAACTCAGGGTGGGAGGCGGCGAGCTGCGCCACGCGGCGGACCGATGACGTGCCGATACGGGTCCCTGCGGGCAGCTCGTCGAGGGTCAGCCCCTTGGGATGGATGAGCGCGTCCCGGATGTCGTCCCGCTCCAGGAACGCGGCGAACGTGGTCCCCGCGGGCAGCGGCCGGTCCGCCGGAACGTCCTTGACGCAGTGCACCGCGAGGTCCGCCTCGCCCGCGAGCAGTGCGGCGTCGACCTCCTTGGTGAACGCTCCCTTGCCGCCGAGCGCCGCCAGATCGCCCATCCAGCGGTCCCCGGAGGTGGTGACCGGCACGACCTCGGTGCGGATGCCGGGGTGCAGCGCGGCGAGTTCGGTGCGGACGCGCTCCACCTGGGCGAGGGCCATGGGGGAGGAGCGGGAGACGATGCGGATCAGCTCAGGAACGGACATGCGCTCCACGATAAGGGCTCCCGCGCCATGCCTCGGACAGGCGTCCACCTGATCAAAGGACAGGATACGCGGGCGAGTTGGGCGCTCGACGGGTGGGAACCGATGGCTGCCCGGCCCTGCCCGGCGGGCGTTTCGCGGACGCCGCCCGACGCGTTGCGGGGGCTTCGGGACCCCGGGGCCCGGCGGATCTCGGCATGCGCGAGCACCGGGCGCCTCATAGTGTGAGGTGCGCGCGGCCGCGGCCCGGCGCCGCGCCCGCTCCCTGGGAGGCCCCATGTCCAGCCCCGCCGCGCCGGAGCGTTCGGCGTCGATCGTCCTGGAACCGCTCACGGCCACCCATCTGGCCGATGTCCTCGCCCTGGGCCGTCGGGTCTACGACACGTCCGTGAAGCCGTACACGTCCTGGTCGCTCTCCGCGATCGCCCGGCACCTGGACAACGAGTCGTCCGCCTGCTGGGTCGCGCTGGACGGCGACCGGCGCCTCGCCGGATACGTGCTCGGCTCGATGGGGTTCGACCAGCGCGCCGACTGGGGCAACCTGGAGTGGATCGCGAGCGCCCCCGAGCACCAGGGACAGGGCATCGCGAGCCGCCTGGTGAAGGCCTGCTGCGCGACGCTGGCGGAGGCGGGCGCGAGCACCATCGTGACGGATGTGGAGTCCCGCAACACCGCGTCGGCCACGCTGATGCGGCGCAACGGATTCGAGGCGACGGTGTCCGTGACGTTGTTCGTACGTGAGGTCGTACGCGAGGTCAGCGGGTAGGGGCCGCGGTCACTCCCCGGCACGGTCACCGGGCTCCAGCGGCGGGGCCTGGAGGCCCAGACACGTCTTGCACTGCGGCGCGTTGCCGCGTTCGTCGTGCCAGGCCGCCGGGCTCGGCCGGACGAACACCGCGGCGGCCGCCGCCGCGAGACCGAACAGCGCCGCGCAGCCCACGGCCGCCTTGCCGAAGGCGGTGTCGAGCGCGTCGGGGTCCGCGTACGCCGTACCGGACAGGCCGACCGCGAGCGGCAGCCCGGCCACGACGAGCAACTGCGCGATGCGCGCCGCCGTGTTGTTGACGCCGCTGGCGAGCCCGGCGCGGCTCGCGTCCACCGAGGCCAGGACGGTCGCCGTGAGCGGCGCCACGAACAGGCTCATGCCGAGACCGAGGACGACCACCGCGGGCAGCACCTCGGTGACGTACGAGGCCCCGGGCCGGATCCGCAGCATGAGCAGCACCCCGGCGGCCGCCACGGTCGGCCCCACGACGAGCGGCAGGCGCGGACCCAGGCGCCGCGCCAGATCGCCGGCGGGCGCCGACAGGAGCAGCATCAGGACGGTGATCGGCAGCGTCGCCGTGCCCGCCCGCAGCGCGTCGTACCCGAGCGTCGTCTGCAACTGCACCGGCAGCATGAACAGGATTCCGCCGATGGCGGAGTAGAGGCACAACGTCATCACGTTGGCCGCGGTGAACAGGCGCGAGCGGAACAGCACGAGCGGCAGCATCGGATCCCGCCTGCGGTGTTCGACCACGACGAAGACGACGCCCGCCGCGAGTCCCAGGACGCCCGGCAGGACCACGCCCGCCGCCGACGTGTCACCGGACGCGCCGATCAGTGAAAAACTGATGCCCGCGAGGAACAGCGCGGCCAGACACGCCCCGGGAACGTCGAACGGCTGCTGGGCCGCCGTCTCGTCGCGGCTCTCCGGCACGTGCCGCACCGCGTACAGGACCAGTGCGGCCAGCGGCACGTTGATCAGGAAGATCCACCGCCAGCCCGGCCCGTCGATCAGCCAGCCGCCGAGAAACGGGCCGACGGCCCCCGCGACACCGCCGAGCCCCGACCACGCGCCCACCGCGCGAGCCTGGTCCTCGGGGCGGTACGAGGCACGGACGAGCGCCAGCGAACCGGGCGTGAGCAGCGCCCCACCGATGCCCTGCAGCGCGCGGGCCGCGATCAGCGTCCCGGCGTCCTGCGCGAGCCCGCACAGCGCGGACGCCGCCGCGAACCACACCACCCCGATGACGAGCGTGCGGCGCCGCCCGACGCGGTCGCCGAGGGCCCCGCCGAGCAGGAGCAGCGCCGAGAGCGTGAGCATGTAGGCGTTGACGACCCACTGCAGCGCGGAGAGTGACGTTCCGAGGTCCCTGCCGAGCGTCGGCAGGGCGACGTTCACCACGGTCCCGTCGAGGAGCGCCATGCCCGAGGCGAGCACCGCGCACGCCAGGACCCAGCGGCCGCGGGCCGACGCGAGCGCCACTCCGCCTCCGGCACCGGAAGCCGGGCCCGCGCCGGGGCCCGGAGCCGGATTCGATGCCATCGAGCCACCGCCCTACATGTGAACCGTGCCGCTGCCCGTCTCCGTATGCACCGGCGCTCCTCTGCGATACAGGATCACGGTAACGACGAGCCCGACCGCGAAGAAGAGAGCCGACCACCAGTACGCGGTCGAGTACGACTGCATCGCGGCCTGCGCCTGGACCTGCGGAGTCGGCTTCCTGCCCACCAGATAGTTGGAGGCGGCCGTGGTGGCCAGCGTATTGAGCAGGGCCGTGCCGATCGAACCGCCCACCTGCTGGCAGGTGTTGACCATGGCGGAGGCCACGCCCGCGTCGTGGGACGCGACACCGGCCGTCGCCATGCTCATCGCGGGGGCGAAGACGAAACCGAGGCCGAGCCCGGCGAGCAGCAGCGGCGGCAGCACGTGCGCGGCGTAACCGCTCGACACGTCGAGGGCGGTGAGCCAGGCCATGCCGGCGCCCGCGAGCCCCATGCCGAGCGGCACGACCGGCTTCGCACCCACCCGCGGCACCAGGTTGTTGGTGGTCACCACCGAGCCGACCACCATCACGGCGACCATCGGCAGGAACGCGAGACCGGTCTTGACCGGCGTGTACTGCAGGATCTGCTGGAGGTAGTACGTGAGGAACAGGAACACGCCGAACATGCCCGCGCCCGAGATGAACATGGCGAGGAACGACGCGCCGCGGTCCCGGTCGAGGACGACGCGCAGCGGAAGCAGCGGATGCGTGGCGCGCGTCTGCCACCACGCGAACGCCGCGACCAGCAGGACGCCGACCACGAGGAAGCCCCAGGTCAGCACATCACCCCAGGCATGTGTCTCGGCGTTGGAGAAGCCGTAGACGATGCAGAACAGACCGGCCGACACCAGCAGCGTGCCGGGCACGTCCAGCTTGGGCCGGTCCGGCGGAGCGCCCGCGTGCAGCAGGCGCGCGCCGCCGACCATCGCGACGACGGCGAACGCGAGGTTCACGTACAGGCACCAGCGCCAGTTCAGATACTCGGTGAGGACGCCGCCGAGCAGCAGGCCCACGGCGCCGCCCGCGCCCGCGATCGCGCCGTAGATGCCGAACGCCTTGGCGCGTTCCCGGGGATCGGTGAACGTCGTGGTGAGCAACGACAGGGCGGCGGGTGCGAGGAGCGCGCCGAACACGCCCTGCAGCGCGCGGGCCGCCACCAGCATCGAGAAGCTGTTCGCCGCGCCGCCGATCGCGGACGCCACCGCGAATCCGGCGAGACCGGCGAGGAACACGATCTTGCGCCCGACCAGGTCGGCGATGCGGCCCCCGAACAGCAGCAGGGAGCCGAAGGCGAGGGCGTACGCGGTGACGATCCACTGCCGGTTGCCGTCGCTGAACCCCAGGTCTTTCTGGGCCGAGGGCAGCGCGATGTTCACGATCGTCGCGTCGAGCACCACCATGAGCTGGGCGATGCCGATCACCGCGAGGATCAGCCAGCGATGTTCGTGGCGCCCGCCTCCTGGGTACGGCACGGCGCCCGAGGGTCCGGTCGCAGGGGCGGTGTCCGGCGCGGGTACGGGTTCCGGCGCAGGCACGGCTTCGCGGTCCATGGTGGCCTCCCAACATCCCCGCTCCACGCTAAGCGCCCTGGTCGGGGGCCGCGACCGGGGTCGTCGCGCGCCTGGCCGGGGCCCCTTTCCGAGAGGCCCCGGCACGGCGGGGAGGGCGGATCGTCAGCCGGCCCGGTCCGCGGCGACCAGCAGCTCGCTCACCCGCTCCCGGGCCCGTGCCACGCGCGAGCGCACGGTGCCGATCGGGCAGCCGACGGCGTCCGCCGCGTCCGCGTACGGCAGCCCGGCGAGCTGGGTCAGGACGAACGCCTCGCGGCGGGGTGCGTCGAGCGACTCCAGGAGATCGAGCAGCACCACGCCCTCCTCGAAGCCGGGGAGCCCGCGGGGCTGGGCCCGCTCGGCCGCAGCCTGCCAGTCGCCGGTGTCGGCGATCCGCGGCCGGGCCGCAGCCGAGCGGAAACGGTCGGCGACGGTCCGGCGCGCGATGGTGAGCAGCCAGGTGCGCGCGCCGGACCGGGCGGCGTAGCCGTGCAGCGAGGTCAGGGCGCGCAGATACGTCTCCTGGGTCAGGTCGTCGGCGCTGTGCGGGTCGCCGCTGAGGTGGGCCACGAAGCGCCAGACGTCGCGGCGGGTGACCCGCACGAACTGCTCGAAGGCCTGGGCGTCGCCGTCGCGGGCGGCCAGCGCCCACTGGGTGATCAGGTCATCGCGGGTCAGGTCGTCGCGGGTCAGGTCGGCGCGGTTCAGCTCTCCGCCGGGCCGCGATCGCAACAGGGCAGCAGTCATCGCAAGAGGTCCTTCGGTGAAGGGAGTTCGGGAAGCGGCGCGGACGCCGAAGATCCGCCCGGCACCTAGGGGTGCGGGCGGTGTCAGGAACTGACCGGAAGGACCGGTGGACCTCTGCGTGAGACGACGTGCTGGAGAAGGACCCCGCGCAGTCGCGGTACGGGCACGAGCGCGCCGACCGGGGGCGCCGCCGGGGGAAGGGCGGCGACCAGGACCGCGAGAACGAACCGCAGCGGCACGAACACGGCCGCGGCCAGGGCGCGTCCGGTGCGGAAGGCGGCGGTCTCGCCGCGCCACAGCCACAGCGCGCAGATCAGCGCGGCGGCCACGTGGGCGAGGAACATGCCGAAGTCGCTGTGCCCGAAGACGGACATGATCCAGTGGGAGACGCCGCTGTCCGGCATGGCGGCGGCGTGCGGGGACGCGGACGGGCCGGTGCCGGAGAGCGGCGGGGTCATCGGCATCGGGTGGTGCATGTGGTTCATGCCGTCGCTGCCGTGGCGCGGCAGCGCGGAGCTGCCGAGCGGCCCGCCTCCGCTCGGCGCCGCGCCCAACCGCTGCGCGAAGCCGAACAGTTCGTGCAGGCACAGCTGGGCCGCGACGGTGGCGCCCGTGACGGCCGCGGCCCCGCGCTCGCGCCCCGTCAGCCACCACGCCGCTGCTATGGTGGCGCCGAACGCGTACGCCACCGCCCACCAGGGCAGCGCGGCACCGGACATGAGCGCGTGACCCAGGGCCGTCGCCACCACGCAGACGGCCGCGAACATCGCGGCTCGTGCGAGGCGGAACGCGGGACCCGAGGTCATGAGGAGCATCGTGCCAGGCGGTGGGGCGGTGCGGGGCGGCGAGTCCGTGAGATGCCCGAAGTACACCGCACTGCCCCGATCCGTCCGCGGGGGTTACCGGTTCCCTCAGGTGCGGTACGCGAAGTAACGCGCGTCGGGATAGGACGCGATGACGCTCGCGAGCGACCTTCGGTAGGTGTCGGTGGAGTGGTAGGTCAAGTACGGCATGCCCCGCCTGTCGCGGTACGTCACCAGCATGGTGTGGTCCTTGGACCCGTTCTTGTCGAAGTCCACTTGCAGGACGTCACCTACGTCCATCTGGTAGGCGCTCGCCAGGTTCGGGGCCCGCCGGTTGGACAGCGTGAACCACGCCCATTCGTTCACGCCGACCCAGGAAGTGCTCTGGTTCGCGCTCTCGTACCACCAGTTGCGGTAGTCGTAGGCGGAGCCCGGGACGGGCTTCCAGCCGCCCGCCTTCAGCGCCTGGCTGACGAAGTTGGTGCAGTCGCCGCCGGTTCCGTTGAACTTCCGGTACGCCGGGTTGTAGCTGCGCCAGTACTTCTCCGCGTACTTGGCCGCGGCGGAGTAGTCGTAGGCACCGGCCGTCTTGCCCGAGGGCATCGGCGTGGTGGGGGACTTGGTGGAGGCGGGTGTGCCGTCCGGGTACTGGTTGCCGTCGTCCTTGACGGTGTTGATCCGGGCCACCGACGGCTCGTCGACCGCGACGGGGCCGTCGTCCCGCGAGGTGATCGTGGTCAGCTTCCAGCCGCCGTCCTTCGTGGCGGCGAGCTTCAGCTCCTGCCGCGTCGATGACGCGGTGGTCTCCGGTTCGTCCCCGCGCACCTTCTTGTACGTGAGCGTCGACGACGAGGTGACCTGGACGGTCGCCGTGGTGCCGGTGACCGTGGCGCTGTCCACGACGACGCGGGTGTCGGCCTTGGTGTAGGCCTCACCGAGCTTCGCCAGCCGCGACTTGCGGGCGCGCAACGACCGGAGCGCGGCGTCCTCGTCCTTCTTCAGCCGCCCGGACATGCGCGTCGTGAAGGCCTCGGCACCCGAGCCGCCGCGTGCCGCGCCGTCCTCCACCAGGGCCTGGGTGCGCCGGGAGAGGACGTCATCGGCGATGCGGGCGAAGGCGGCGACCGCCCGGCGGTCGGCCTTTCGGGGCGCGCTGCCGGCCGCGTCCGCGTGCGCGGGCGGTGCGAGCAGGGAGGCTGACGCCACGGCCGCGGTCACACCTGCCACGACGGCGGGTCTGTATCTATTGGGTATCGCTACGGGTATCACTGCGTCTCCTCTTTCGTCACCGGATCACCCCGATCGGGGCACGGAATCTTGACACAACTCCATGCCCTCTCGGTGCCGTTGCCTCCTCCACGGGCCCCGAAGGCCTCCGGACCAAGGCGCCAGGGCCCCGTCGGCCGCGCCCCACGTACCTCTAATGTGAGCGGCAAAGCGCGACACGGGAGGCGTACGGGGTGGGTGGGGGCAGGATGGCCGCAGGTCAGGGCAGCGGCGGGCGGCGGGCGATACCGGGGGAGCGCCGCACGGCGACCGGGCGGCGCAGGAAGTCAAGGGAGCGGCCGGAGGGCGGCATACCCGGCGCCCTCGCCGGGGCGCGCAGGCAACTGCGGCGGCTGCGTCCCGCGTACCCCAGGCCGGGCCGCAGCGGATGGCGGCGGTGGATGCCTTCGTGGCGCCAGTGGCTGGGCGCCTTCCTGTACACGGTCCTCGGCCTGACCGGATTCGTCGCCATCGCCTACGCCACCACGGACATACCGGACGACCTCAACTCGTTCGCCACGCAACAGGACAACGTGTACTACTGGTCCGACGGCACCGTCATGGCCCGCACCGGCTGGGTCATCCGACAGGAGATACCGCTGGACAAGGTGCCGCCGAAAGTCCGGGGCGCCGTCCTCGCGGCCGAGAACGCCAGCTTCTACTCGGATTCCGGGGTCTCGCCGTCCGGTGTGCTGCGCGCCGCGACCGCCGCGGTCACCGGAGGAGAGACCCAGGGCGGGTCGACCATCACCCAGCAGTACGTGAAGAACGTCTACCTCAGCCAGGACCGCACCCTGTCCCGGAAGTTCACCGAAGCCCTGCTCGCCGTGAAGCTGGACAACCACACGAGCAAGGACAAGATCTTCCAGGACTACCTGAACACGAGCTGGTTCGGGCGGGGCACCTACGGCATCCAGCGCGCCTCACACGCGTACTACGGCAAGGACGTCTCACGGCTCAACCCCAGCGAAGGCGCCTTTCTGGCCTCGCTCCTCAAGGGCGCCGGACTGTACGACCCGGCCCTCGGCAAGGAGAACCGCGAGCGGGCCGTCGAACGCTGGAACTGGATCCTGGACCGCATGGTCGCCACCGGCCACCTCACGCAGGCCGAGCGCGCCACGTACAAGAAGTTCCCGGAGCCCACGAAGCCGGGGTCCGGCGGCACCATCCCCGGCGCACAGACCGGCTACCTGGTGGAGCTGGCCAAGCGGAACGCGATCAAGGCCGGGCACATCAGGGCCGCCGACTACGACCTCGGCGGCTACCAGATCCGCACGACCTTCGACCGCAAGCGCACGAAGGCCCTGACCGCCGCCGTCCAGAAGGCTGAGAAGGGCTTCGACGCCGAGCGGCGGCCCGACACCGACCAGTACGCCAAGATCGGCGCGGCCAGCGTGGCCCCGGACGGCCGGCTGCTCGCCGTGTACGGCGGCCACGACTTCCTCAAACAGGGCTTCAACCAGTCCAACGCGACGACCATTCCGGCCGGTTCGGCGTTCACCCCCTTCGTCTATGCCGCCGCGCTCGAGGACGGCGTGCAGCGCACCCGTGAGGGGGGCCGCACCCCTGTCTCCCCGGCCAGCGTCTACGACGGCGACGACCGGATCGCGGTGCGGACGCCGGAGGGCCCGTACTGGGACCGCAGCGGCAAGGTCGTCAAGGGCCGCAACGAAGGCAGCCGCGACTGGGGCGAGGTGACCTTGCGTCAGGCCGTCGCCGACTCCGTCAACACACCCATGCTCCAACTCGGCCTCGACGTCGGCCTGGACCGGGCGGAGCGGTACGCCCTGCGGGCGGGGCTCCTCAAATCGAGCCTGGGGGAGCGGATCCCCGCGTTCGCGCTCGGAGAGAACTCGACGCCCAGCGCCATCCGGATGGCCGGTGCCTACCAGACCTTCGCCGCCCACGGCATGCACACCGACCCCTACTCGGTGCGCTCGGTCACCCGGGCCGGGGACGCGGTGCCGCTCGTGGAACCGAAGCCCGCCCGGGCCATGTCGGCGAAGACCGCCCAGGCGGTCACGGATGCCCTGCGGGCCACCATGACCGACGGGTCGGCCAAGGCGGCGGGCGGGGCGCACGCCGGTGCCGTGGGCAAGACGGGGACGACCACCGCGAACACGGCGGGCTGGTTCGTGGGGGGCACCAAGGACGAGTCCACCGCCGTGGTCGTCTACCGCATGTCGCTGAAGGACCTGGTGCCGCTGCCGCTGAAGGGCCTGGGCGGTGACGCCCCCGAAACACTCGCCAGCGGACGGGCGGTGGACCTGTGGGCCCACTACATCGAGGCGCTCACGTAGGCGCCCGCCTGCTCCACAGCCCCGCTACTCGACGAGCGACTTCCACTCCGGCGCCTGCGCCGGGTCGAGCAGACGCAGCCGGGCCAGGACCTTCGGGTCCTGGACATCGAGCCAGTCGGCCAGCTCCCGGAACGACACGCAGCGCACACCCTTGCGCGGGCACACCTTGCGCATCACGTCCTCGACGGCGTCCATGTAGATGCCGCCGTTCCAGTCCTCGAAGTGGTTGCCGATGAACATCGGCGCCCGGCTGCCGTTGTAGACGCGGTTGAAGCCGTTCATGTACGACTGCGAAACCTGCGCCTGCCACGCCGGGAACTTCGCCGGGTCGCCCTGGGTGCTGTCGCCGGACTGGTGATAGAGGAAGTTGAAGTCCATGGAGAGGACCTGCACCTCTTTGCCCTCCATGGGCAGGAGTTGCAGCGGAAAGTTCCATATGCCGTCGGCCTTGGACGGCCATATCTGGAAGTCCCCCGACGAACTCGCGTCGTAGCGCCAGCCGAACGGCTTGACCGCGGACAGGAGGTTCTTCTGCCCCTCAAGGCAGGGTGCGCGGCCGCCGACCACTTCCCGGTCCGGATCGAAGGGCAGGGGCCGTTCTCGGGCGAAACCGGTGTTGGTCTTCCACTCCTTCATGAATGAATACGCCTGCTCGATCTCGCTCTTCCACTCCTCGGGGCTCCAGTCCCCGCCGCCCTTGGGGCCGCAGAAGTGCCCGTTGAAGTGCGAACCGATCTCGTTGCCGTCCTTCCAGGCACCGCGCAGCTGCTCCAGCGTGGTCTGGATGTGCGGGACGGTCGGATACGAGATGGCGGCCGACCCCGGGTTGTGCTGCGGCGGGTGGTAGAGCGACTTCTTGCTCTCCGGCAAGAGATAGATCCCGGTGAGGAAGAACGTCATGTGGGCCCCACTCTCCCGCGCCACTTGACGGAAGTGGGAGAAGCGGCGGTCGTCGCCCTCCAGCGCGCCGTCCCAGGAGAAGACCACGAACTGCGGCGGCTTCTCACCGGGCTTCAGCTTCTTGGGCTTGAGCTGCTCGGGCTGCGGCCCGGCGTACGAGGTGGAGCCGTCACCCAGCACCCGCACCTTGCCGTCCCACTTCTCCTCCCCCTTCTTCGCACGCTTCGCCGCACGTGCCTTCTCCGCCGCACTGCCCGCGGAGTCGGACGCGGTGTGCCCGTCGCCGCTCCGGCTCCCGGAGGAGTTCCCGAGGGCGAGAACGCCCGTCGTGGCCACCCCGCCCAGGCCGAGTACCGCCGCGACCACGGCCATGCGCTTGCGTCTCCGGGCCTTCTCGCGCGCCTTGCGAGCAGCGCGGGACTCGGCCCGGGCGGGTTCAGTGCCGTCGGCTTCGATCACTGCGGTCCCACCCCGTGTTCATCGCAGCAGGGCCGCGCGTGAATTGTTTGTATGAATATAGGACTGACGGCGTGGCCGTCCGTACTCCGGGGCCCGGCTGTCGAAAGGGCTGGCCCCGTGCCGCGGACGGTGTGTACCGTGGTCAGCGGTCCTGTTGTCGCCGATTGAGGTGGATTTTGCGCAGCTGAGGTACGTGCCCCTGTTGCCAGTACGGCGTTCGCCCGTGCTGCCCTGCCGCGGTCGGCCATGCCGACGGTGGCGGTCGTGCACCCCTCTGCGCTTCCGCCCGGCTCCCTTGTGGGCGCCGGGTGAAGCCACCTGAGTCCGAACCCGCATCCGTTCCTGACGTTCCTGGATGCGCCGCACTTCCGCCTGCCGTCGCGATGCCGAGCGCGTGCCTCCCTCGCACACTTGTCACCACAGGTGACCGACCTCTTCAGGTAGGCGACCCGCATGACCGCAACCCTGACAGCCAAGAATCTCGCCGCAGGCCACGGCGACCTCCCCCTGTTCACCGGCCTCGACCTGGCCGTGCCACCGGGAGAGGTGATCGGCCTCGTCGGGACCAACGGGGCGGGCAAGTCCACCCTGCTCCGCCTCCTCGCCGGGCTCGACCACCCCGAGGAGGGAAAGGTCCACGTGGCCCCGGCCGGTGCGACCGTCGGGTACCTGCCCCAGGAACCGGACCGGCGCCCGGGTGAGAGCGTCTACGCCTTCCTCGCCCGCCGCACCGGCGTCGCCGCCGCCCAGCGTGGACTGGACACCGCATCGCAGGCCCTGGCCGACGGCGTCACCGGGGCCGATGAGGCATACGACGCGAGCCTGGAGCGCTGGCTGAGCCTGGGAGCGGCGGACCTGGAGGAGCGCGCCGAGCTTGTCACCGCCACGCTCGGCCTGGGCATCGGCCTCGAGCAGGCCATGACGTCGCTGTCCGGCGGCCAGGCCGCCCGCGCGCAGCTGGCCTCGCTGCTCCTTTCGCGCTTCGACGTCTTCCTGCTTGACGAGCCCACCAACGACCTCGACCTGGCCGGTCTGGAACAGCTGGAGCAGTTCGTGCACGGGCTGCGCGCCGGAGCGGTCGTGGTCAGCCACGACCGTGAGTTCCTCACCCGAACCGTCACCCAGGTCCTCGAACTCGACCGCGCCCAGCAACAGGTGCGCCACTTCGGCGGCGGCTATGCCGCCTACCTGGAGGAAGCAGAACGTGCCAGGCAGCAGGCCCGCACGCAGTACGAGGAGTACGCCGGGCGCAAGGCCGCCTTGCAGGACCGGGCGAACATGCACCGGTCCTGGGCGGAGAAGGGGGTGCGCACCGCACAGCGCCGCAGCAGGGACAACAACAAGTTCGCCCGCAGCGGCCGGATGGAGAGCAGCGAGAACCTGGCCGCAAGGGCCAAGCAGGCCGAACGGCTCATCGAGCGCCTGGAGGAAGTGGAGGAGCCGCGCCAGGAGTGGCAGCTGCGCCTGCGGATCGCCGCCGCGCCCCGTTCCGGCGCGGTCGTCGCGACGCTGGACGAGGCCACCGTCCGGCGGGGCGAGTTCGTGCTGGGACCCCTCACGCTGCGGATCGACTGGGCCGACCGCGTCGCGATCACCGGCGCGAACGGCACAGGCAAGTCGACGCTCCTTGCCGCCCTCCTCGGCCGTATCCCGCTCGCGGCCGGCCGCCAGGCACTCGGCTCGGGGGTGGTGATCGGTGAGATCGACCAGGCCAGGGCCGCATTCCATGGAGCCGCAGCACTCCTGGACGCCTTCCGGGCCGCCGTCCCGCAGACGGAGCCCGGCGAAGTCCGCACCCTGCTGGCGAAGTTCGGCCTGGGCGCCGACCACGTCCTGCGCCCGGCGAGCACCCTGTCCCCCGGCGAAAGGACCCGGGCGGCGCTGGCACTGCTGCAGGGCCGCGGGGTGAACCTGCTGGTCCTCGACGAGCCCACCAACCACCTCGACCTGCCGGCGATCGAACAGCTCGAATCCGCCCTGAACTCCTACTCCGGCACCCTGCTCCTTGTCTCCCACGACCGCCGCCTGCTGCGGACCGTACGGATCACCCGCCGCCTGGAACTGCACGACGGCACCTGCACCGAAACCCCCGCATGACCCGCCGGACCAGAACCTGACGAAGCACCCCTGGTGCCGGTCCGGCGGAACAGGGCCTACGAGCGGTCGGCCACGTCCTGCCCGTCCAGGGTCTCGACCGCTTCCCGGGGCGCGGGCACCGGAGCACCGGCCTCGGCAGCGGGGCCGGTGACCCCGCGGCGGCGGGCAAGTGCGCCGCTCGCGTAGCCCGCGATGGGCTGCGCGTAACGGGCGGTCAGGGGGCCGACGATCACCAGGATCAGGACGTACGCGGTCGCCAGCGGGCCGAGCGAGGGCTCGATGCCCGAGGTGACGGCGAGCCCCGCGATGACGATGGAGAACTCGCCGCGCGCCACGAGCGCGCCGCCCGCCCGCCAGCGGCCCTTGACCGAGATGCCCGCGCGCCGGGCCGCCCAGTAGCCGGTCGCGATCTTCGTCAGCGCGGTGACGACGGCGAGTGCGAGCGCGGGCAGCAGCACCGGCGGAATGCTCGACGGGTCGGTGTGCAGTCCGAAGAAGACGAAGAAGACGGCCGCGAAGAGGTCGCGCAGGGGCGCGAGCAGGGAGTGCGCGCCCTCGGCGACCTCACCGGACAGCGCGATGCCGACGAGGAACGCGCCCACGGCGGCGGAGACTTGCAGCTGCTGCGCGATCCCCGCGACGAGGATCGTCAGGCCGAGCACGACGAGCAGCAGTTTCTCGGGGTCGTCGCTGGAGACGAAGCGCGATATGAGCCGCCCGTACCGGACCGCGACGAAGAGGACGAGGCCGGCGGCGCCGAGCGCGATGGCGAGCGTCAGGCTGCCCGCGGCAAGGCCGACACCGGCCAGCAGGGCCGTGATGATGGGCAGGTAGACGGCCATCGCCAGGTCTTCGAGGACGAGGACGCTGAGGATGACCGGCGTCTCGCGGTTGCCGAGCCTGCCGAGATCGCCGAGGACCTTGGCGATGACTCCGGACGACGAGATCCAGGTGACTCCGGCGAGGACGACGGCGGCGACCGGACCCCAGCCCATCAGGAGCGCGGCGATGGCGCCGGGCAGGGCGTTGAGCGTGCAGTCGACCAGACCGGCCGGGTACTGCGTCTTGAGGTTGCTGACGAGGTCGCTGGCCGTGTACTCGAGGCCGAGCATCAGCAGCAGCAGGATGACGCCGATCTCGGCGCCGATGGCGACGAACTCCTCGCTCGCGCCGAGCGGCAGCAGCCCGCCCTCGCCGAACGCGAGACCGGCCAGCAGATACAGCGGGATCGGCGAGAAGCGGAAGCGGCCCGCGAACCGGCCGAGCAGCCCGAGAGCGAGGATGATCGCGCCGAACTCGATCAGAAAGACAGCGGAATGCATGCGCTCACTCCCGCCCGAGTATCGTCGCGGCCGTCTCCACGCCTTCGCGCGTCCCGATCACGATGAGGGTGTCGCCACCGGCCAGCCGGAAGTCAGGGGTCGGCGACGGAATGGCGTCGGCCCGCCGGAGCACCGCCACGATCGAGACGCCGGTCTCGGTCCGCATCCGGGTCTCGCCGAGGAGCCGTCCGTTCCAGTGCGACGTGGCCGAAAGCAGAACGCGCTCGGCGACCAGGCCGAGATCGGTGGTGTGCAGCAGGTTCGGGCTGTGGTGCGACGGCATCAGGGCGTCGATCAGCGAGTCCGCCTCGCCCGAGCTCAGCCGCAGCGACAGCGCGCACTCGTCCGGGTCGTCGGAGCGGTAGGCGCTCAGTGTCCGCGCTCCGTCCCGGTGCGCGATCACCGAGAGGCGCTGCTGTTCTCGGGTCGTCAGGTCGTACCGGATGCCGATGCCTGGAAGCGGCGTACGGCTGAGTCGTGATGCGGGCACAGTTTCTCCCCTTGCGTGATGAATGATCTCCCCCGGTTGTCACCCTATCGGGGCCAAGGAATGGCAAAATCCTACCGGCGCCACGCGGCCCCACCAGGCGTGACGCCGGGCGGGGCCGGAGGGGGAGAGGGCGGCGTCAGTCGGTGAGCGTGACGCAGGGCAGCCCCACGCTCGACCCGCCGCGGAAGCCCTCCGCGCAGAGCCGCGTGCCGGCCGGGAAGTGCCGCTGGGGGTACGCCTGGTCCCGGTAGGTCCTGAACTTGGCGACGTCCTCGACCTTGGTGTCGGCGCTCCAGCCGTTGGTGGTCCACACGCGTGCGCTGATGCGGTTCGGCTGGTTGGTGTTGATGACCGACACCTCGACCCGGCCCAGGTAGGTCCCGGAGTCGTAGGTCTCGATGCAGACGGAGTTGTTGCACCACTTGCCGTCGGCGACCGCCGAGGGGCCCGTGGCGATGAGGCAGCCGAGCGCGGCGGCGACGGCGCCGATTCCGGCGGCGAACTTCTTGGTGATGTCGAGCATGGCGAGGGACCCTCGAGTCTTCTTCATGGACCCGTGACCAGGCAGCGGGCCCTGTCGGTTGGTGTCTTCCGGGCCGGTGTGCCGCCGCCGTGGCGACGGCCGTGCGACCCCGCGCGTACCAACGCGACAAAAGATCATGAGTTACGCCGTGACGGGACCGCCGCCCCGCAGGACCGCCTCGACCGTGTCCGCCTCATCGGGGGACTTGTCCTCGCGGTAGCGCACCACCCGGGCGAAGCGGAGCGTGACGCCGGCGGGGTAGCGGGTGGATTTCTGCAGGCCGTCGTAGGCGATCTCCACGACGAGTTCGGGGCGCACGGTCACCACGTAACCGCTGGAGTCGACCGCCAGCTCCTGGAGGCGCTCGGTCTGCCAGGCGAGCATCGCGTCCGTCATGCCCTTGAAGGTCTTGCCCAGCATGGCGAAGGTGCCGTCGGGCCGCCGGGCGCCCAGGTGAAGATTGGAAAGCTTGCCGGTGCGGCGGCCGTGGCCCCACTCGGCGGCCAGGACGACCAGGTCCAGGGTGTGGACGGGCTTCACCTTCAGCCAGGAGGCGCCACGCCGGCCCGCTTTGTAGGGGGCGTCGAGCGCCTTCAGCACGACCCCTTCGTGGCCGCGCCCCAGCGTCGCCTCGAAGAACTCCCCGGCCTCGCCGCGCGAGCGCTCGTCACCCGGGTCCGCCACGAGCGCCCGGCGCACCCGCATCGGCTCGGGCACCAGAGCCGCAAGCTCCGCGTGACGCTCGGTGAACGGCAGGTCGAGCAGGTCGCGGCCCGCCACGGAGAGGGCGTCGAAAAAGACGGGGGACAGGGGCAGACCGGCCGCGGCCGAGGACACGTCGACGCGCGAACCGACCCGGCCCGCGATCTCCTGGAACGGCCGCGGCCGCCCGTCGCCGTCCACCGCGATGACCTCGCCGTCCAGAATGAAGTGGGACCCCGCCAGGCCGAGCGCGGCGGCGGTCAGCTCGGGGAGCCGGTCGGTGATGTCGTCCAGAGTGCGGGTGTAGACGCGTACGTCGTCCCCGCTCCGGTGGACCTGGACCCGGATGCCGTCGAGCTTCTCCTCGACCGCGCACGGACCCAGCTTGTCGATGCCCTCGGCGACCGAGGCGGCGCTGTGCGCGAGCATCGGCTGGATGGGACGGCCCACGGTGAGACGGAACTCGTCCAACGCCTCCGCGCCGCGCGCCAGCAGCGCCTGGGCCACGGGGCTCACGGCACCGGCGAGCATCACGGAGCGCCGCACGGCGTCCGCCGGGGTCCCGGTGGCGAGCGCGAGCCCTTCGACGGCCACCGCGTCAAGCGCGCCCTGCCGTACCTCGCCGGTGAGCAACCCGATCAGGAACCGCTGCTCGTCGGCGGTCGCGGCGCCCATCAACTCCCCGACCAGCCGCCTCCGTTCGGTCTGTGACCCGGCGCCCGACACCGCGCCGATCGCGGTGAGCGCCTCGTCCACGCCGCGCACGGTCAGCGTCGGCTCGTCGGCGGGCGGCTCCGTGTCCTTCAGTGTGCTCCAGCCGATGCCGAGCCGTCCCTGGGGCAGCCGGCCCGCCAGATAGGGGATGGCGATCGGTACGTCGTCCGGCTCGGCGGCCCGGAACAACTCGGCGAGCAGCGCGATCTTCTTGGACCGCGCCGAGGTGGCGGCCACTTCCTTGGACACGTGCGCGAGCCGGGCGAGCAGCATGGGCTCATCCTGCACCGGGACCGGGCGCGGCGCGCGGCCGGACTCGGGTGGCCGACCTGTGCCGCCAAATGGGGGTGATGTTGCGGGGAAACACGCGTGTACTCGCATGGGGTGGGCACCCGGACGAGCGTGGCGGTCGTTTCCCTCGCTCGTCCGGGCGACTCGATTGACAGGCATGTGATGCAGGTCACAGGAATCTCCCGGCGTATTGGCGTAATGACCCCCCTTCGTCCGGGGTCCTAAGGGCACAGGAGTCACCGGAAGCGGAACGCAGAGAACAGCAACACCAGAACTGGAGCACGACCATGGCCGTCACCCTCGAAGAGCCCGCCCGCGCCCGTCTCATCACCCCCGAGGGCCGTGAGCGCGGCCTGCCCGTGGTCCTGCGCTACTCGGCGGCAGACCCCCTGGCGATCCAGATGACTTTCCCCTCGCATGCGGCGCTCGACGGCGTGGAGGTCACCTGGATCTTCGCCCGCCAGCTCCTGGAGGACGGCATGAGCGCCCCGACGGGCAGCGGCGACGTGCACGTCTGGCCGTGCGGGCGGGCCCGGACGGTCCTGGAGTTCCATTCGCACCAGGGACTGGCCCTCGTCCAGTTCGACAAGATCGCGCTGCGCCGCTTCCTGACGCGCTCGTACGCCGTGGTCCCCGCGGGCGGCGAGGAGGAGAGCATGGATCTCGATACGGGACTCTCGCGCCTGCTCGGCGGCGTCTGAGACTCCCCCCGTGAGTCACGCCGACGGCGCTCCGGAAGCCTCGCGCACGTCGACCGCGCCGTACAGCGCGGGCCGCTCGGGCATCGCCACGGTGACGCGCCCGCCGGTGCGCAGCGCCTCGACGCCGGCCTCGGCGACCACCGCGGCCGCGTACCCGTCCCACGCGCTCGGGCCCGTGACCCGGCCCTCCCGTGCGGCGGCCACCCACGCCCGCACCTCACGGTCGTACGCGTCGGCGAACCGCACCAGGTAGTCCTGCGCCACCTCCTCGTGCGCGCGGCCGCCCGAACGGACCACCATCGTGTGCGCGTCACCGAGCCGGGCGCTGCCGCGCTCGCAGACGGCCTCGCACTGCACCTCGTAGCCGAAGCCGCTGTTGACGAAGACCTCCACGTCGACGACGGCGCCCCCGGACGTCTCGAAGAGCACGAGCTGCGGATCGAGCAGGCCCTGCGGGGCGCCCGCCGACGGGGTCGGCCGTAGCACCGTGACGGCGGTGATCTCCTGGCCGAGCAGCCACCGTGCCGCGTCGATCTCGTGGGAGACGGAGCTGCTGATCAGCATCGATGAGGTGAAGTGCGGGGGAGAGGCCACGTTCCGGTGGCGGCAGTGCAGGAGAAGGGCGCGGCCGAGCTGCCCGGAGCCGAGCAAACGCTTCAGGGCCGCGTACTCGGTGTCGTACCGGCGCATGAAGCCCACTTGGATCAGCCTGCGCCCCCGTCGGGCCTCCGCCTCCACGACCCTCAGGGCCGAGACCGAGTCGGGGGTCAGCGGCTTCTCGCAGAGCACCGGAAGGCCGCGTTCACAGGCCGCGAGCAGGGCCTCCTCGTGCGCGCCCTCCGGCGATGCCACCAGAACCGCGGCCACGCCGGGAGCGTCCACCGCCGCGACCGCGTCCCGGTGCACGGACACATCCTCGCGGCCCGCCACCGCCGCCTCGGCCCGCGCCGTGTCGGGGTCCGCGACCGCGACCACGCGGGCCCCGCCGACCGTGTCGCCGATCCGGCGCACATGATCGGCGCCCATGTGGCCCGCCCCCAGCACGGCGACTCCCAGCAGATCACTCATCCGGCGCCCACCCCCTGTCCGCTCAATCCGTCCGCTCAATCCGCCCGCTCGACCGGTCCGCTCAGTCGACGGCGCGTCCCGCGCGCTTGCGTCGGGCCACCGTAGCCGCCCGGCGCTTGACCGCCAGGACACAGCCCGCGAGCAGGACGGCCGACCCCGCGCCGACCAGCAGGATCGCGGTCCAGTCGGAGCCCTCCGACGCCACGGCCGCGGCGGCCTTACCGGCCGCGTGGGCGGGCCCCGGCACCGTCCGGTTCGTCTTCCGCGGGGGCAGCAGGGAACCCACTGGCGCCACCTTGTCGCCCGCGGTGAAGCCCCAGTCGAGGAGCGACCTCGCCTCCTCGTACACGGCGTGGCCGCCGCCCGCCTGCGGGTTCATCACCGTCACGACGAGCGTGCGTCCCCCGCGCTGGGCGGCGCTGATCAGCGTGGCACCGGCGTGGCTGGTGTAGCCGTTCTTGACGCCGAGCAGACCGGGGTAGGGGGACACGCCGTCGGCGCCGGTCAGCAGCCGGTTGGTGTTCTGGATGGGGTACGACCAGCCGCCCGCGGGGAACTGCGCCACGCGGGTGGAGCAGTACCGCGTGAACTCCGGGTCGGTGAGCCCGGCCCTGCCGAAGACCGCCAGGTCGTACGCCGACGAGACCTGCCCCGGGGCGTCGTAGCCGTCGGGCGACACCACGTCGGTGTCCCGCGCGCCGAGCTCGCGGGCCTTGAGGCGCATCTGCCGAACGGTCTCGTCCAGGCCGCCGTTGAGCCGCGCGAGAACGTGCACGGCGTCGTTGCCGGAGCTGAGGAAGACGCCGCGCCACAGGTCGGCGACCCGGTAGGAGCGGCCGGTTGCCACCCCCACCATGCTGCTGCCCTCACCCACGTCGTCCAGCTCGTGCTCGGAGACGACGTGCCGCATGTCCGCGTTCAGATGGGGGAGCGTCGCCAGGGCGAAGAGGGACTTCAACGTCGAGGCGGGCGGCAGCTTGCGGTGCGCGTCCCGCGCGGCAAGCACCTCGCCCGTACGGGCATCCGCCACCACCCAGGCCAGGGCCGACACGTCGCTGGGCGGCCCGGATGCACCGGGGCCGGGCCTGACCTGCACGCCGGGCCGGTCGAGGAGGGCGGACGAGTAGGCGGGCACGGGCCGCGGCGGGGCGGGCTCGGCGGGCGCGCCGACGGCCGCGGCAGGTGAGGACAGGAGGACCAGAGCCCCGAGCGCGAGGGCCGCGGTGCGTACGGAGGAGGAGCGCGAAAGGTACCTGATGACCATTCAGCCACCGTATGAGCGCTGTCCGGAGTCCGCAGATCGGCTTGGTCCGGCTGGAGGTATTGCGAGGTCAGCGGTCCGTACGGGGCCCGCCAGGTGGCACCCCGTCACTTCGCTTGCCGCGCGCGGCGGCTGGGGCCCCGGGAGGGTGCCGCGCCGAAGGTGCGCGCCGTTGTGCACAGGGGAGTTGGCGTGCCGCATGAGGGGCGGTTCCGGTGGAACCCGCAGGGGCAGGACGCGTCCGGCGGTCGGGCGCAGAACGGAGCGGAATCATGACCGTCGACCTTGCCGGTTTCCTCGGGGTGGTGGTGCTCGCGTATCTCGTACCCGGCCCCGACTTTCTGGTGATCGTGCGAGCCGCCGCGCGCCGGGTGTCCCTCGGGCGCGCGGCGGCGCTGGGGGCCCAGACGGGCCTCTGCGTCCACATGTGTGCCGCCGCGCTGGGCCTGTCGGCGATAGCCGCCCGGTCCGCCCTCGCGTTCACCGCCATCAAGCTGGCCGGCGCCGCGTACCTCATCTACCTCGGCGTACGAGCCCTGCTGGCCGCCCGGAAGGACAGCGGGCACCGAGGGCGCGCGACGGCAGAGTGCGAGGAGGCGGCAGGGGGCGCGGCGGGGGTACGGGGGCACGGCCGGTGGGGCAGCTTTGTCGAGGGGTTCCTCAGCAACGTGCTCAATCCGAAGGCCGCGCTGTTCTTCCTGAGCGTCCTGCCGCAGTTCGTGGACCACGGTGGATCGTCGACGCGCCAGATCTTCCTGCTCGGCACCCTCGACGTCCTGGTCGGTGTCGTCTATTGGCTGGCTCTCGTACGTTTCGCCGCGCGCCTGCGGACGGTTCTGGGCCGCCCGGTCTGGCGCCGCCGCTGGGAGCAGGTCAGCGGCAGTCTCTTCATCGCCCTCGGCATCACTGTGGCCACGGTGGAGTGACGGGCCCCGGTGTCACATGCTGTTCGGCCGGGTGAGCGCCTGCGCACCGGCCAGGAATGGACGCAGCAGGGTGAGGAGGGCGCGCGGCCGGTGCAGGGGGATGATGTGGCCGCAGTCTTCGATGATGTGTCCGGTGAGATCGTCGGTGACCGGGCGCAGCTGGCGTTCCAGCGCGGCACCGACGGGCCGGGCGCCCACCGCCATCGTCGGCACCGTCAGGCGGGCAGTGGCGACCGCCCGCTCGATCTGTACCGCGCTTTCGGGCAGCGCCCGGTAGTACGAGAACGCGCGGCTCAAGGCCTGGCGGCCGGTGTATGCGCGGACGAAGGCGTCCCGGAGGGCGGGGCGCACTCCGTCGCCGAGCGTGCCCGTACGCAGAAACCAGTCGACGTAGTCGGCCTCGTGGCCCTCCAGTACGGTCTCGGCGAGGCCGGGCGCAGCGGAATGGAAGCCGAACCACCACGGTGGCCCGTCGGCAAGGAAGTCCTCGGCGCCGGGCAGTCTGCCCAGCAGGGACTCCATGACGACCAGGCGCCGGACGAGACCGGGGCGGCGCAGGGCGAGGAGGAAGGCCGGAGCGGTACCCGCGTCGATGCCCACCACCGTGGCCGAGGAGACGCCGAGTGCGGTGAGAAGCGCCGCGGCGTCCTCGGCCAGGGTTCCCGCGTCGTACCCGGAGGCGGCCCCGCTGCTCGCGCCGAACCCGCGCAGGTCCGGCGCGATGACGCGGTAGCGGTCGGACAGGTCGGCCATGACATCCGTCCACAGCTCCCAGGTGTGCGGGAAACCGTGCAGCAGCAGGACGGCCGGGCCCGATCCGGCGAGGGCGACGTTCAGTTCGACACCGTTGACGGGGACGCGCCGCAGCTCGGGCATGGAGAGGCTCCAGGGGTGGTGAGGAATAGTGACCACATCACGCTAAGGAACTACCCTGGTTCCTCCAAGACGGCACTTTCCCTTCAGGTGGTGAGCCCCGAGTGACCACGTCGAGGCCCGGCGAACCCGGCCAACGACCCGGTGAGCGGGGTGATGTGCTGAATCCGCTCTGCCCGACCCGCCAGTTGCTCGACCGTATCGGCACCAAGTGGACGTCGATGGCGGTCAAGGTGCTGGCCGAGGAGGCGCCGGACGAGCTCCGTTTCGCGGAACTGCGGCGCCGTATCTCGGGCATCTCACAGAAGATGCTGTCCGTCACCCTGCAGAGCCTCGTCCGCGACGGCCTGGTCGCGCGCCGGGTGGAACCCACCGTGCCACCCGCCGTCCACTACCGGCTCACCGAGCTCGGCCTGTCCCTCGAAGGGCCGCTCTCCGCCCTGCGGGTCTGGGCAGAGACACACATGCCGGAGATCGACCGCAGCAACCGGCTCGCCGACGCGTCCCCCACCTGACCAGGGCGTCCTGGCCCGTGACCACGAGGCCGTCAGGCCGGCAGGTGCTTCTCGACGGCGCTGATGAGCTCGGGGGCGTCGGGCTCGGTCTGCGGGGAGAAACGGGCCACGACGCTGCCCGACGGATCGATCAGGAACTTCTCGAAGTTCCAGCGGATGTCACCGGTGTGGCCCTCCGCGTCCGCCGTCCCGACGAGCTCCTTGTACAGCGGATGCCGGTCGTCACCGTTCACGTCGACCTTCTCCGTCATCGGAAAGGTCACCCCGTACGTCGCCGAGCAGAACTCGGCGATCTCCTCGGACGTACCCGGCTCCTGGCCCATGAATTGGTTGCAGGGCACCCCGAGCACGCTGAAGCCGCGCGCCGCGTACTGCTCGTGGAGCCGCTCGAGGCCCGCGTACTGCGGAGTGAGCCCGCACTTGGAGGCGACGTTGACGACCAGGACGGCCTTGCCCTCGTACTGGCGCAGGTCGGCGGGGCCGCCCTGCAGGGCGGCGATTTCTTCTTCGTAGACAGACATAGTGACCGAGCCTACGCCCCGCGGTGCAGCCTGCCCCGCGCGACCAGTTCGACCGTGGCGGCGACGGCGATCGCCTGGACCGCCATCAGGGCGATCAGGACGAAGAGCTGCACGGCTCCGGCGAGCACGGGTGAGGCGCCGCCGAGGAGCATGCCGACGAAGGCGCCGGGGAGGGTGACAAGGCCGACCGTACGGGTCTGGTCGAGGCCGGGCAGCAGCGCGTCCGACGCGGCCGGGCGGATCACCTCGAGGCGGGCCTCGCGGTCGGCGAGGCCCAGGGCGATACCGGCCTCGAACTCGCCGAATCGGGTGCGCAGTTCGTCGAGGGCGCGGCGGCCCGCGAGCACCGACGTGGTGAGCGCTCCGCCGATGAGGATGCCCGTCACGGGGATGATCGCGACACCTCGTACGGGAAGCAGGCCCGCGAGGACCAGTCCGCTCACCACCGGAACGACGGGGCCCGCGATCGGCAGCGCCGCCCACCACCAGGTGCCGTTCGGCGTGATGCGCCGGCCCGCGGTGCGGACGGCCACGGCGAACATGAGGAGCAGGAACCCGAACAGGGCCGGAGCGTGGTGCACGACCCAGCCGATCACCAGGGAGACCGCGGCCAGTTGGGCGGTCGCGCGTACTCCGGCGACGAGGATCTCGCGGGCCCGGGCGCGCGAGCCGTCGGGGGTGAGCCGGAAGACGGCCGCTGCCGTCGCGGCCACTAGGAGCAGCACGAGCAGCGCCACGGCGAGTGCGGTGTTGACCGGCAGAAGGGCCTGAGCGGCGAGGTTGCGCACGAGCTCAGCCTAGATCGCGCGGCCCGCCTCCTCGGCGTGCTCCGCCAGGGCGTCCGACCTGAAACGATGCAGGGGTAAGACAGGCAGAGACAGAAGGGCTGGATTCATGGCGCAGCAGGTTCAGGGAGTGGTCGCGCGGGCGAAGGGTGAGCCGGTGCGGATCGAGACGATCATCGTCCCGGACCCGGGTCCGGGGGAAGCCGTGGTGAAGGTCCAGGCGTGCGGGGTCTGCCACACCGACCTGCACTACCGGGAGGGCGGCATCAACGACGACTTCCCCTTCCTGCTCGGGCACGAGGCGGCGGGCGTCGTCGAGTCGGTCGGCGAGGGCGTCACCGAGGTCGCGGTCGGCGACTTCGTGGTCCTCAACTGGCGAGCGGTGTGCGGCCAGTGCCGCGCGTGTCTGCGCGGTCGCCCTCAGTACTGCTTCGACACGCACAACGCGAAGCAGAAGATGACCCTGGCCGACGGCACCGAGCTGTCGCCCGCGCTCGGCATCGGGGCCTTCGCCGAGAAGACCCTCGTCGCCGCCGGGCAGTGCACCAAGGTCGACCCGGCCGCCTCGCCGGCCGCGGCCGGGCTCCTCGGCTGCGGCGTGATGGCGGGCATCGGCGCCGCCATCAACACCGGCAACGTCGGCCGGGGCGACTCGGTCGCCGTCATCGGCTGCGGTGGCGTCGGCAACGCCGCGGTCGTGGGGGCCCGCCTGGCGGGTGCCGCGCGCATCATCGCCGTGGACATCGACGACAAGAAGCTGGAGACGGCGAAGAGCCTGGGCGCCACGCATACGGTCAACTCCCGCTCCGGCGACCCCGTCGAGGCGATCCGCGAGCTGACCGGCGGCAACGGCGCCGACGTCGTCATCGAGGCGGTCGGCCGCCCCGAGACGTACGAGCAGGCCTTCTACGCCCGCGACCTGGCCGGTACGGTCGTCCTTGTCGGGGTCCCGACGCCGGAGATGAAGATCGAGCTGCCGCTGCTCGACGTCTTCGGGCGCGGCGGCGCGCTCAAGTCGAGCTGGTACGGGGACTGCCTGCCGTCCCGCGACTTCCCGATGCTGATCGACCTGTACCAGCAGGGGCGTCTTGACCTGGACGCGTTCGTCACGGAGACGATCGCCCTTGAGGACGTGGAGAAGGCCTTCGAGCGCATGCACCACGGCGACGTGCTCCGTTCGGTGGTGATGTTCTGATGGCGGCCGACGCCACGGCGGGCGCGCCCGGCGCGCGCATCGACCACCTCGTCACGTCCGGGACGTTCTCCCTGGACGGCGGGACCTGGGAGGTCGACAACAACGTATGGATCGTGGGTGACGACAGCGAGTGCGTCGTCATCGACGCCGCGCACGACGCGGACGCCATCGCCGATGCGGTGGGGGAGCGCAGGCTCGTCGCGATCGTCTGCACGCACGCCCACGACGACCACATCGACGCGGCCCCGGCGCTCGCCGCCCGCACGGGCGCGCCCATCCTGCTGCACCCGGCCGACGCGGAGCTGTGGAAGCGGACGCACCCCGACCGCGCCCCGGACGGCGAGCTCTCCGACGGGCAGGAACTGGCCGTCGCGGGCACGGTCCTGAAGGTGCTGCACACGCCCGGCCACTGCCACGGCGCGGTCAGCCTGCACGCACCCGGACTCGGCACGGTCTTCACCGGCGACACGCTCTTCGCGGGTGGCCCCGGTGCGACGGGCCGTTCGTTCAGCGACTTCCCGACGATCGTGACGTCCATCAGGGAGCGGTTGCTGACGCTGCCGCCCGTGACGGTGGTGCGCACCGGACACGGTGACAGCACCACGATCGGCGACGAGGCACCGCACCTGGAGGAGTGGATCGCCCGGGGTCACTGACGGCCCGTCGCCTCACCCGACGTACATCTCATGGCCCCGCGTGGTTCGCCGCGCGGGGCCATGAGGCGTACTGGCTCTGTTCCGCGATCTCGGATAAGTTAGGCAAGGCTTACCTAATGGAGGTTGAGGATGGGTGTCCGTCAGAGCAGCACAACCGTGCCCACAGCGGCGGCACGCGCTCGTTCAGTGCTCGCCACCGCGTGGTCCTGCGCGGTGACCACAGAGATCGGCAGGGACGAACTCGTGGGCGCGCACAGTGTCATGGAGGACGGCAGGATTAGGCTGTCCCCACCCGAGGACAGCGCGCTCGCCGCCGCCCTGATCTGCGCGCCACGCGGCGAGCCGTCCACGATGGTCGAGTTCGCCGACGTCGCGCCGGTGCCGGTCAGGGACCGGATCCGCGCACGGCTCTGGTTGTCCGGGGCGCTGGCGTACGACGGGCAGGAGCTCGTCTTCGAGCCGACCTGCGCCGTGCTGCACGACTCGGCGGGAGAGCGCGTGGGCGTCGAACTCGACGAACTCGCCCTGACCGTGCCCGACCCGCTGGCCGAGGCGGAGTCGCGCCTGCTCACCCATCTCGCCGACGCCCACCAGGACGCCGTCGAGCAACTCACCCGCCTCATCAGCCCGGACAGTCTGCAAGGCGTGGTGCGGGTCCGCCCGCTCGCCATCGACCGGCACGGCATCTCCCTGCGCCTCGAACGCGCCCGCGGCCAGGCGGACGTCCGCCTGCCGTTCCACCAGCTCGTCGAGGACGTCACGCAGGTGACGGAGTGCATGCACGCGCTCCTGGTGAAGGCCAAGCTATCGACCACGCGGCGCGGACGGCCCGTCGGAGGCTGACCGCATCGACCGCAGAGCCAGCACCAGCACCCCGATGTCGTCCAGGAAGACGGGATCCGGCAGCAGGTCGGCGGGCAGCACGAGATAGCCGACCGCTGCCCAGAAGACCCACTGCCGCTCGACGGGAAGTCCGGCTCTGCGCAGGTCGCGCCGGGCCCGGACGAGACGTACGAGCAGTACGACCGCGACGGCGAGCGTCGCGGCGACCAGAACGGCGGCGCCGACGAGAAGTGCGGTCAGGTCCGTGCTCATACCCACGTACGTTAATGAAGTCGAGGCCCCGCGTCCCGTAAGGGCTACTGCCCCCGGCCGTGGATCATCGACATCAACAGGTCGTGGGTCTCGGCATCGGCCGCCGCCACGAGCCCCCGGCCGCCCTGCCCGACCGGCGCACCGTCGATGCCGGTCACCACGCACCCCGCCGCCCGGCACAAGGCGATCCCGGCGGCGAAATGCACGCTTCCCGACAGGTCGCCGCCGTCGGTGACGTACGCGGCCCGCCTGCCGGCCGCGACCCACGCCACGGCCAGCGACGTGGACACGACCCGAGGACGGAACCGCGCGACGAACTCCGGGTGGGCGAGGAGGTCCACGCCACGGAACCCGGGCGCGCCCGGGAACGGCGGATCCAGGTTGACGTCCACGAGGCGGGTCGCGGAGGTGGGGACCAGCGGGGCATCGACGCCCTCGTGCCGCAGCCTGGCGCTCTCGCCGTCGGTGATGAAGACCTCGCCGCTGAACGGATCGGCCACCGCCGCGGGACCGTCGCGCAGCGCCACGTTGACGCCCACCAGCATGTTTCCGGCGGCGTAGTTCAAGGTGCCGCACAACGGATCCACCAGCCATCGGCGCGCGGCGTCGGCGGACCCTTGCTGTCCGCCTTCCTCGCCGAGCACCGCGTCGTCGGGCCGGGCGGTCCGGATGACGTCGAGGATCGCCTCCTCGGCCGCCACGTCGGCGGCGGTGGCGAAGTCCCCGGCGCCCTTGTCGATGCGGGTGAGCTGTCGGCCGTACATGGCGCGCACCACGTCGGCGCCCGCGCCCGCCCCGGCCGCCGCGACCTCGGTGTCGTTCAAGCTCGTACTGGCGTTGGCAGTAGATGAGTTGATCACACCGTGCACCCTATCGAGAGGAAGCCACCCACCCGGCGAATCCCTCTACTGTGGGAGATCTCATGATCATTGAGGGGTGCGGACCCGGGCCGCAGGGGCTTTACTCACGCCATGACCGAAACGAATGGACTGCTGGCCGGCAAGGCCGTCATGATCACGGGTGCGTCGAGCGGGATCGGTGAGGCGGCCGCGCGGCTGTTCGCCGCGGAGGGGGCAGCGGTCCTGCTCATGGCCCGCCGCGAGGACGCGCTGACCCGCATCGCCAAGGAGATCAACGACTCGGGCGGCCGGGCGGCGGTCAGCGCGGGCGACGTCTCGGTCGCCGATGATGTGCAGCGCGCGGTCGACGCGACGCGCGAGCACTTCGGCGCGCTGGACGCGGCGTTCAACAACGCGGGGTACGCCGGGGATCAGCTGGCACCGCTGCACGAGCTCGACCGTCACGTCTTCGACCGAACGATGGACATCAACGTACGCGGCACCTGGAACTGCCTGCGCTCCCAGATCCCGGTGATGCTCGAAGCGGGCAAGGGCGCGATCGTCAACACGGCGAGCACCGCGGCGATGGTGGCCACCGGCGCCCCCGTGCCCTACGTCGCCGCGAAGCACGCGGTGCTCGGCATGACCAGGGCCGCCGCGGCCGAGTACGCCGCGCACGACATCCGTATCAATACGCTCGTCGTCGGCACCACGCGCACCGAAATGATCAGCCAGGTGGTCGAGGCGCGGCCGGAGCTGGAACAGGCCTTCGTCGCCCGTCAGATGCAGAAGCGCATGGCCGAGCCGGTCGAGATCGCGCAGGCGGCCCTGTGGCTGTGCAGCGACCGCGCCTCGTTCTCCACGGGGACGGCCCTGGCCGTGGACGGTGGCCTGACCTCCAACTGACGCCACGGCGCGGGCGAGGGTGCGGGGGTGGGCCAGCGGCGCCCCCGCACCTGAAAGCGCCGTACGCCCATGCCCGTACGCCCCTGCCCGTACGCCCCTGCCCGTACGCCCTTGTTCGTACGCCCGGCCTCCGCTGCCCGGCCTCCGCTGGGCGGCGTCGCTGCTGATGTTCGACCACCACGTCACCAGCCCGCTCGGCTACTCCTACTGAGGGGGCGACGCGATGCTGCTGTGTGCCGCCGGGCCCGCGTACGTCATCGTGCGCTCCCGGTCCGGGGAGATCAGCACGGTCGACTACATGGCCGGGTACGGCCTGTCGATCGTCGCGGCGGTCGCCGGAGCGGGCATGGCGACCCGTCAGGCCGATGACCCCTTCCGGTACGAGCTGTTCGCCTAGGGCCTGTGCCGGACGTCGCGTCAGAGGCCGGTGACGCCCCAGGCGGCCTCGATCATCCGGAAGACCTCGTCCACCGCGGCGTCAGGATCGGCCGACTCGCGGGCCAGTGAATGGGCGTCGACCACGAACCTCGCGATCGTCCGGCAGGCCGTCGTGGGCTGCGGGAGGCCGAGATCGGCGGCGATGGCCGTGGCCAGCGACTGAGCATGGCGCAGCCTCATCGACTCCTCGTACTCCCGCAGGTCGGAGCATGCGTCGATCATGCGCCAGATCGGGGCCGAGCCGTCCGCCGTGCAGTGGCGGACCAGGGCCCGCATCTCGTGGCGCAGCGCGGGGATGAGCGGCTCGTCCGGAGCTCGGTCGGCGACCGCCTGCGCGAGGCGGTGCTCGAAGTCCTCGTCCTGCTCGAACACCAGCGCCTCTTTCGAGGCGAAGTGGGAGAACAGCGTGGTGACGGCGACGTCGGCCTCGGCGGCCACGTCACGGATGCCCACTGCGTCGTACCCGCGTTCCAGGAAGAGCCGCAGGGCGGTGTCGGCGATCTTCTGACGGGTCGCGGCCTTCTTGCGCTCACGGCGGCCTGGCGGCTCGGTCATGCCGTGATGCTATCAGCTGCAAAACCGTAACCGTTGTTAAACACTAACCGTTAGTGTTATGTTCAGCGGCATGAAGAAAGTGAGCTTCGCCGAGTTCGGCGGCCCCGATGTCCTGCACCTCATCGACGCCGAGGAGCCCCACGCGGGCCCCGGCCACATACGCATCGCCGTACGGGCGGCGGGCGTGAACCCCGTCGACTGGCGGGTCCGCGAAGGCCAGGTCCTGGGTGCGCATCCCACGAAGTTGCCCTCCGGCGTGGGGCAGGATGCCGCGGGAGTGGTGGACGAGGTCGGTGAGGGTGTCGAAGGGGTCGCGGTCGGCGACCACGTGTTCGGCGAAGGGGCGAGCACCTACGCCGAGTTCGCCGTCCTCTCGGCCTGGGCCCGCATGCCCGAGGGCCTGACGTTCGAAGAGGCGGCCGGGTACCCCTCCGTGGTGGAGACCGCGCTGCGCATCATCCGCGAGACCGGTGTGCGCCCCGGACAGACACTGCTGGTCAGCGGCGCGGCCGGGGGAGTCGGATCGGCTGTGCTGCAGATCGCCCGCGAGCGCGGCATCTCCGTGATCGGCACGGCCGGAGCCGCGAACCAGGACTATCTGCGCGGCCTGGGGGCCGTCGCCACGACGTACGGCGAGGGCTGGGTCGAGCGCGTGCGGCACCTCGGTCAGGTCGACGCGGCTCTCGATCTGTCCGGGTCCGGCGTGATCCGCGAGCTCGTCGAGCTGACCGGGGACCCGCGGAAGGTGATCTCCATCGCCGATCTCGGCGCACCGGACCTCGGTGTCCGCTTCTCCGGCGTGGCCGGGAGCGTGCCGGATGCGCTGGCCGAGGCCGCCGGCCTCATCTCGCGGGGAAAGCTGCACATCCCGGTCGAGAAGTCGTACATGCTCGCCGAGGCGGCGGCCGCGCACATCGACAGCAAGGCCGGTCACACGCGGGGGCGCCGGGTCATGGTCGTCTGACCGCAGCGACGGGCACGTACGAATGAACGCCTCGCGGCAGTGCTGCACTCAGAGCGGCAGCGCGCATACCGCGATCGGCGCCTTGAACGGCTTGCCCGTGAGGCGCAGATCTCCGGTGCGCTCGTCGACCTGAAAGACACTCACCGAATGCGACTTCTGGTTCGCGGTGAACAAGAGCCGCCCGGACGGGGAGAGCGCGAGCTGTCGCGGAAAGTCGCCGTCGACGGAGACCGTGTCCAGAAGTCGCAGCCGGGCGCCGCCGCGCTCGATCGCGTACCGCGCGATGCTGTTGTGCCCCCGGTTGGCGAGGAAGGCGAAGCGGCCCTCGCGCGTCACCACGATCTGGGCCGGATAGTTGGTGCCTTCACCGGAGCCCGTCGCCTGCGGCTCGCCCGGGGTGAGGCGGCCGGTGGCGGGATCGTATCCGCAGACGACGACTGTGTCGTCCACTTCGTTGGCGAGGTACGCGAAACGGCCCGAAGGGTGGAAGGTGAGGTGGCGGGGGCCCGCGCCCGGCCGCACGGTCACGTGCGAGACGCGGCTGAGCGTGCCCGCCTTCTCGTCGAGGCGGTACGTATAGACGGTGTCGTTGCCGAGGTCGACTGCGAGTACGTGGCGGCCGTCCGGGGCCGTGCTGATCTGATGGGCGTGCGGCCCCTGCTGGCCGGGCCCCGGCGGCGGCGCGGAGTGCTCGACCAGGTCGGTCCGCTCGCCCAGCGCGCCGGACGCCTCGACGGGGTGGACGGCCACACTGCCGGAGGAATAGTTGGCGCTGAGCAGCCACCGCCCGCCGGGGTGCACGGAGAGGTGGCAGGGGCCCGCGCCCCCGGTGTCGCGGGTGCCGAGGACCTCGTGGTCGCCGGACGGCGAGAGCGCGACAGCGGTCACGCCGCCCTTCGCGCGCTCGTTGACGGCGTAGAGGGTGCGGCCCGAGGGGTGTAGCGCCAGATAGGAAGGGTCGGGGACGCCGGTGAGCGTGCCGGTGCCGGTGATGCGTCCTGTCACGTCGTCGTACGTCGCCAGGCCGATGCCCCCGCCGCCGCCCTCCTGGGAGGTGTATGTACCCAGGAACAACTGCCGTTCGCGGCGCGGCCGGTGGGCGGCGGAGGAGGCGGTGTCGCGGTGGGCGCGCTCGGGGCGCTCTCGTTCCGCCGCGGTCGGCGTGGCGCAGCCCGCCGCCGCCGACACCGCGCCCGCGGCGGCCACTCCCGTCAGTGCGCCGATGAACCGCCGCCGCCCGTGGCCGCTGCCAAAAACCGTGGTCGGCCCTGCTCCACTGGTCATGCCCGCACCTCTGTCATGCCTGCACCTCGTGCGTCGGTGGTGACGGATGTGGCAGACACAGTGTCCCGTACATGATGGGAGGGGCAAGGGTGTCGTGGGCCGTGTCCGATGTGTGTCACGGGGCGGGCCCGTGGAACCGGCCGGGCCGCGCGTCGGAGGACCGCTACGGGGGGATTTCGGCCATCAGAGGGCGTCCCTCCCGACGAGTTGACCACTGAGAGCCGCTGCTCTTATACGGTGTGCGCCGCACCTGACGTCGACCGCATACGCAGTGCGGTCAGCACGGACCGACCCGACCGCGCGCACCCGCATGAGGAGTTGCCGAGTGGACCACAGCCATGTGATCCGAATACGTACTGTCCTGGCCGCGTTGGCCGTCGCAGGCGCCACAGCGGCCGCCCCCGCCGTCAGCACGGCCTCCGCCGCACCGGCGCCCCCGGTGAGCGCCGCCGCGGCGCACGACCCGTGCACGGGAGAGTTTCACGATGACGCCCGGCTCGGCCCGGCCTGGCTCCCCAAGCAGTGGCAGCGCCCCGTCGGACCGCTCCTGAAGAACTGGAAGCGGACGGGCAAGCTGTCACCGCAGGCCTTCCTCAAGGAGTACTGGGAGGGCCCCGCGGAAAGCGGCAGCTGGAAATACCCGCCCAACGACGGCTTCGGCACCGTCAACGGCAAGGTCGACAAGCACCGCGAGCGCCTGGAGCGCGGCCAGAAGCTGGACCGCTTCGGCTCGGAGTACGGCGGGTACCTCGCGCCCGCCGGGGACTCCTACGCGAAGCGCGCACTGCCCCCGCAGAACCTCAACACCCGCGACGCCGCCTTCGCCTGCGACTACCACGTCTACAAGGTGATCAAGCCGTTCCGCGTCTGGCAGGGCAGCATCGCCCCGTGGTTCGAGCAGCCCGGGAAGGGACAGCAGATCAAGCTGGACCCGGCCTTCGTGGACCCGGGCGAGGGGCAGCGCCTCAATGTGAAGTGGCTGCTGGAGCACGGCTACCTGGAGCAGGCGAAGGTCTAGGGTCTATCGCGACATGGACGTCCGAGAAGCAGCGGCAGCCCTGCGCGCCGCACACGTGGCCGACGGCTACTACTGGATCGAGGGCGTCCATGAACCGGCCCCCACCCCACCCGACTTCGTATATCTGCGCAGAGCCGACGGCGGGGCGTGGGAGGTCGGAACGTACGAACGGGGCGTGCACCACCCCCTCGCCCGGCACATGGACGAGGCGGCGGCCTGTGCTCATCTGCTGCGTCAGCTGATCTGAGAGCCTGCCTCGGCACCCCCGGTTGACCCTCACGTCGCGTCAGGCTGCAGGCTTGCGGTGACGAAAGGCGAGGTCCATGAGTTACACCGTCGGTCAGGTCGCCGGATTCGCGGGCGTCACCGTCCGCACCCTGCACCACTACGACCGGGCCGGGCTGCTCACGCCCGGCGAGCGCAGCCCCGGCGGCTACCGCTTGTACAACGACGCCGACCTGGCCCGGCTGCAACAGATCCTCTTCTACCGCGAGCTCGGGTTCACCCTCGATGAGACGGCCGGGATTCTCACGGGTCCGCAGGCCGACGCCCTCGGCCTGCTGAAGGCCAGGCACCGGGCGCTGCGCGAGCAGATCGACGATCTTGAGCGCCTCGCGGAGGTCACCGAACGGGCCATGGAGCTCCAGCGGACCGGAGTGAGCCTCAGCCCTCGGGAGCGGTCCGAGGTGTTCGGTGAGATCACCTTCGACCTGAGCTACGCGACCGAGGCCGAGCTGAAGTGGCAGGACAGCGCGGGGCACCGGGCAGCCATGGAGAGCGCCGCCACGCACTCGAAGGAGGACTGGGCGCGGCTCATGGGCGAGGCCGCGCAGTGGCGGCAGGAGCTGCTCGCCGCCTTCGACGCCGCAGAGCCCGCGGCGGGCGCACGGGCCCGTGACCTGGCCGAGGCGCACCGGCAGCACCTCGCCCGCTGGTTCACCCCGTGCCCGCTCGACATGCACCTGCGCATCGCGGACGACTTCGCCGACGACCCGCGAGCCTTCGCCCTCGTCGTGCCGACGTCCCAGCAGCGGCCGGGGCTCGCCGCGTATCTGCGTACGGCGGTACGCGCCAACGCGGAGGCCCGGGGCAGCCAGGAGGCCCGGCATGAGCAGGAGGCTCGACATGAGCCTGAGAGTGACCCTCACCCTAAAGGTGAGATTGAGGGTGGAGGAAACCGATGACCCGCATTCTGATCGCCGCAGCCGGTTCGTACGGCGATGTCGCCCCCTACACCGGCCTCGGCTTCCGGCTGCGCGAAGCCGGACACGATGTCGCGCTCGCCACGCACGGCACGTTCGCCCCGCTCGTCGAAGCCGCGGGCCTGAAGTTCCGCGAACTGCCCGCCGATACGGACGACCAACAGCGTGCGGACGGGGGCAAGGAACTCATGCGGGCCGCCGCGGTCTTCGTGCGCGCACTCGGCGGCGGCCTCGTCGACGCGGCCGTGCGCGGCGCCGACCTGTTGGTGCTCTCCACGACGACGGCGCCGCTCGGCTGGCAACTGTCCGAGGCGATGGAGATACCGGCCCTCGGGGCGTACCTCCAACCGGCGCACCCCACCCGGGCGTTTCCGCCCGTCGTCGGGGCCGCGCGGTCCCTCGGCGGCTTCGGGAACCGCGTTCTCGGCGGGCTCGCGCTGCGCATGGTCGACCGCGTCTACGCCGACGCCGTACGCGATCTGCGCTCCCGCCTCTCGCTGCCCGCCGCCACGCCGGGCCAAGTCCGCGCCCGGCAGGAGCGGGCGGGGTGGCCCGTGCTGCACGGATTCAGCCCCGCCGTGGTGCCGAGACCCGCGGACTGGCGGGCCGGGCTCGACGTCGTCGGCAACTGGTGGCCGCACCACGACCCGGCGAGCGGCCTGCCGCCGGACCTCGACGCCTTCTTGCGCGCCGGGCCGCCCCCGGTGTTCATCGGGTTCGGCAGCATGGCGGGCGGTGACGGCGAGCGGCTGAGCGAGCTCGCGGTGCGGGCGCTGCGCGCGGCCGGGCTGCGGGGCGTGCTGCAGGCGGGCCGGGCCGGCCTCGCGGCGTCCTGCGACGACGTCCTGACGATCGGTGAGGTGCCGCACGCCCTGCTGTTTCCCCGGGTGGCGGCCGTGGTGCACCACGCGGGCGCGGGCACCTCGGCGGCGGCGCTGCGCGCGGGCGTCCCGGCCGTCCCCGTCCCGGTCACCGCGGACCAGCCCTTCTGGGCCCGCCGCCTCGCCGCACTCGGCGCGGCGACCGACCCCATCCCCTTCAAGGACCTCACCGCACCCCGTCTCGCGGACGCGCTCGGGCGAGCGGTGCGAGAGGAGACGTACGGACGGGCGGCCGCGGGCCTCGCCAGGACCATGGCCGCGGAGGACGGCGCGGGGCAGGCCCTCAAGGCGGTCGAGCGGCTGGCCTAGGGCGCTTCCGCAGAACGCCCTAACGGGCGGGAACGCGCACTGCCTCCGGCGCCGAACGGTCGGCCCGGGGCAGCAGCAGCGGGGTGGCGAGCAGGAGAAGACCGGCGACGGCGATGGCGGTGCGGGGGCCGGTGAGACCGGCGAGCAGACCCCACAGCGCGGTCATGGCGGCGACGGTGGCCTTGCTGCTGACCGACCAGGCGGACAGGGTGCGGGCGACCCGGTCCGCCGGGGTCCGCGCAAGCCGGTACGTGGCGTACACCGGGTTGAAGACCCCCATGCACGTGATGAGCCCGAATTCCACGGCCACGACGAGGAGGAGCCCGGCGGCGCCGGGCTGTACGAAGGCGAGCCCGACGGACCAGCAGGCGCGCAGCGTGCCGGCCACGAGCATGACCGCGCGCTGCCCGTAACGGGCGACGAGGCGTCGGGACAGCCGCGCGCCGACGAGGCCGCCCAGGCAGGGCAGCGCGAAGGCGAGGCCGTACTGCCAGGGCGCGAAGCCGAGGGGGCCGAGCATGAGGACGGCGAGCGGCGGCGAGGCTGCCATGATCAGTCCGCTGACCAGGACGGTGTTGAGGAACAGCGGCCGCAGAGCCGCGCTGCCCAGAATGAACCGCCAGCCTTCGAGCACATCTCCCGCGCGCAGCCGCCTCGCCTCCCCGGAGCGCACGGGAGGTGTCTGCTCGTCGCCGCTGCCGCCGATCGCCCAAAGGCCCACCGCGGAGAGCAGATAGCTGACGGCGTCGGCCGCAACGGTCAACAGCGGGCCGAACAGGCCGACCGCGGCCCCGCCGAGCGGCGGCCCCAGCATGGTGGCCGTCCAGGCCGTCGACTCGAAGCGGCCGTTGGCGACGAGCAGGTCCTGCGGGGCCACGAGCGTCTTGAGATACGCGCCGCTCGCCGCCCCGAACCCGATGTCGGCCGCGGCGACCACCACCGAGACGACGAGGAGCTGCGCGAAGGTGAGCAGGCCGAGCACGAAGGCGACTGGCACGCTCAGCAGCGCCGCACACCGCACCAGGTCCATCGCCACCATCACGGGCCGCTTGCGCCGGACCTCCACCCACGGCCCGAGCGGGATCGCCGCCGCCGCGCCCACCGCGAGCCCCGCGGACGCGAGCACCGCCACCTCCGCCGACCCGGCGTCAAGGGTCAGGATCGCGATCATGGCGAACGCGTCGAACGCCAGCCGCGTCCCGAACGTGCTGACCGTGTACGCCGCCCACAGCCACCCGAACCGTCGCCCCAGCGACCGCTTCCCCGCCATGCCCCGCCGCTCCTCGAAGGACTCACCGGGCAGCCTCGTGCTGCCGCATGACATCCAAGCGAGCGACCGGTCCGCTGATCAAACAACTGCTCGGCCCCGGGTCACAACCACGCGTTGGGTAGCCCGAGCGGCCGACAGGCGAGGTGGCCGCGCCCGGTCACCGTGGAAGGCTTCCAGGCATGACCGAAGCGTACTTTTACATGGCAAACCCCCGTATCACGGTCCTCGGCGTCCAGCCGGGGCACCCGCCCTTCCGCATCGTCGAGATCGACGGCCAGGTCGTCGGCAAGGCGAAGACCGTCACGGACGTCCTGGACGCGGCCGCCATGGCGGGCATCACCGTGCACGACCTCGACGACCCGGACGCGGTGCGCTGGGTGGGCGGCGACCAGTTCACCTGGCAGCAGGTCCCGGGCCGGGCGGAGGAGCGGTGACTTCAGGGCCGCCCGGTGGCCGGCACCTCCTCCCCGGCAGGCACGGGCCCCGGCGGTGTGCCGTCACCGAAGGGCCGCCCGCCCAGCTCCTCCCGGTGATGCGGCGTCAGCCACTCGGCGAGGTCCGGGCCCAGCGGCACGATGCCGGTCGGGTTGATGCCCGCGTGCACTTGGTAGTAGTGGCGCTTGATGTGGTCGAAGTCGATGGTGTCGCCGAACCCCGGGGTCTGGAACAGATCGCGGGCATACGCCCACAGGACCGGGTCCTCGGTCAGCTTCCGTACGTTGCACTTGAAGTGGCCGTGGTAGACGGCGTCGAACCGCACCAGCGTGCTGAACAGGCGGATGTCCGCCTCCGTGAGGGTGTCCCCGACGAGATAGCGGCGGCTCGCCAGGCGTTCGGAGGTGAGCTCGAGACGGCGGAAGACATCGCGGCACGCGGATTCGTACGTCGACTGGTCCGGGGCGAAGCCCGCGCGGTACACGCCGTTGTTGACGTCGCGGAAGATGCCCTCCATCACCGAGTCGATCTCGTCGCGCAGCGGTTCGGGATACAGGTCGGGCGCCCCCTCGCGGTGCAGGGCGGTCCACTCCGTGGCGAAGTCAAGCGTGATCTGCTGGTAATCGTTCGTGACCAGCTTGCCGCTCGGTTCGTCGACGACCGCGGGGACGCTGACCCCTCCGGGATAGCCGCTCTCCCGTGCCTCGTACGCCTCGCTCAGGAAGCGGATGCCGAGGACCGGGTCGCGGTCGCCGGGGTCCAGCGTGAACCGCCAGCTCCGGTCGTCCTGGATCGGGTCGGTGACGCCCAGCGAGAGGGCGCTCTCCAGGCCGAGCAGCCGCCGTGAGACCAGCGAGCGGCCCGCCCAGGGGCAGGCCCGGCTCACCACCAGGCGGTAGCGCCCCGCCTCGACGGGCCAGCCGTCGGCGCCGTCCGCCGTGATCCGGTCCGCGAAGTGGCTCTTGGAACGCTTGAACTCCTTGTGGCCGTACGAGGCGTTGCCGTCGTCCGCGCTCATGACTGACTCCCCTCTCGGGCGCAGGACCGGGTCTTCGGGACCCGGCCGGAATGGGTGTCCCCGTCGGCGGTTCGCGGGGGCGGTGCCAGGTCGTAGATCCGGTCGATGAGCACTGCCTCGTTGCCCGCGAAGCCCGCGCGGCGCAGTGCTTCGTCCGCCTCCGCGATCGGCCCGGCAAGCAGCGTCGCCGCGGCTACCGGGGAGACCGACGCGGAGTCGGAGAGCGCGGCGCGGGCGGTGTGCAGCAGACGCAAGCAGGCCTGGGCGGCGAGCAGTTCCTCGGACGTCGTGCCGGTCATGTCGAGCGACTCCTCTGCGCTGGGTGGCGTGTACGGCATCGCGGGATGCCACCTCCACTCTTGCGCACGGGTCTGACAACGGCGCTCTACGCGCCCGTGGCGCGGCGGGTGAGCCGCAGCGTGAGGCCGTCCGGCATCAGGGTGAGCCGCTCGGCGATGCGCAGCCGGTAGCCGGGATCGGCGTGCAGGTCGTAGCGGCGAAGGAGCAGTCCGAGCACCAGGGTCGCCTCGTGCAGGGCGAACTGACGGCCGATACAGGCGCGTGCGCCGGTGCCGAACGGCTTGAAGACATGGGCGGGCCGGGCGCGTACGGCCGAAGGGGCGAACCGGTCGGGGTCGAACTCCTCGGGGTGCTCGCCCCACGCCGCCGGATCGCGGTGCAGCATCGTCGCGAGGACCAGCGCCCACGCGCCGCGGCGCATCGGATGGACGCCTCCGAGGACGGTGTCCTCGCGTGCCTCGCGGGCGAACCCCGGCGCGGTCGGCCAGAGCCGCAGCGACTCGTCGAGCACCCGCCGCAGATAGCGCAGCTTGGCCACTTGCTCGTACGCGGGCTCGTCCTCGGCGCCCCAGACCTCGTCGACCTCGGCCCGCGCGCGGGCGAGCACCCGCGGGTTGCGTGAAAGGTAGTGGAGCGCGAACGACAGGGCGCCGGACGTCGTCTCGTGCCCGGCGACCAGGAACGTGATGACCTGGCGGCGGATGTTCTCCGGAGTGAGCCGTTCCCCGGTGTCGGGGTGGGCGACGTCCAGCATGCGGTCGAGCAGGTCGCCGTGGCCGCCCCGGCCGGGCGCGGCGCGGCGGGCGGCGACCACCGCGTCGACGGTGTGGTTGAGGTAGGCCATGTCGGCGTCGTTGCGCCGGTCGGCGCCGCGCAGCAGCAGCGGGGTCAGCAGCGGCGGCACGACGTTGCGCCGCTGGGCGAAGGAGAGGGTGCCGACCATCGCGGACACGAAGGGATGCGGTGCGGACCGTTCGAAGGAGCCGAAGTCGTGCCCGAAACCGGTGCGGGCGATCGTCTCGAGGGTCAGCTTCGTCATGTCGCCCGGCACGTCCACGGCCCGGCCCGCCGACTCCCGCTCGTCCCAGCGCGCCGTCAGCCGGCGTGCCACGTCCAGCATCAGCGGGTGATAGCCCGCCATCGCCTCGCGGCTGAACCCGGGCGCGAGTATGTCGTGGGCCAGTTGCCAGTTGGGCTCGTGGTTGTACGCCGTGAAGAGGCCGTCGCCCGCGACGGGGCGCAGGTTGGCGACGCCGAGGCCCACGTGCTTCGCGAACCGCGACTCGTCGGCCATGTCCGCGGCGAGACCGGCGCCCCACACGAAGACGAACTCCTTGCCGAACGCCTTGCGCCGGAAGATGGGGCCGAGCCGGCGGGCCAGCTTCATCGAATCCTGCAGCGGTGTCCGGACATTGGCGCCGAGCACGTCGCCGAGGAGCGGCAGCCGGCGCGGCGGATGCGGTATCCGGTGCAGCTCGGGCCAGCCGAGTTCGGCGCTGCGGAAACCCTTCTGGAGGGGGCCGGGCGCGCCCGGCCCGTCCGGACTGTTCGCCGCCGCGGACCGCGTCGTCTGCGCCATGTGCCCATCTCCCTTGTCCGACGGGCCCGTTGGGCCTGTTGTACGTGGATTCAATAGGAGATCCCAGTCTGGTACCGCTATTGAATTCGCGTCAAGTAAGGTGCGTGCATGGCCGCGAACCAGCAGGAGCGCACGCGCCGCAGACTGAGCACCGAGGAGCGGCGTGAGCAGCTGCTTTCGGTCGGGGCGCGGCTGTTCGCACAGAAGCCCTACGACGACGTGTGGATCGAGCGGGTCGCGGAGATCGCCGGTGTCTCGCGCGGCCTCCTGTACCACTACTTCCCGACCAAACGGGACTTCTTCGCCGCCGTCGTGCACCGTGAGAGCGAGCGCATGCTGCGCCTGACGGCGGCCGAGCCCGGCTTGCCGGTGCACGAGCAGATCAGTACCGGCCTCGACGCCTTCCTCGGCTATGTGGAGAGCCACGCACAGGGATTCCGCGCCTTCCACCGGGCCGAGGCCGCGGGCGACCCGCTGGTCCGCGAGGTCTACCGCAACGGCCTCGCCGCCCAGGAGCGCCAGATCCTCGCCGCTCTCGCCGCGGACCCGGGCGCCGCCGACATCACCCAGGACCTGCCCGCGGTGCGTCTTGCCGTGCGGGGCTGGCTCGCGTTCATGGTGGCGGTCTGCCTGGAGTGGCTCCAGGAACCGGACCTGACGCGGGAGCAGGTGCGGGACTTGTGCGCCAAGGCGCTGCTCGGCGCGATCACGCGCTGAGGCGGGCCCGGCAATCAGGGAGCCGGGAATCAGGGAGCCGGAAAGCCCGCCAGGAAGTGGTTCAGGAGCGTGCGGCGGGACTCGTCGGTGGCGAGGCGGTCCGCCGCCCAGAGGAAGAAGTCGTCGGCGAGCGCGTCGACCCAGTCGTAGGCCGGGTCGAAGGGGCCGGTGTCCGGTGCGGGGTAAGGGAGTTCGAACTCGTACTCAGGGCCGCCGCCGGAACCGCCGGAGCCTTCGACGGTGAACCGGCGGCCGCCGCTCGGCAGGTCCGCCTGCCGCACGGTCACCGTCGCGCAGTCCCAGCGGCGCGCCCCGTACTGCAGCCAGAGCGTCCCGGCCTCGGGACCCGCCGCGTACAGCGCTGCGGCCGCGTGCTCGTCGTGCCCGGGCAGGTGGACGAAGCCGTGGCAGGGGCCGCCGGGTGCGGGGGAGAGGAGCCCCGTCGCGGGGGCCAGGTCCCACACCCGGCCGTGCCGGTCGTAGTCCGCCAGACGAGTCATCGGCCGCGCGGTGCCAGGCCGAGCTCCTGGTCCACGGCCGCGCTGCTCCGGGTGGCGGCCTCGATGACCGCGCTCCAGCTGCCGTACTTCGCGAACTGCTGGTCCGCCGTCGGGCCCAGCGGGTTGCCGTACTTCTTCATGTTGCGGGCCTCCAGGGCCTGCACGGCCTCGGGCGACATGCCCGCGCGCGTGATGTCCTTGGCTTCGTTGCGCATGTCCACGAGCTTGCGCGCGATCTCCTCGTCCGAGGCGCCCGAGGCCCGCATGTCGGCGGCCACGGACTCCATCTCGTCGAGCAGACCGTGGTAGCGCATCCGGGTCTCGCGCGCCTGCTCGCGCTCCTCCGGAGTCATCTCCCGGATCATGCAGACGGCGGCGTCGTCGCTGGTGCAGGGCGCGAGCACGACAGCCGAAGCGGCCGGGGCCTGGGCGGCGTGGGCCTGCCCCGGGGCGACCAGGAATCCGCTCGCCGCGGTCAGCAGGGAGAGAAGGAACAGGGTGACGATGCGGATCAGCGGGTCGGTGCGGTGGAGCGGAGGTCGCATGGCTGTGGGGACGGTCGTCGTCAGCATGGGGGGAGGTCTTCCTTCGCCGGGGGAGCCCCGATAGCTGGGGCAAACCGGACGTTATGCGGACGAGGTGAGGCCGCGCGCGCATGGCGACAGCGCGTACGGGTGACCGTGTGATCGACCTGAGCCCGCGGCCCGCACCCCGCCCCCGCTCAGGCAGCCCGCGCGGTCCCGAGGCGGTGGGCCCGCACGAGGTCCGCGTAGTGGCGGCCGCTGGACTTCACCGTGCGGCGCTGGGTGGCGTAGTCGACGTGGACCAGGCCGAAGCGCTTGTCGTAGCCGTAGGCCCACTCGAAGTTGTCGAGGAGCGACCACGCGAAGTAGCCGGCCAGCGGGGCGCCCCGGCGGGCGGCGCGGGCGCATGCCGTCAGGTGCTCGCGCAGGTACTGGGTGCGCTCCACGTCGTCGACCGTGCCGTCGGCGCGCACGACGTCCGGGTAGGCCGAGCCGTTCTCGGTGACGTACAGCCTGCGTGCCCCGTACTCGCCGGTCAGCCGCATCAGGAGGCTCTCCAGGCCGTCCGCGTCGATCTCCCAGTCCATGCCGGTGTGCCGGACCTCGGGCCGGTGGACCTGGCGGGCGAACGGTGCGGGGCCCGCCGGGTCGTCGGTGACGATCGCCGGGAAGTAGTAGTTGAGGCCCAGCCAGTCGAGCGGCTGCGCGATGGTCGACAAGTCGCCTGCTCGTTCCGGGAGTTCTACGCCGTACACCTCGCGCATGTCGGCGGGGAAGCCGAGCCCGTGCAGCGGGTCAAGCCACCAGCGGTTGGTGTGCCCGTCGGCGCGCCGGGCCGCGGCGATGTCCTCGGGCCGGTCCGAGGCGGGCCGCACCGGCGAGAGGTTGTTGACGATGCCGACCTGCGCGCCGGGTGCCGCCGCACGGATCGCCTGCGCCGCGAGCCCGTGCCCGAGCAGCAGGTGGTAGGAGGCGCGTACGGCCGCCGTCAGATCGGTCAGGCCCGGTGCCATGCGGCCCTCCAGGTGACCGATCCAGGCGGAACAGAGCGGCTCGTTGAGCGTGGCCCAGTGGGTGACCCGGTCGCCGAGCCGCTCGGCCACCACGGAGGCGTACGCCGCGAGGTGCTCGGCTGTCTCGCGCTCGGGCCAGCCCCCGCGGTCCTGCAGCACCTGCGGCAGGTCCCAGTGGTAGACCGTCGCGCTCGGCGAGATGCCCGCCGCCAGGAGCGCGTCGACGAGCCGGTCGTAGAAGTCGAGCCCCGCAGCGTTGACGGGTCCGTCGCCGCCGGGCACCACGCGGGGCCAGGCCAGCGAGAAGCGGTAGGCGCCGACGCCGAGCTCCCGCATCAGCGCGATGTCCTCGGGCCAGCGGTGGTAGTGGTCACAGGCCACGTCACCGGTGTCGCCGCCGTCGATCGCGCCCGGGACGCGGGCGAAGGTGTCCCAGATCGACGGCGAGCGGCCGTCCTCGTCGACGGCGCCCTCGATCTGGTACGCCGACGTGGCCACACCCCACGCGAAGTCCTGCGGGAGCGCGGAGAGGTCCAGGGAGGAGGGGTCGGTCACGGAGTTCCTTTCGGCAGGTGTCACTTGACGGGTCACTTGGCGGGTCACTTGACGGCTCCGGCGGTGAGTCCGGCGACGAGATAGCGCTGCAGCAGCAGGAAGCCGGCGACGACGGGGATGCTCACGACGAGCGAGGCGGCCATGACCTGGTTCCAGTACACGTCGTTCTGCGTGGCGTAGCCCTGCAGGCCCACGGCGAGGGTGCGCGTGGTGTCGTTGGTCATGACCGAGGCGAAGAGCACTTCTCCCCAGGCGGTCATGAAGGCGTAGACGGCGACCGCGACGATGCCGGGGATCGCTGCGGGCACCACGACACGGAACAGCGCGCCGAGCGGCCCGCACCCGTCGACCAGCGCCGCTTCGTCCAGCTCGCGCGGCACCGAGTCGAAGTAGCCGATCAGCATCCAGATGGAGAAGGGCAGCGAGAACGTGAGGTAGGTGAGGATGAGTCCGGCGCGCGAGCCGAACAGCGCGATGCCCGTGGCGTTGCCGACGTTGACGTAGATGAGGAAGAGCGGCAGCAGGAAGAGGATGCCGGGGAACATCTGCGTGGACAGGACGGTCACGGTGAACACCCGCCTGCCGCGGAAGCGGTACCGGCTGACCGCGTACGCGGCGAAGACCGCGATGACCACCGAGCACAGCGTCGCCGCGCCCGCCACGACCAGCGAGTTCATGAAGTAGTCCGCCAGCGGCACCGTCTTCCAGATGTCGAAGTACGGCCGCACGGTGAACCCGCTCGGCATCCAGCGGAACGAGCCGGACACGTCCTGCAGCGGTTTGAGGGAGCTGCTCACCATCACGTAGACGGGCAGCAGGACGAAGCCGGTGAGCAGCGTCAGGAAGATCCGCCGTGACCACAGGAACGAACGTGGCGCGGCCATCGGCGAGCGGCTAGACATCGGCGGCCTTCCTTCCCCGCGAGGTCGCCAGGAGGTACCCGGCCGTCACCAGGAGCAGGAAGAGCAGCAGCAGGACCGACATGGCGGAGCCCGTGCCGAAGTTCCAGGTGACGAACGACGACTGGTAGATGTGGAGGGAGATGAGGTCGGCGGCCTCGGGCGCCGACCTGCCGAACAGGACGTACGGCGTGTTGAAGTCGTTGAACGTCCACAGGAAGAGCACCAGGACGAGGACCTGGTTCACCGGCCGCAGCGACGGCAGCGTGATGCGCCGCACCTGCTGCCACATCCCCGCGCCGTCGATCGCCGCCGCCTCGTACTGCTCCTTGGGAATGTTCTGCAGCCCCGCCATGACGATGAGGAAGGCGAACGGCCAGCCCTTCCACACCGATACGGTAAGGAGGGCGATGAAGCTGTTGTCGCCGATCAGCCAGAACGGGCGGCTGTCGGTGAGCCCCAGCTGGTCGTGGACGACGTGGTTGATCAGCCCCGTGTCGCGCTGGAACATGAACGACCAGGTGATGACGGCGGCGTACACCGGCAGCGCGTACGGGATGAGGAAGACGGCCCGCAGCAGACCGCGGCCGCGGAAGTGCTCCTGCATGAAGACCGCCGCCGCGGTGCCGATGAGCCAGCACAGGCCCACGGAGAAGACGGTGAACGCCACGGTGACGAAGAACGAGTGCAGCAGCGCCTCGCCGACCGGGGCGTCGAAGTCCACCGACAGCTTGTAGTTGTCCAGGCCGGTCCACGGCGCCGTGCCCCAGTCGCGGATGAAGAACTGGGTGAGTTCCTTGAAGCTCATCACGATGCCGACGGCCATCGGCACGAGATGGACGACGAGTTCGAGGAGCAGCGCGGGGAGCAGCAGGAGGTAGGGGAGCGAGACGCGGCGCAGGCGCGCGGGCAGGCGCAGACGTAGCCTACGCCTGCCCGCGGGCGGCTCGGCCCGCTCCTCGGGCTTGGGCGGTGTGGTGAGCGTGGTCATGGGACAGCGCTCAGCTCTTCGGCATCTGCTGCTGGGCCTTGGACAGCTCGGACGTCACGGATTCCGTGGTCACCGCCCGCCCGGCCGCCGCGTCGGCGAACAGCTTCTTGATGGCCGTGCCCACCGACGTCTCGAACTGCGACTCGTTGGGCACCTGCGGCAGTGGCGCCGCGCTCTTGCGGAGCGTGTCGCGCAGCACGGCGGTGTCGGCGCGGTCGAAGGCGGCGTCCTCCTGGGCCGTTTCGACCGGCGGGATCGATCCGTACGCCTTGTTGAGGTGGGCCTGCTCGGCGTCGCTCGTCATGAACTTCACGAACTTGCGCGCACCGTCGAGGTTGTCGGTGTTCTTGAAGACGGCCATGTTGATGCCCGCGACCATCGAGTTGACCCGCCGGTCAACGCCGGGCTTGCCCGACGCCACGGGTACGGGAGCGACACCCCACTCGTCGGGCTTCATGCCCTGGGCCTCGAACGTGGTCGCGGCGGCCTGCCAGAGCACCATCGCGGTCTTGCCCTGGGCGAAGTCCCGCAGCGACTGGTTCCGCGCGTACTCGGCGTTGCCCGGCGCGACGATCTTGTCCTTGGCCATGAAGTCGACGTACTGCTTCACGGCGGCCACCGCACCGTGCGAGGTGAAGGTCGGCCTGCCCTGCGCGTCGAAGAAGTCGGCGCCGTGCTGTTTGCCGAGGGCGAAGGCCTGGTGGATGTTGTTGACCAGGTTCGAACCCTCGGCCCCCAGGGCCCACTTGCCGCCCTTGGAGAGCTTCCTGCCGTCGGCGACCAGCTCGTCCCAGGTGGCCGGCGGCTTGCTGATCCCCGCCTCCTCGAACATCGCTTTGTTGTAGTAGAGGGCGTACGACAGGGAGTACAGCGGCACCGCTGCCGGGTCCTTGCCCGCGGCGCCGGTCGAGCCGAGCGCCGCGTCGACGAAGCGGTCCTTGCCGCCGATCGCCTTGAAGTTCTCCGTGTCCCAGGGCAGCAGGGCGCCGGACGCCTGCAGCGAGGACGACCAGGTGTTGCCGATGTTGAGGACGTCGGGGCCCTGGCCGGAAGTGGTCGCCGCCAGGATCCGGTTGAGCAGGTCGGACCAGGGGATCACCTCCAGCTTCACCTCGATCCCGGTCTCCTCCTCGAACTTCTTCAGCTCGGGCGTGAGGATCTTCTTGTCCGCCGCGATGTTCGGTCCTTGGTTGGACGCCCAGTACGTCAGCGTCCTGGGCGAGGCGTTGCTGCCCTCGCCGCCTCCGCCGGTGCCGCCGCCGCAGGCCGTGAGGGTGGCACCGGTGAGAGCGGTCACGGTGGCGAGAGTCGCCACAGCTCGGAGTCTGCGCATGGCGGATCCGTCCCTTTCGTGGTTGTTGGCAGGGAATGTGAACGGGCATGGGAGCGCGCCGAGTTCGGCGTCCGAACGAATTCACGGCTTAATTTAGGACGTGAGTTAAAACCTGAGAGATAGTCGCGTCAAGGGGTCGCGCACGGGTATGTTGCCGACCGGAGAGGAGCCACATGGCCGAGCGGAGCAGTCGAACGGTGCGCGACCTGCGCGTGGGCAACCGCGCCTCGGTACTGCAACGGTTGTATTTCGGCGGGCCGATGAGCCGCCAGGCGCTCGGACCGGCGACCGGCCTGAGTTCGGGCTCCGTGAGCAACGTCGTCGCCGAGCTCACCGCGGACGGTCTCCTGGAGGAGGCGGGCAGCGTCGAGTCCGACGGCGGGCGCCCCCGCACGCTGCTGCGCGTCGCGCCGTCGAGCGGCCGCCTCATCGGGGTCGACGTCGGAGAGACGCGCGTCCGGGTGGAGGCCTTCGACCTGGGCCTCACGGAACTCGCCCGCACGGAACGCCCGTTGACCGAATCCGGCTACGACGTCGCGACCATCGTCCGCCACATCGGAGAAGGCGTGGCGCAGGTGACGGCGGAGGCCGGTATCGGGCCCGGCGCCCCGGACGGCTCTCTGATCGGCGTAGGGGTGGGCGTGCCCGGCATCGTCGACCGCGACGACGACGGCAGCACAGTGGTGCACGGCCAGACCATCGGCTGGGACGCCGTCCCGCTGGAACGGCTCCTGCGTGAGGCCGTCGAACTACCCGCCGACACCGCCTACTTCGTCGACAACGGCGCGCGGGCCCTCGGCCAGGCCGAGATGTGGTTCGGCGGCGGACGCGGCGTGCGCGACGCGGCCATCGTGCTGATCGGCTCGGGCGTCGGCGCCTGCGTCGTCACCGGCGGTGTCATCCACGGCGGCGCGCGGGGCGGCCCCGCCGAGTGGGGCCACCTGACCGTCAGCGTCCGGGGCCGCCGCTGCCGCTGCGGCGCGCGGGGCTGCCTTGAGGCGTACGCGGGAGCCGAGGCCGTCCTGGCGCGCTGGCAGGAAGAGGGCGGCATACTGCCGCCCGGCGCCGACGAGGAGACCGCCGTGAGCGTCCTCCTGGGGGCCGCGTACCCGCAGGACGGCACCGCGCCGGATCCGGTCGCCGTCGCCGTGCTCGACGAGACCGCCGAGTACCTCGGCGCGGGCATCTCCGACCTCGTCAACCTCTTCGGCCCCGAGCGCGTGCTCGTCGGCGGCTGGGCGGGCCTCCAGCTGGGCCCGCACCTGCTGCCCGCCGTCCGGCGGTACACCGGCGCGTACGCGCTGCGCCATCCCGCCGCCCGCGCCACCGTCGAACTGGGCCGACTCGGCCCTGACGCGGTCACGGTGGGCGCGGCGACGCTGCCCCTCGCCGACTTCTTCAGCCGCGGCGGCCGCCGCCGCGCGACACAGCCCCGGACGGAGACGTCGACGCGGGCCGTGCCGGGCTGGCAGGTGATGCTGGAGGGGCGGGGGGTGCGGTGAGGGGCGGGGGTGCGGTGAGGGCCGGGCGGGAAGGGGGAGAGGTCAGTTCACCTGCGTCCAGCCGTCCGGGGACATGGTGAGATTGGCGATCCCGCGGTAGACCTTCCGCTTCCAGAGGGTGCTTCCCTCGCCGTATTCAGGGAGCGCGTCACGGGCTTCCTCCTCCGTGTCGAAGGCGTACTCCTTTCCTTCGCCGGTTCGAATCTTCCATTCCTCTGCGGGCATCCCTGCAAGACCTGGCCCGATCGACATGTTTTCTCCCTTTTTCGCAGGTCTCCGAGTCTACTTCGGTACGGATTGCGTCGCTTTCTGCCGGAGGCATGCTCGGGGGGCGCCTCGCCCCTTTGGGAGGTGTGCCCCGCCTAAGCCGACGGCGGGCCCGTCTCGATGTCCGCGATGAGCTGGTGGATGAGTGCGGCGCCGGGCGGCCCGGCCACGGCCGTACCCGCCGCCCCGAGTGCCCTCGCCGCCCCCGCGACGCCGAGGGCTCCGGCGAGCGCCTTGTGGGCGCGGCGCCAGGCGCGGCTGCGGCGGCCGCGCACATGGTCGACGAAGGCCTGCGCGTACTGCGTCATGGAACGGGTCCAGAGGTCGTGCCGCGGCTGCGGGCCCGCCGACGCGCGACGCACGCTGCGCCACGCGTCGGAGGGCCGCACCCTGGCCTGCGCCACGGCCAGCAGTGCCCAGCTGACGGCGGCGGCCGGGCCGTGCTCCGCGTGCACCGGAATCGTGTCGGCGGCCTCCCGCAGATGGGCGATGGCCCGTTCCGTACTGCCGTCCTCAAGGGCGAGTGCGCCGAGCACGTGCGAGACGCGCCCGACGGTGGCGTCGTCACCCGCGAGCACGCCCACGCGCCAGGCCTGGCCGAGCAGTTCGGCGGCTTCCGGCGCGTCGGTGCACACGGCGAGCCAGCCGGACAGCCACAGGGCCTGCCCCGACCTGCGGGCGTCGGGCTGGGCGAGCGGCAGCAGCCGCCCCAGCAGGGAGCGCCCCTCGTCGGCGTGGCCGCAGACCGCCCACCAGAACCACAGGTCGACGGCGAGCGCGAGGGCCGCCGACGCCTGGTCGGAGCCGCTCGGTTCCCGGGCGAGGGCGGCACGGAGCTCGGCCTCGTCGTCACGTACGAGCGAGGCGGCCCGCTCGTGCATCCCGGTGCTCCACAAGTGGTGGGCGGTGGAGGCGACATGGCCGTACCAGTGCAGATGCCGACTGAGGGCCGACGCCGTCTCTCCGGCGGACTGCAACCGTTCGGCGCCGAAGCCGCGGGCCGCGGCGGGCATCCGGTAGCGGGGGGTGAGGACACCGCCGGGGTCGCCGACGGGTTCGAGGACGGAGGCGAGGACGAGACGGGCCAGCGTGGCGGGCACGTCCTGCGCGTCGACCCCGCCGCCCGAGCACACGTACGCGGCGGCGTCCTCGTCGAAGCCGCCGGTGAACACGCTCAGCCGGGCCCACACGGTCCGCTCCGCAGTGCCGCACAGCGCGTACCCCGCGCCCACCGCGGCCCGCAGCGAACGGTGCCTGCGCAGCGGCGCGTCGGCCACGCCGAGCCAGCCCTGCGCGGACTCCAGCATCCGCGCGAGCTGGGCCAGCGGATACTGCGCGGCCTGGGCCGCCGCCAACTCGACGGCCAGCGGCACGCCTTCGAGCCGTCGGCAGATGTCGCTCGCGAGGCGCAGCTCGTCGGGGTGGTCGCCGCGGGCGGGGCCATCACGTTCGCACGCGGGGCCGCCGTCCTGGCCCGAGTGGCGCCGGGCGGCACGCAGCCGCTGCAGGAACAGCGCCACGGCGGGGCCCACGGCCTGCTCCGCGCCGCCGTCGGTCTCGTCGGCCCCGCCATTCCCGCGACCCGCGACGCTCAGCGGCCCGAGCCGCAGCACCACCTCCTCGCCGAGGCCCAGTGGATGCCGCCCGGCGGCCAGGACCCGTACCCCCGACGTGTCGTCGAGGAGCGCCCGGACGAGCCGTACGCATGCGCCGCGCACCGGATCGAAGTCGTCGAGGACCACGAGGAGCCGCCGGGACCGGAGCCGCGCCACCAACTCCGCGACACCGACCGACGCCCCGGCCTCTCCGGCCCCTCCGGCCCCTCCGGCCACGTCGGCCATCGCATCGGCCACCGTCTCCGCGACGGACCGTCGGCGCGCGGGAGTCCCGTCCCACCACCGCACCCGCACCACGCCGTCCGGCATCGAGCCGCCCGCCGCGACGGCCGCGTGCTCGGCGAGCAGGCTCTTGCCGACGCCGGCCCCGCCGACCACGGTGACCAGCCTGCCCCGGGCGAGCAAGCCGCGCAGCGCCCCGAGTTCCTCGCCCCGCCCGACCAGCGCGCCGGTTGCCCGCCCCGACCGCTCACAGCGCCCGGCGTCCTCGTCCAGGTCCCGTACTCGCACCCTCATCACTCCGCTCGCGCCCTCCACCGCCGCCCGTGCAGAATCGTCACTGCACGGAACTCGGCTGACTGTCCAACTCCTCTTCGGTTGCCGGAGTACCGAAGTGCGGAGCCGAATCACACGGGGGAGTGGCGCGTCGCACACCCATACGGACACTCGTACGGAACCTGTGTGCCGCGTCAGTCAGGTGGATCTCGCCGTACCGCGTCCTGCCGGACGTGACCGACGCTTCCCCCGCCCCAAGACCCGCCCCCGCCGGAACCGAGTCGGCCGGCAAGGCCGCCGACGCACCGGAGCGACTGCCCGCCAAAGAGACCTGGCGCGCCCTGTACCGGCACTTCAGGCCGCACCGCGGAGCCGTCGCGCTGGGCGCCTTCCTGACGCTGATCGGCTCGGCGACCGGCCTCGCGCAGCCGCTGGCGGCCAAGTCCCTTGTGGACAGGCTCGGCAGCGACGACTCCATCACCGGCGTCCTGGTGCTCCTCACCGCCCTGGTGTTGCTCGGCACGGCGATCGAGTCCGTCGGCGCGTACGTCCTCGAGCGCACCGCCGAGTCCGTCGTGCTCGCGGCGCGGCGCACCCTCATCGGGCGGCTGCTGCGGCTGCGTCTCGCGGAGGTGGAGCGGACCCAGCCGGGTGACCTGATGTCCCGCGTCACCTCGGACACGACGCTGCTGCGGGCGGTGACGACCCAGTCCGTGGTGGCCGCCGCGTCCGGCGGGCTCACCTTCCTCGCGACGATCGTGATGATGGGGCTGATGGACCCGGTGCTGCTCGGCGTGACGATGGGGGTGATCGTGCTGATCGGTGGCGCGGTCTCCCTGGTCATGCCAAAGATCGCCCGGTCCACGGAGCGGGCGCAGGAGGCGGTGGGCACCATCTCGACCGCCCTGGAGCGGGCGTTCGGCGCCTTCCGGACGCTGAAGGCATCCGGCGCGGAGCAGCGCGAGGCGGCGGCGGTGGAGGCGGCCGCGCAGGAAGCGTGGCGGCACGGGGTGCGCTCGGCGAAATGGCAGTCCCTGGCGTGGAGTGCGGTGGGTCTCGCGGTGCAGGTGTCGTTCCTCGCGGTGCTCGGGATCGGCGGCGCGCGGGTCGCGTCGGGCGCGATATCCGTCTCGACGCTCGTGGCGTTCCTGCTCTTCCTCTTCTATCTGATCGACCCGGTGTCGCGCCTGGTCGAGGCGGCGTCGCAGTACCAGGTGGGGTCGGCGGCGGTCGCCCGCATCGTGCGGGCCGAACGCCTGGAGACCGAGCGGACGGAGGCAGGGGGATCAACAGGGGAGCCGGTACGGGCCGCGCACCGTCCCGCGCCCCCTTCGGGCGCGGCTTCGGTCACCTTCGAGGACGTGACCTTCCGCTACCGCGACGACCTTCCGTACGTGCATCACGGCGTGCACTTCGAGGTTCCGGGGCCGGGCATGACCGCGTTCGTCGGACCGTCGGGCGCGGGCAAGACCACCGTGTTCGGCCTCATCGAGCGGTTCTACGAGGTGACGGGCGGCCGGATCCTGGTCGACGGCAGGGACGTGCGCGAATGGCCCCTCGCCGAACTGCGGGCGGCCATCGGGTACGTGGAGCAGGACGCCCCCGTCCTCGCGGGCACCCTGGGCGAGAACCTCCTCTTCGCGGCGCCGGACGCCACCGACGCCGAGGTCAGGGACGTTCTGGCACGCGCACGGCTCGACGCCGTCGTCGAGCGGCTGCCGGAGGGCCTGGACACGGTGGTCGGCCACCGGGGCTCCAAGCTGTCCGGCGGCGAGCGGCAACGGGTGGCGATCGCCAGGGCCCTGCTCAGAAAGCCCCGCCTGCTGCTGCTCGACGAGGCGACCTCACAGCTCGACGCGGTCAACGAACTGGCCCTGCGGGACGTGGTGGACGAGGTGTCCCGCGAGGTCACCGTCCTGGTCGTGGCGCACCGTCTGTCGACGGTGACGATGGCGGACCGGATCGTGGTGATGGACGCGGGAAAGGTACGGGCGGTGGGCACGCACGCCGAACTGGTCGCGGCGGACCCGCTGTACGGAGAGCTCGCGGCGACCCAGTTCCTGGCGACGTCGGCATGACCGAGAGCCCGCGGCCCTCCAGGCCGACGCCCCAGCGGCCCACGCGCCCCGCCCCCTCGCACCCCTCGGTCCTCATCAGTCCCTGGTTCGTGCCCGGCATCCTGCAACCCGTGGTCTACCGTGACGACATGACGCGCCCCAGCCCCGGCCGCAGAGCGGTCCAGGACCGTTACGCCGACCGAATCGTCGACCAGACAGCCCAGTTGACCTCTGCCGTCGCCGGTGCGAAGGCCACCGCGCCCGTGCCGGGGTGCCCCGGGTGGACCCTCGCGCACCTGCTGCGCCACGTCGGCGGCACGCACCGCTGGGCCGAGACGGTCGTACGCACCCGGGCCACCGGACCGGTCCCCGACGAGCAGGTCAACCATGTGACGCCCGAGGCGGACGACGACATCCCCGCTCTCTCCGACTGGCTCACGGAAGGGGCCGCCCGATTCGCGGACACCCTTCGGGAGGCGGGCCCGGACGTCGAGGTGTGGACGGTGGCCCCGGGCGGCACGCCGCTCTTCTGGGCCCGCCGCATGACGTACGAAACCGTCGTCCACCGCTTCGACGCGACGGCAGCGGTCGGCGGCACGTACACCCTCGACGCGGACGTCGCGCTCGACGGTCTCGACGAGTGGATCGAGTTCAGCGCCCTGAACCAGGCGTACGAGACGCAGGACGCGCGGCGCGCGCTGCTCGGCCCCGGCCGCACGCTCCACCTCCATGCTACGGACGCCCCCGAAGGGATGGGGGAGTGGCTGATCGACCTCACCGGGGAGCCGATCACCTGGGCCCACGCCCACGCGAAGGCGGCCACCGCCGTACGAGGCCCGCTCACGGACCTCCTGCTGCGCCTGTACCAGCGCCGCGGGCCCACCGAGGCCGACGGCGTCGAAGTGCTGGGGGACGAGGCTCTGTTCACCGACTGGGCATGGGGCGCGGGCCACTGGTTGCGGAGGTGACGTGCGCCTGCCCTACCCGCCGTGCATGATCTGAATCAGATTGCCGCACGTGTCGTCCAGGACCGCGACGGTGACCGGACCCATCTCCGCCGGTTCCTGGGTGAAGCGCACACCGGCCGCGCGCAGCCGCTCGAACTCCGCCCGCACGTCGTCCACGGCGAAGGCCGCGGCCGGGATGCCGTCCTCGACGAGCGCCGACTTGTACGGCTTCACCGCGGGGTGCCCGTCCGGTTCGAGCAGCAGCTCGGTTCCGTCGGGCTCGTCCGGGGAGACCACGGTGAGCCAGCGTTCTCCTTCCGACGGGTCCTCGGCCTTCTTCACAAAGCCCAGCACGTCCGTGTAGAAACGCAGGGCCTTGTCCTGGTCGTCGACGAAGACGCTGGTCAGGTTGATCCTCATGGGGATTCCTCCGGTGGATCGGGTGAGGGTCTGAGCGGACGCCTGGCGGGACAGCCTCAGACGGCGCTCGGTCACCAGCTTCGCGCATTTCTCGAACAGCGTCCGGCAGCGACTTGCCTGTCAGGGTGGGGTTCTCCGTACCTCCCGTCAGGGGGGCACCTCCATGGCGTGCGGCTGTCCTCGCATGGGTGAATGATCTTGCGCCGAGCGAACCGCCCGGCGACTTGCTCGGTACTCCAACTCCCGTTATCCGCACGGCTGGTGGAGTGACTCCGAGCTACTCCCAGCGAGGTGAGGTAACCACCATGACGCAGCTGCGAAAGTCCTCCATGCGTGCCACCGCCCACCCCCGGTCCGCCCCGGTGCGCCGCAAGGTCGCCCTCGGCTCGGTGGCGGCGATCGCGGTGGCGGCCACGCTGGCGATGCCGGTCTCCACCGCGTGGGCCGGGTCCGACCACGACCGCACCGGTTACGGCCGGGCCGACCTCCAGCGGGACCTTGACGACATCGTCCGCAAGGACGGGGTGGTGGGCGCCGAGGCCACTCTGGTGGACGGAAAGCACCGCAACTCCGTGCGGAGCGGAACCGCCGACCGCGAGACCGGACAACCGGTCCCGCGCCAGGGCTACTTCCGGATGGGCAGCAACACCAAGACCTTCGTCTCCACCGTCGTGCTGCAACTGGTCGCCGAAGGCCGAATACGCCTGAACGACACCGTCCACCGGTGGCTGCCCGGCGTGGTCGACGCCAACGGCAACGACGGCCGACGGATCACCGTACGCGAGTTGCTGCAGCACACCAGCGGCCTGCCCGACTACGACGATAGCCTGCCCATCACCGACGAGGCGGAGTTCCAGAAGCACCGCTTCGACCGCTACGAGCCCCGCGAGCTGGTCGACATGGCCGTGCGCCACCGGCCCCTCTTCGAGCCCGGCAAGGGCTGGAGCTACTCCAACACCGGCTACATCCTGGTCGGGATGATCATCGAGAAGGTGACGGGGCAGCACTGGAGCGACGAGGTGCGGGAGCGGATCATCGAGCCCCTCGGCCTGAAGCACACGTTCTCCGCGGGCACGCGCACGGGGCTGCCTCAGCCGCATGCCAAGGGCTACCAGCAGTTCAAGCCCGGGGGCCGCTTGGTCGACAGCACCGAGGTGAGCATGACCTGGGGCGGCTCGGCAGGCGACCTCATCACCACGTCGAACGACCTCACGCGCTTCTGGCAGAGCCTCCTCGGCGGCAAACTGCTCGCGCCGCGGCAGATGGCGCAGATGCTCAGGACGGTGCCCGCCCCGGAGGCGAGCGAGAAGGTGGCGACGGAGATGGGCCTGGGCATCTTCCGGACGCGGCTCAGCTGCGGAGGCTGGTCCTGGGGGCACGGCGGGACCACCCTCGGCCACCTGAACGCCAACGGCTTCACCGACAAGGGCAAGAAGGGGGTCATCGTCATGCGGTCCACCAACCTGGCCTCGGAGGATCGCGACGACCGCACCGACCGGCTCGTCGACACCGCACTGTGTGCGAAGAAGTGACGCCCTCTCCGTGACCGCCTCTCCGTGACCGCCCCCCCCGTGAGCGCCGCTTGCGCCATACGGGGGGCGGTGCCGACCACGCGGGACCCCGGTCGGCGGTCCGGGCGGGCGCCGTGGGGGAGGGCGGGCGACAGTGGACTTGCCGGTGGACGCCGACTGGCCCTGCTCGCGGCAGCGAAGGAAGCACCATGGAGTACGTCACCCTGAACAACGGCACCGAGATGCCGCTCCTCGGCTTCGGTGTCCACCAGATCCCGCCGGAGCTGACGGAGCAGGCCGTCTCCGAAGCCCTCGCCGCCGGATACCGGCTGATCGACACCGCCGCCGCCTTCGGCAACGAGGAGGCCGTCGGCTGGGCGATCAAGAGCAGCGGCATCCCGCGCGAGGAACTGTTCGTCACCGCCAAGCTCTGGGTGCAGGACGCTCCCGCCGAGGACAGCACACGACGCGCCTTCGAGACGTCGCTGGCCAAGCTGGGCCTCGACCACCTCGACCTGTACTTGATGCACCAGCCCTACGGCGACGTGTACGGACAGTGGCGCGCCATGGAAGCCCTGCACCGCGAGGGCCACGCCAGGGCGATCGGCGTCGCCAACTTCTACCCCGACCGGCTGATCGACCTCACCCTCAACAACGGCGTCACGCCCGCGGTCGACCAGATCGAGACCCACCCGTTCTTCCAGCGCGCCGCCGACCACGACGTCATGCGCGAGCACGGCGTCCAGATGCAGTCCTGGGGCGGCTTCGCCGAGGGCAGGAACGACCTGTTCGCCATGCCGTTGCTGCGGGAGATCGGCAAGCAGTACGGCAAGTCCGTGGCACAGGTCGTCCTCCGGTGGCTGATCCAGCGCGGCATCGGCGCGATCCCCAAGTCGGTCCGCGCCGGACGCATGGCGGAGAACATCGACATCTTCGACTTCGAACTCTCCGACCATCAGATGGCCCAGATCACCACCCTTGACACCGGGGAGTCGCAGTTCTTCGACCATCACGATCCGGAGATCGTCACCTGGCTCACCCGGCGACGCCTGGACGCCTGACGGCCGTGTGATGGGCCCCGTGTACTCCTGGGTGCGCCCGGGCAGGTAGCACCGGGACGGCCACGGCACGACGGGCCACGGCGCGGCACGGCAGGAGGGGGCGGACATCATGGCACAAGGCATGGACCGGGGCTGGGAGTTCACCGACGACCGGGACCACCTGGTCAGGACAGGGCGCCGCCCGTCCCGGCCGGTCGCCTACGTGCCGACCGGCGCGGCACTGTACGACCACGGCATACGCCCCGCAGGCCTCTTCGGATCGGCGCACGACGACCCGGCCCTGCCGGACCCGGCCAAGACGGGCAGCCTCCCCCCGACGGGCCTGCCCTACTTCGGTGCCGGCCCCGCACTCGACCTGGACGCCCTCCTCGCCGCCGCGCCCGACCTGGTCGTGGCGCTCACCTACGGCGGCGGGCAGGTCTACGGCATCGACCCGGAAGCCGCCAAGCACCTGGAGGAGCACGTCCCGCTCGTCGTGCTCGATGTCGGGGGCGGCCGCAGCCTCGCCGGTATCCGGGACCGCGTCACCGCACTCGCGCGCAGCCTGGGCGCCCCGGCGCGCCCCGAGGCGGACGCCGAACTCGCCGCTGCCGAGCGCCGGTTGACCACCGCGGCCGCGGGACCCGCACGGCCGCGTGTGCTCGCCCTCTCCCCGGCGGGCCCCGACGCGGTCCACCTGGCCAGGCCGTTCGCCTGGCCCGACCTCGCCGCGCTCACCGGTTTCGGCGTCGGCCTCGTGGACCCGGACCCCGGGCAGGGCGCCAACTGGTCGACCACCACCTGGGCGGCGGCGGCCGCACTGGAGCCGGACCTCGTCCTCACCGACGTGCGCGGCAACGCGGCGCCGCTGGGCGACGTCTTCGGCCCCGGCGTCCCCGCCCTGCCGTGGAACCCCGAACTGCCGCCCAGCGCACGGCAGCACGCCTACTTCCACACCGCTCTCGCCGAAGCCCTGGAGGCCGTCCAGCCCTGACCCGTACCGATTACCGTTGATCCATGACGCTACTGCTGCACATCACTGAGCGCGCCCTGTGGGACGCGGCCCGCGAGGCCGGGACGTACGAGATGTCGACCCGTGGGAAGACGCTCAGCGAGGAGGGCTTCATCCACTGCTCGCTGCCGGAGCAGCTGCGGGGCGTGGCCGAGTTCCTCTATGGGGACTATGCGGGCCCGGACGACCTTGTGGTCCTCACCATCGACAGCGAACGCCTGACCGCGCCGCTGCGCTTCGAGGCCGCGAAGCCCGGCGGCGTCGAGTTCCCGCACCTCTACGGGCCGCTGCCGGTGGCCGCGGTGACCGACGTGACTCCGTGGGTGAAGGTCTGACGCCGATCGCTCACCCGGCCCCGGCATCGGCCCCGGACCGGTCCGCGAGGTAGCCGTGCAGGTGGGCCGCGCCCTCCAGCATCGCCCGTGCCTGCTGGTTCAGTGCTGTCTCGCGCTGCGCAAGCGCCGAGCGGAGCGCTCCGACGCTGCCGCTGCGGCGCAGGTCGTCGAGGACCGGGCGGATCTGCGGCAGCAGGTAGTGGCTCTGCCGGAGCATGTGGACGATGCGTGCGTCGCGGACGTCGGCGGGGAGATACGAGCGGTAGTGCGTGCCCGGATCGCGGGACGGCGTCAGGAGTCCGGCGGCCTCCCAGACCCGCAGTGCCGAGGCGCGCACGCCCAGGTGGGCGGCCACCTCTCCGATGCGCAGCCGCGAGCGCGGCAGGGCGGGGGCCTCGGGTCCGTCCTCCGCGACGGCTTCCAGCGCTTCGCCCGTCGTCCGCAGCGCACCCCGCTGATCGTGCAGGACGGCGTGCCCGGCGTCGACCAGCGCCAGCGCCCGCTCCACGTCCCCGGCGTGCACGGCCCGCATGACCTCCTGCGCCGTGCCCGAACCGTGGCCGCGGACCAGGGCGCGGTAGACGAGCAGGGCCTGCCGGTGTCCCGCGTCGAACCTGCGGTAGCCGGTCGGGGAGCGCGGGGCGGGCGGCAGGATGCCCGCGTCGGCGTAGTTGCGGATCTGCTGCGGGGAGAGACCGGCCGCGCGGGCCAGATCGACGGGGCGCAGCGTCCCTGCCACGCGTTCCGAGGTGCTCATCCCCGCTCCTCGTCGGAGCGGCGCGCGCGCAGCGTCCTGACCTTGTTGCGGTTGCCGCAGTGCTCCATCGAGCACCAGCGGCGGCGGCCGGGGCGTGAGGTGTCGACGTAGATCAGGCAGCAGTTTCCGGCCGAGCACATCCGGATGCGGTGCGCGAACGGCCCGGTCAGGAGCTCCACGGCGTCGCGTGCCACGGTGGCGAGCAGGCGGGTCCCATCGGCGGGGCCGGACCAGCAGCGACCGCCGTCCGGTGCGACGGCGGGAGCCAGCGGCGGGTGGGCGGCGGCTTCGTTGATGACGTCGACGTCGGCCGGTTCGGCCGGCCCGTCGAGGGCTCGGGCGGTCGTCGCGCGGAACAGGGCGTCGCGCAGCCGCCGGGCGGCGGTCACCTCGGCGTCGGACACCTCCACCACCGGTGTGGGCGTCAGCCGCGACCGCTCGGCCCACGCGGTCAGGTCGCCGGGCGCGTGCAGTATCTCGTACCGCTGGAACTCGCCGGGGCCGCCGGTGGTGAGCAGCTCCAGGCAGAGCGTGCCGGGGTCGAAGCGGTAGGTGGATCCGCTGCGGGACGTCATCGGCATGCCGGGGGACGGCAGAGGCTGTTCCATGTAACCAATATAAGGGGTTACGTGATCTGTCCTTCTGTCCTTCCGTCCCGCCCGCCGAGTCCGTCCACTGGGCCGGACCTAGACTCGCGGCATGGTCGATACCCTGCTGACGCGGCTCAGCACCGGAAAGTACTTGCTGGTCAGCAGCTACAAGAAAGACGGCACCCTGGTACCGAGCCCCGTCTGGGTCGTCGCGGACGACGGCGCGCTCGGCATCTGGACGCCCGGGGACTCCTGGAAGGTGAAGCGGATCCGCAGGCGCGCGGACGTGATGGTCGGACCGTGCGACCGGCGGGGCAAGCCCACGGGCGAGCAGGTGCCCGCCACCGCCGAGATCTGCGAGCCGGACGACACGGCCCGCTACCGCACCCTGATCCTGCACAAGTACGGGGTCGTCGGCTTCCTCACCCTGTTCGGCAGCAGGGTCCGCCGCGGCCTGAAGGGCACGGTCGGAATCCGCATCACGCTCACACGCTGAGGGCGGTCGCAGCGGTCGCAGCGGTCGCGGCGGGCGTCGTCTCGGCGCGGAAGGCGACCACCATGTCGCGCGCGTGCCGCAGGCCCATGCGGCCGAAGTCGGCCTCCAGCACGGCCAGTTCGGCGAGTGTCGCCTCCCTGTCCCGCCCGAGCCGCGCCCGGCACTTCGCCAGGCCGAGCCTGGACAGCGCGGAACCGCGCGGCTCACTCATCGCGTCGAACTCCTCAAGCGCGACGGCGTAGGTGTCCTCGGCCGCCGCGTAACGCCCGGCCCGGTACAGGACGTTGCCGCGCATCTTGTGGTTGTAGGCGAGCGCGCTCGCCAGGTCCATGGCCCGGCACACCTCCTCGGCCTCGGACAGCAGGGCCAGCGCCCGGTCCGGCTCGCCCCGCAGCGAGAGCACGTCGGCCACGCCCCGCAGCGACCAGGCGCGGCCCCGCGCGTCGTCCGCGTCGGTGGCGACGCGGACCGACTCCTCGAACAGTTCCAGGGCCTTCGCGTGGTCCCCGGAGTTCCGGTGCATCTGCGCTATCCCCGTCATCGCCCAGACCATGTGCCGCGCCTCGCCGCGCGCCCGCCCCTGCTCGAGGAGCTCCTCGTGGAGCGCGGCGACGGCCGCGTAGTCGCCCTGGATGCGGCCCGTCTCGGCGAGACCCGCGAGCGCGTAGCCGTGCGCGAGGTCGTCGCCGCTGCCCGTGGCCAGCTCGACCGAGTGCGCGAGCAGCCGCCGGGCGAGCGGCAGTGCCCCGCACTGCCGCGCCAGGGTGCCGCCGCTCCACAGCGCCCAGGCCATGGCCCCGCCGTCCCCGGCGGCACGCGCGTCGCGGTAGCTCTGCCGCCAGGCGGCGCCCGCGTCGTCGACCAGGCCGAGCCGCCGGCTGGCCTCGGCGAGCGCGAGGGTGGCCCGCGCCCGCTCGGCCGCGCCGCCCGCCCGGGAGAGGGCACGGCCCGCGGTGGCGCGGACCTCCTCGTAGGAGGAGTTGACGGTCAGCTCCGAGCGCAGCTCGCCCTGGTACTCCGGGGCGAATGCCTTGACGTACATGGATCCGAGGCCTCTCGATCAGTCGGCACAGTGACGTGATCAAGAACCTACGAGCCGGGCCCGGGGCGGCGAATCCCTCCCGGTGCGGGTCATCGCGTACGACTCGAGTGCTACGGACGAGGCCGTGATCAACCTCGGGGCGTACGGGACGTACGGGACGGAGTCCGGACCGGGAGGGGGGAGAGCGTCAGGAAGAGGCCTGCTCCTGCTGGGCGGTCGCCGTCTGGAGGGCGGTGATGCACGCGCCGATGGCCTGCTGGAGGTCTTCGAGCCGCCGCACCATGTCGTCCTCGTAGATGTCGTCGATCTCGTCCACATCGTCGAACGTCAGCTCTTCGAAGACCTTCGTCGCCTTCTGCAGGCTGCTGTAGAACTTCGCGCGCCGCTCCTGCACCCGCAGCTCAGGGTCGCCCTGAACCGTCTGTGCCACCATGTCGCGGACCGTGTCGTACGCCTCGCGCGCCCACTCGCCGGAGTCTTCGCCGTTGTCCAGCTCGTCGATCAGGGAGAGGTGGCGCTCGGCCTCCTCGCGCAGCTCGGCGGGTGCGTCGATCATCTGCCCCGCGGGGGTCTTGACCTGGCCCTTCTCCACGATCTGGCGGACGTAGTCGACGCGGTCGCCCGCCTTCGCCTCGGCCGCCACGGCCTTCTTGAGGTCATCGGCGCGGACGATGTCGCGGACCAGCTCCGTGCGCAGCGCCGGGTCCTCGTCGAGGCGGTCCATCAGGGCCTTGCGGGCCGCTTCGGCGGTGCCGGGGTCGGCGAGGATCGCGGCGCGCAGGGCGGTGGGGTTCTCCGCGACCTCCAGCGCCTTGGTGGGCCGGATGCCCTCGGCCTCGGCTGCCTCGGTGATCGCCTCGCCGCGCCGGGTGAGGGCGCTGGAGCGGGCGGTGTAGTAGGACAACCAGATGTCGGCGTCGGGGAGTTCGACGTCCATGCCGGGGGAGAGCGCCTCGAAGTGCGGGACCATGCCGTCGTCGGCGGCCTTGTCCCAGGCCTTGTAGTAGCGCATGACGCGGTCGGCCGAGCAGCCTGCCAGCTCGGCGAACTCCTTGGCCGAGACCTTCGGCGTCTCGCCCGCGCCCTGTCCGCCGGGCCGCACGCTGCGGGCGACCTTGAGACCGAAGGCCCAGCCTCCGGTGCGCGCGTACGCCCCGAAGTCACGGGCGTCCTCGGCGACCAGCTCTGCCGCGTCGGGCTCCGCGGACCACATGGCTTCCTCGGGGGCGGCGCTCGCCTCGGAGGTGGTGGCATCCTCGGAGGGGGAGAAGGCTACGGTCACGGATGTTCTCCTGGGTGTCACATGTGTATGGATGTCACAGGCGTACGAGATTGACGTAATAGTTTATCTCTCCTATTGAGATGTTTTGCGCGCGAGTTGGCGTGCTCCCGTGACTCCGCACGGTCACCGCCATAATGGCCGTCGTGTCGGGGCGGCCGCTCGCATAGGCTGCCTGGATGAGCATTCTGGATGACGCCCGCCCGGGCATGAACCCCGAGATCCGACCGCAGGACGATCTCTTCGGACACGTCAACGGCGTCTGGCTGGACACCGAGAAGATCCCCGAGGACCGCTCCAGCTGGGGCCCCTTCGTGCAGCTGGCCGACACGGCGGAGCAGCAGGTCAAGACGATCATCCAGGAGCTGGCGGCGCAGGCCTCGGCCGACCCCGGCGCGGCCTCCGAGGACGCCCGGAAGATCGCCGCGCTGTACGCCTCCTTCATGGACGAGGAGACCATCGCGGCCCGCGGCCTCGCCCCCGCCCAGCCCTTGATCGACGAGGTGGTGGCCCTGCGGGACACCCGGGAGCTCGCCGCCTTCCTCGGCCGTTTCGAGCGGATCGGCGGCTCCGGCCTCTTCGGCTCGTACATCGACTCGGACGACCGCGACTCCGACCGCTACCTCTTCAATCTCCTCCAGGGCGGGCTCGGCCTGCCCGACGAGTCGTACTACCGCGAAGAGAAGTTCGCCGAGATCCGCGAGAAGTACCTCGCCCACCTCACCGAGCTCCTCGCCCTCGGCAAGCACGAGGACCCGGCCGGCGCCGCGCGCACGGTTCTCGCGCTGGAGACGAAGCTCGCGGCGGGACACTGGGAGCGGGCCGAGACCCGTGACGTACTGAAGACCTACAACCTCACCACCCTCGACGAACTGACCACGCTCGCGCCGGAGTTCGACTGGCGCGGCTTCGTCACCGGGCTCGGCGGCTCGGACGCCACCATCGCGGAGACCTGCGTCCGCCAGCCGTCCTACCTCGCCCACCTCTCCACGGTCCTCGCCGAGGTGCCGATCGAGCAGTGGCGGGACTGGGCGCTCACGCGCGTACTGCGCTCCTGCGCGCCGTACCTGACGGACGACTTTGTACGCAACAACTTCGAGTTCTACGGCCGCACCCTCAACGGCACCCCGGAGCTGCGCGCCCGCTGGAAGCGCGCCGTCGCCCTCGTCGAGGGCGCCATGGGCGAGGCCGTCGGCAAGGAGTACGTCGCACGGCACTTCCCGCCGTCGTCCAAGGCGATGATGGACGACCTCGTCGCCAACCTCCTCGAGGCCTACCGCCAGTCGATCGCCCGCCTCGACTGGATGACCGACGAGACGAAGGAACGGGCGTACGAGAAGCTCGCCACGTTCCGCCCCAAGATCGGCTACCCCGACACCTTCCGCGACTACTCCGCGCTGCAGGTCTCGGCCGACGACCTGCTCGCCAACGCGCAGGCGGCGTCCGCGTTCGAGTCCGACCGGGAGCTCGCCAAGATCGGCTCGCCGGTCGACCGCGACGAGTGGTTCATGCTGCCGCAGACCGTCAACGCGTACTACAACCCGGGCACCAACGAGATCTGCTTCCCCGCGGGCATCCTGCAGAAGCCGTTCTTCGCGCCGGACGCCGACCCGGCGGAGAACTACGGCGGCATCGGCTCGGTCATCGGCCACGAGATCGGCCACGGCTTCGACGACCAGGGCGCGCAGTACGACGGCGCGGGCAACCTGAACGACTGGTGGACCGCCGCGGACAAGACCGCCTTCGAGGCGAAGTCGAAGGCGCTCATCCAGCAGTACGACGCCTTCTCGCCCCGCAACCTCCCGGGCGAGTTCGTCAACGGCTCGCTGACCGTCGGCGAGAACATCGGTGACCTGGGCGGCCTGACCATCGGCCACACCGCGTACCTCATCGCGCTCGACGGCGCGCCGATGCCCGAGAACGACGGCCTCACCGGCTCGCAGCGGCTCTTCATGAACTGGGCCTACTGCTGGCGCACCCTGCGCCGCAAGGAGCAGGAGCAGCAGTACCTGACGATCGACCCGCACTCGCCGCCGGAGTTCCGCGCCAACATCGTCCGCAACCTCGACGAGTTCCACGAGGCGTTCGGCACGGCGGAGGGCGACGGGCTGTGGCTGGACCGTGCGGAGCGCGTACGGATCTGGTGACGCACCCCGTCCGAGCGAGGGCGTGAGCGAAGGGCGGCGCACGCCATGCTGAGGTTCAAGGGCTGACGCCCTCGCTCCCGTCCTCGCCCCCGTCCTCGCTCTCGTCTTCGTAGAGACCTGCCAGGCTGCTGACGCACTGCTCGGCGACCGTCCCGGCGAATCGTGGGCAGGTCCAGGACTCCGGGCTGCGGTCCGTCTCCACCGGCGGGAACTCCTCCGGCGCGTAGAAGTGCGCCATGCCGTAGCGGAACTCCGCGTAGCGCAGCTTCGGGTGCTCGTCGTCGTGTGCGCACTCCTGCGGGCGGGGAGCGGCGGCGACGGCGCGCATCGTCTTGAGGATGCCCCGGACGACCGGGAGCGGCGGGCTCGGGTACGAGTTCTCCGCCGCCTGGTAGGCGGTGACGAGCAGCACCGCACGTTCCCGGCCGTCGGCCTCCTCGTACCGGCGAGCGGCCCAGAGGCTCAGATCGTCGGCGTACTCCTCGTTCCAGCTCCGCGGTTCGAGCCGTTGCACGATCTTCTCGATGTCCAGCCGCCCGTCCGCGCGCAGATACTCGGCGTCGACGTGGGAGGTGTCACGGTCCCCGAAAAGCGCCTCGCGGCGCGCACGCAGCAGCGACAGCGTCTTCTCCGCGACCTCCGCCATGAAGACCGGGCACACGACGTGCTCCAGGGGCGCGCCCCGCCCCGACTCGGCACGGTCCCGCTCGTAGACCCCGCGGCCACCGGGACTGCTCAGGATGACGCCGACCTCGGCGGCCTCCGGGCCGCTGTCGGGCAAGGTGGCATGCCATGTGTGCGCGCACGACGCACCGGCGAAGTGCGGCAGCGTCTTTTCCACCGCCTCGACCAGGTCGTCGAGCACCGACTTCGTCCGCACCATGCCGGAGACGGCGTACCAGGTCACCGCCCGGACCACCAGCAGGTGCCCGGCACGGTCCGCCGGTTCCGCGCGGGACAGGCTCCAGCCCTGCGAGGCGATCTCGTCGTCGATGTCGGTCCACGGCTTCGGGTAGCCGTGCAGCAGCGCCGACAGTGTCTGGATGGCCTCCTGGGCCTCCGCGGGCAGCCGCGGCGGGACGTCCGTGACCGAGCCCGGCTCGACGACGTCCAGGGCGATCCGCGCGAACCCGGCGACATTGCGCGGACAGCCCCACTCCTCACGGGGCCGGTCCTCGTGCCATTCGACCTGGTCGTCGGCGAGTTCGGAGAGCCGTTCGGTGAGGTTCATGTCGTCCTCGCCGTCATGGCTCTCGTACGGGTGGGAGGCGTGGTCGCACGGCCGGTCCCGCAGCGCGCGGTCGGTGGCGGCAAGGGCCGCCGTGGTGGCGTCGACGACACCCTCGCCCGGCAGCCAGGTGACGTAGGGGGACATCACGACAAGGCCGAACGTCCATATGTACGCGGACTCGCCGCCGGGGTCGTCGGCGAGACGGGCCGCGCAGTCGAGGACCGTGCGGTCGTAACCGTCGTCGCGGGAGGTCCGGTACTCCTCCCGTACCTCGTCCCAGGCCTGGAAGAGCTCGCCGAGCGTCGTGCTGTCCATGTTCATCATGATCTTCACGACGCCGGTTGCGACCCGCGGAGTTCCGTCCCCGGCGATGAAAACCGGGTCCGAGGCCGGGTGGCCCATGGCCGTTGACCTGAGCGGGTGGCACCGGCAACACCTGCGCGAACAACTGACCAGCCGTATCGGGCCGAAGGGCTGGCCCCTTCGGCGCACGGAAGGCCCGGCACCTGAGTGCCGGGCCTTGCGCGTGTGCCTGGAAGCCTGGAAGGCGGAGTTCCTACCGGTTGGCGGTGCCGTTGCCGGAGAGGGCCGAGATGTCCTCGGCGATGTGCGACAGCGGCTCGTCCTGCTTGGCCTGCGTGGAGTTCTCGGTGCACTGCTGGTTCTGCGGCGCCGAGAGGATCGGGATGTCCTGGACCGCGACCGGGACGAGGATTCCCACGAGGGCGCCGACGTTCGCCTTGACGGGGATTCCGACGCAGACCTTGTTCAGCGAGCCCTGGACCGCGGTGAGCTGAGGGCTCTGCGCGCCATGGGTGGCGCTGTTGCCGAACGCCTGCCCGGCGCCGTTTCCGCTGGCGCTCTGGGTGCCGGTGTCGTCGCCGATGGCGGCCGCACTCCCGGCGCCACCGGCCAGGGCGAGGGCAGCGAGGCTCAGAGCGAGGGGCAGGTTACGGGTACGCATGTCACTCCAGAGGTAACGTCGACAAGGAGACGTATCAGAACATCCGCCTATGCCCCGGCCGGGCATATTCACCCATTGGCAGAGTGTCGGTGTAGCGGTGCTGACGAGGCTGCGCGGCTTCCGCTGTTCCGCTACAGGACGGAACCCGCCACCAGGGCCACGAGCGACGAGGCGAGGGCGAGCCCCAGCAGGCCCCGGACGAGAAGGCGTTGGCGCAGGACGCGGTACGTCTCCTCGTACTCGGTGCGCAGTTGGTGCCCGCGGCGGGCGATGTGCTGCCAGCTGTGCCGGGTGAGCGACAGATGCTCCTCGGCGTAGAGCTGTTCGACCTCGGCGCGCTGCGTATCGCTCAGCCAGGGGAGCCGCCGGGTGAAGTGCTGGGCAGCCGTACGGCCGTCGGCACGGGCCGCCTCCACGAGGAGATGGCCCTCGACCTCGTTGATGAAGGCCCGCACCTGCACGGTTCCGTCGTCCATCGCCGTCACCGCAGGGCCCGCTGCTCGGCCGCCGCGATCTCGGGGTGGTGCAGGTCGAACGCGGGGGATTCCGAGCGGATGCGCGGCAGGGACTCGAAGTTGTGCCGCGGCGGCGGGCAGGAGGTCGTCCACTCCAGCGAGCGGCCGTAGCCCCACGGGTCGTCGACCTCGATCTTCTTGCCGTACTTGGCGGTCTTCCAGATGTTGTAGAAGAACGGCAGGAACGACAGGCCGAGGACGAAGGAGAAGATCGTCGACACGGTGTTGAGCGTGGTGAAGCCCTCCACCGCCAGATAGTCGGGGACCCGGCGGAGCATCCCGCCCGTACCGAGCCAGTGCTGGACGAGGAACGTGCCGTGGAAGCCGATGAACAGCGTCCAGAAGGTGATCTTGCCGAGGCGCTCGTCGAGCATCTTGCCGGTGAA
>NZ_JBEYZK010000006.1:0-141101 GCF_040646035.1 Streptomyces sp. NPDC046465
AGATGACGTACCGCGTACGTGTCGAGCACCGTCAGCGCGAGCGCGAGACCCGCCACCGCCACCGGCCTCGAAACCCTCGCCCGCACCCACCCCCCCCGGGCGCCGCGCCCCCCCCCCCCGAGGAGCTGGCCCGCGAACACCTGGACCGGGCCGCCGACCTCGCCCGGCACAGCCTGGGCGAGGCCCGCCGCTCCGTGCACAACCTGTCGCCCGCGCCCCTGGAGAACGACCGGCTCCCCGAAGCGCTCAAGAAGACCGTCGCCGAGTGGGCTGAACGCACCGGCGTACGCGCCGACTTCACGCTCACCGGCACCGCCGAACACCTCCACGACGAGATCGAGGCGACCCTCCTGCGCATCGTCCAGGAGGCTCTGTCCAACGCCGCGAGGCACGCCGCCGCGACCCGCCTCGGAGTGACCCTGTCCTTCATGGGCGACGAGGTCAGCCTGGACGTCCGCGACGACGGCCGCGGCTTCGACCCGCTCGCCACGGTGGCGCGCACCGGGTCCGGCGGCTTCGGCCTCGACGGCATGCGGGCCCGCGCGGAACGCATCGCGGGAGCGCTCACCGTGGAGTCGGAACCGGGCGGCGGCACCGCGGTGTCGGCTCGCGTACCGTTGGTGCGCCATGAGCACTGAAGTGATCACTCTCCTCGTCGTCGACGACCACCCCGTTGTCCGCGACGGCCTGCGCGGCATGTTCCGGTCCGCCCCCGGCTTCGAGGTCCTCGGCGAGGCGTCGAACGGCGTGGCGGCCGTGGCCCTCGCCACCGAGCTCGACCCGGACGTCATCCTGATGGACCTGCGCATGCCGGGTGGCAACGGCGTCGACGCGATCACCGAGCTCACCCGCCGCGGCGCCCGCTCCCGCGTCCTGGTCCTCACCACGTACGACACGGACTCCGACACGCTCCCCGCGATCGAGGCGGGCGCGACCGGCTATCTGCTCAAGGACGCCCCGCGCGACGAGCTGTTCACCGCCGTGCGCGCGGCGGCCGAAGGGCGCACGGTTCTCTCGCCCGCCGTCGCGTCCCGCCTCGTCTCACGCGTGCGTGCCCCCGGCAACGAACCGCTGAGCACCCGCGAGAGAGAGGTGCTCGCACTCGTCGCCAAGGGCACGTCGAACCGCGCCATCGCAGCGGAACTCTTCATCAGTGAGGCCACGGTCAAGACGCATCTCACCCATATCTACGGCAAATTGGGCGTCAAGGACCGCGCGGCGGCGGTGGCGACGGCGTACAGCCGCGGAATTCTCGGCTGAGGTGGGAGTGCCCCGAAAGGGGCGCGGGGAACTGCGCGACCAGCCACACACGGCCCGCAGCCACCAGGCGACCGATCAGACCGCTTCCCACAACGCGGGCGTGTTAGGCGGCTCCCAGCCCGGCTGAGCCTGGTGCCCCTGCAGGCAGCGATACGTGGCGCCGCCGTACGTCACCGTGTCACCCGCGGCGTAGACCTTGCCCGCCGCCCAGGTGCCGCCAGGATCGGGATCACCGGGGCCGGGGTCACCGCCCCCCGTGGTCTTCAGCGTCAGCTCGTACTGCTGGAGCAGCGGATTGATCGGCTGGTGGAACGTCGTGCCGCCGCTGGAGCAGTTCCCCGAGCCGCCCGAGGTGACGCCCTGCGCCTGGCTCCCGGATATGAAGGAGCCGCCCGAGTCGCCGGGCTCCGCGCAGACGGTCGTCCGCGTCACGCCGCTGATGGTGCCCTCGGGATAGGTGACGCTGGTGTTGTGCTGCGAGATGGTGCCGCAGTGCCACCCCGTAGTGGAGCCGGAACGGCAGATCGACGCACCCACCGGGGACTGTGTGGAGCCCTCGACGCCGACCCGCTGCCCGCCCTGGCCCTTCACGTACGGGGTGGCGGTCCACTGGGAGTTGGTGGCGACCCAGGCCATGTCCCTGCCGGGGAAGATGGATGCCTGGAACGTGCCCTGGGCCACCTGGTTGTAGCCGCTGGTCGCGGTGCCCGCGCGCCCGCAGTGGCCCGCCGTCGCGAACCCCTGCTGGCTGCCCTTGGTGATCGGGAAGCCGATGGAGCAGCGGCCTCCCATGTAGTACGCCTCGCCGCCCACCAGGTCGTACAGCGGCCGTGGCCGCTCCGTGGTCCGAACGACGCGTACGAGGGAGGTGTCCACGCCCGCCGCGGAGACGAGGGACGTCGCCGCCGAGGCGTGCACGGCCCGCACCACGACCGCGTTGGAGCGCACGTCGACGTACCAGACCGGCGCGTCACGCGTCTTGGCCTTGTGGGCCGCCCGGTCCAGCCGGGCCTTGGCCGCGTCGAGTCGGCGGACGGAGTGCCCGACCACCTCGGCCCGTGCGCCCCGCGCCTCGATCGCGGGCACGTCGGCGGCGTCGGTGGTCGCCACGGTGAGCGTCGCGGAGGTGGCGCCGCGCACCCAGGCGCCCGCGAAGTCGCGGCCGAGCGCGTTGCGCAGGGCCCCCGCGACGGCGCCGGCCTCGGCCTCGTTGACCAGACGAGTCCTGGCCTGCGCCGTCGTGAGGCCGAGGTCGCGCCGCATGGCCCGCAGGATTTCCGGAGAGGTCCTGCCGACGGCGGCGCTCTCGGCGGCGGAGTGGGACGGGGCGGCAGAGCGGGACGGGGCGGTGGCGGGGTCGGCCTGTGCGGAGGCGGAGCCGGGCAGACCGGCGAGGACCAGCGCACCGGCCGCGGCCACCGCGGCACACGCCGCGGTGACGCGTCGGTGATGGGTGGGGAGCATACGAGGTCTCCTCGGTGTACCGGGGAAGGCGGGGAGATGGGAGATGAGGGAGGCGGGGGGATGGGGAGATGGGGAGACGAGGGGGAGGGAACGCCCCACACCGTAGAAGCCTCAACTGCCCGCCAGCAGATGTCAGTCGATCCCCGACCCCGGCGTTATGGAAGGCGCCGAGAGCCACGCCGTGTAGCTCTCGCTGCGCGCCGCCGCCTCCGCGTGCGCGGCGCGGGTCTGCGCGAAGACGGCGGCCGCGGTGTCGTGGGCCGGCGCCGCCGGATGCCAGCCGAGCAGATGCCGCCAGTACAGCGGCGCCCCCGCCAGCGGCCTGGTCACCAGGCCCGGCGTCGGCGGGAACGTCGCCCGGCACAGACCCACCGCCCGCCCCACCTGCACCAGATGCACGCACGACGCCACATCCGTCTCGTACACGCGCGAGGGCGTGAACCCCGCACGCGCGCACGCCGCGGAGAAGCAGTCCGCGAAACAGCCGTCGCCCGGCACGTCCGTCCACGCCGCGTCCGCGAGCAGCGCGAGATCGATCTCCTGCCGTCCCGCAAGCGGGTGGCCGGTCGGCAGCATGACGAAGACGGGATCGCGGGCCACCTCGCGCCAGACCAGGAGCTCGTCCTCGGGCGGCGCGCTCGCCCCGCACGTCCCCACCAGCGCGAAGTCCAGGCGGCCCGCCGCCGTACGGGCCGCGATCTCCCGCTCGGACCAGGAGGTGTGGGTCGTCACGGGCACCCCCGGGTACGCCGCGGCGAGCCGGTCCACCAGGGCGCCGAGCAGCGGCCCGTGGATGCCGCCGAGCCGGAACCCCGCGCCGCCCTCCCAGGTCCGCGCGAACCGCTGCGCCTCTTCCCGGAGGCCGGTGACCGCGGGCAGTACGACCCGGGCGCGGGCCAGCACGAACTCGCCGAGCGCGGTGGCCCGCACACCGTGCCGCCCACGCTCGAAGAGCTCGCCGCCCAGGGTGCGCTCGATCCGCTTCAACTGCGCGCTCAGCGCGGGCTGGGCGAGCCCGAGCGCGGTGGCGGCCTTGGTCAGGCTGCCCGCGTCGGCGATCGCCCGGATCGTCTTCAGGTGCCGCAACTCCAGGTCCATGAAGTGAGCTTGGTGCGCCCCCGGGGCCGGGGCAAGACTCAGGTACAGACCAGAACTGATCATTGCGGCCCCGCCGGGGCCACCGTCAGCCGCCGACGACCCGCAGCAGCACCACCGACCTCCCCGCCACCGTCAGCTCGTCCCCCGCCCGGTGCACGGCCCCGGGCGGCACGGCCTGCTCCTCCGCCGAGGTGTCCACCACGACCTCGTACGCATCGGCCCACGGCGGCCCCGGCAGCACGAACGCCGTCGGCTCCGCCGCTGCGTGCAGGACCGCGAGGAAACTGTCGTCGACGATCGGCGCGCCCCGGACGTCACGGCCCGGTATGTCGCGCCCCGACAAATACATGCCGAGCGTCGCCGTCGGCGCGTACCAGTCGGCCTCCGTCATCTCCGTGCCGCCCGCCGTGAACCAGGCCAGGTCCCGCAGCCCGTCCGCGGAGTGCGCCCGGCCGGAGAAGAACGCCCGTCTGCGCAGCACCGGATGGCGGTGCCGCAGCGCGATGAGCCGGGCGGTGAGCGCGTACAGCTCCCGCCATCCCGGCTCGTCCCGAAGCCCCCAGTCGACCCAGCTGATCTCGTTGTCCTGGCAGTACGCGTTGTTGGAGCCGCGCTGCGTACGGCCCATCTCGTCGCCCGCGACCAGCATCGGCACACCGGTGGAGAGCAGCAGCGTCGTCAGCAGATTGCGCAGCTGCCTGCGCCGCAGCGCCGTGACGTCCGCGTCGTCGCTCTCGCCCTCGGCGCCGCAGTTCCAGGCCCGGTTGTCGTCGGAGCCGTCCCGGTTGCCCTCGCCGTTGGCCTCGTTGTGCTTGCGCTCGTAACTGACCAGGTCCCGCAGGGTGAAGCCGTCGTGCGCCGTCACGAAGTTCACCGACGCGTACGGCCTGCGCCCGCCCCACGCGTACAGGTCGCTCGACCCCGAGAGCCGGTACCCCAGATCGCGTACGTCCGGCAGCGCACCCCGCCAGAAGTCCCGCACCGCCCCCCGGTACCGGTCGTTCCACTCCGTCCACAGCGGCGGGAAGGCCCCCACCTGATAGCCGCCCGACCCCACGTCCCACGGCTCGGCGATCAGCTTCACGCGCCGCAGGACGGGGTCCTGCGCGATCACCGCGAGGAACGGCGAGAGCATGTCGACGTCGTGGAAGGAGCGCGCGAGCGCCGCCGCCAGGTCGAAGCGGAAACCGTCCACACCCATCTCCGACACCCAGTACCGCAGGGAGTCCGTGATGAGGCGGAGCACGTGCGGCTGGACGACCTGCAACGTGTTCCCGCAGCCCGTGTAGTCCGCGTACCGCCGCGCCTCGCCCTGCCGCAGCCGGTAGTAGCCGCGGTTGTCGATGCCCTTCAGGGACAGCATCGGGCCGAGCTCCCCGGCCTCCGCCGTGTGGTTGTAGACCACGTCCAGGATGACCTCGATGCCCGCCTCGTGCAGCGCCCGTACCATCCGCTTGAACTCGCCGACCTGCTGGCCCGTGGTGCCGGACGCCGCGTACGCCGCGTGCGGGGCGAAGTAGCCGATCGAGTTGTAGCCCCAGTAGTTGCGCAGGCCCCGGCGCAGCAGATGGTCCTCGTGCGCGAACTGGTGCACCGGAAGCAGCTCCACCGCCGTCACCCCGAGGCGTACGAGATGGTCGAGCGCGGCCGGGTGCGCCAACCCCGCGTACGTACCGCGCAGTTCCTCGGGAACCCCCGGATGCAGCTTGGTGAAGCCGCGCACGTGCAGTTCGTAGATGACCGAGTCCGCCCACGGCGTCTTGGGCCGCCGGTCGTCCGTCCACTCGTCGTCCGGCGCGTCGTCGTGCACGACGACGCCCTTGGGCACGTACGGCGCCGAGTCCCGCTCGTCGCGGACCGTGTCCGCCACATGCTGCTGGGGCCAGTCGCGCACGTGCCCGTACACCTCGGGGGGCAGCCGCCCGTAGTCGTTGCCCGGCCTGCCGTCGACCGCGCGCGCGTAGGGATCGAGGAGCAGCTTCGCCGGGTTCCAGCGGGCGCCCGTCCAGGGGTCCCAGCGGCCGTGCACGCGGTAGCCGTACCGCTGTCCGGGGCGGACGCCCGGCACGAAGCCGTGCCAGATTTCGTGCGTCAGCTCGGTCAGCGGGCAGCGCGTCTCGACGGCCCTGACCCCGTCGGTGTCGAACAGGCACAGCTCCACCGCCTCCGCACCGCCCGCCCACAGCGCGAAGTTGGTGCCCGCGACCCCGTCGGGCCCCACCCGGAACCGGGCGCCGAGCGGCGTCGGGGCCCCCGGCCAGACCGGTCGCGTCGGAGCGGCGCGCGGCGGGGCGCCCCGCCTGCTCCTGCTCCCGTTCACTGTGGGGGCGGGCCGCTCGGTCGTGCCCGGCCCCGTCGCCCGCGCTTCCTGCACTGCCCCTGGTTCGGGTGCGCTCGACACCTGCTCGCCTCCCGCGGCTCCGGCGGCCGACGCGCGAAGAAGGGCGTGCGGCGTCCCGGCCGCGGCTCCCCATGCGTCGTCCTCCCCACTGTTCTGCCCACCGTGCGCGTCGCACTCACGTTTCCCCGGCAGGGGGACGGTCGTTGGGACCCACGTGAGACAGGTTGCGAGGCGCGCACGGCGCGCAGGGGCCGCGCTGGCCGCGGCGGTGACATGGGCGGGCCTGCTGGCCGGGGCGTCCGGCTGCTCCGCCGACAGGCTCGACGGAATCATGGGGAAGCCGCGCTCGCCCGCGGACGCGATCCGGGTGACGCCCGGTGACGACAGCAAGGGGATCAAGGCGGACGAACGCATCGAGGTCAAGGTTCCCGGCGGTCGCCTGGAGTCGGTGAAGGTCGTCCGGACGCAGGACGCGCAGAAGTTCGACGTGCCGGGGCGGATCGACGAGGACGGCACCACCTGGCGGCCCCTCGACGACGGGCCGCTGGCCCTCGCCGCCGCCTACAAGGTCGACGCCGTCGCCCTGGACGGCCACGGCCACCGCACGGCCCGGCACACCACCTTCCGTACGTACGTCCCCGACGAGCGCTTCACCGGGTACGTCACGCCGGAGAACCGCTCCACGGTCGGCACCGGGATGATCGTCTCCCTGGAGTTCAACCGGGAGGTCGAGAACCGCGAGGCCGTGCAGCGCGCCATCCACGTCAGCGCGCACCCCGCGGTCGACATCCGCCCGCACTGGTTCGGCGATACTCGCGTCGACTTCCGCCCCGAGAAGTACTGGAAGCCCGGCACCGAGGTCACCGTCGGCCTGCGGCTGCGCGACGTCCAGGCCGCACCCGGGGTGTACGGCCTGCAGGACAAGAGCTTCACGTTCACGGTCGGCCGCAGCCAGACCTCGCTGGTCGACGCCGCGGACCACACCATGGAGGTACGCCGCGACGGCGAGGTCCTCTCCACCGTCCCGATCACCGCGGGAGCCCCCAAGACCACCACGTACAACGGGAAGATGGTGGTGACGGAGATGCTGGAGGTGACCCGCATGAACAGCCGCACCGTCGGCTTCGGCGGCGAGTACGACATCCCCGACGTGCCGCACGCGATGCGCCTGACGAACTCCGGCACCTTCCTGCACGGCAATTACTGGTCCCCGGACTCCCCTGGCAACACGAATGTCAGCCACGGCTGTGTGGGCCTGCGCGACGTGAAGGGCGGCAGCTCGAAGACGCCCGCGGGCTGGTTCTTCGACCGGAGCCTCATCGGGGACGTCGTCGAAGTGGTCAACAGCAATGACAAGAAAGTCGCCCCCGACAACGGCCTCGGCGGCTGGAACATGGAGTGGAAGGACTGGGTGAAGAACGGCTGAACCGCCGGGTGATCGCGAGGTGATCCCCGGGTGACCGGCCGGGGACCACCCAGTGATCATGGTCCGCCCGTACCCCCTCGGCAGTTGGAACGGAACGGTGACATTGGCGGGGAGTCATCGCCAGGAGCCGTGTGGTTATCTAACGATTGCGCGTGTCCGAAACGCGCAGGTGCACTGGGGTGCGGGCCTGGATCAGGCCTGGCGAGGGGAGACATCATCTTGAACGGGCGACCGATATCGGGGACGTCGGTTGGTGCGCGGATTCGCGTACGGCGGCGGGGCGCCAGAGGACTGACGGCGGTGGCGTCGGGGGCGGCGCTCCTGTTCGTCGCGGCATGCGGCGGGGGCGACTCGGACTCCGGCGGTGACGGCAAGGGCGAGGCGGGCAAGAACGCCCCCTCCGCGGCCGTCGTGACGATAGCCCCCAAGGACGGCGCGGACTCGGTGGCCACCAACGGCGCGCTGAAGATAGGCGCCGCGAAGGGCAAGCTTTCCGAGGTCAGGGTCGAGGACAGCAAGGGCAATCCGGTCCCGGGGAAGATCACCCCGGACGGAGCGGGCTGGAAGCCCGCACACCACCTCGCGGCCGCCACGAAGTACAAGGTCCACGCGGTGGCGAAGGACTCCGACGGCCGGGCGTCCGCCAAGGACACCGCCTTCACGACGCTGACTCCGAAGAACACCTTCATGGGCCAGTTCAACCCGGAGGACGGCTCGAAGGTCGGCGTCGGGATGCCGTTCTCGGTGAACTTCACGCGGGGCATCACCGACCCGAAGGCCGTCGAGAAGGCCATCGAGATCAAGACCGAGCCGTCCGTGCCCGTCGAGGGCCACTGGTTCGGCAACGACCGCCTGGACTTCCGCCCGGAGAAGTACTGGAAGGCCGGCACGAAGGTCACCGTGAAGCTCAACCTCGACGGCGTCGAGGGCCGTCCGGGCGTCTACGGCAAGCAGGTCAAGACCGTGAACTTCACGATCGGCCGCAGCCAGGTCTCCACCGTCGACGTCAAGACGCACCAGATGAAGGTCGTCCGCGACGGCAAGCAGGTCAAGAAGATCCCGATCACCGCGGGCGCCCCCGGCACCACCACGTACAACGGTGAGATGGTCATCAGCGAGAAGCTGCAGGTGACCCGGATGAACGGCGAGACCGTCGGCTTCGGCGGCGAGTACGACATCAAGGACGTACCGCACGCCATGCGCCTGTCGACCTCCGGCACGTTCATCCATGGCAACTACTGGTCGGGCGGCGCCTTCGGCAACACCAACGCCAGCCACGGCTGCATAGGCCTGAGCGACGTGCGCGGCGGCTACAGCAAGAAGACGCCCGCGGGCTGGTTCTTCGAGAACTCGATGATCGGCGACCTCGTCGTCGTGAAGAACTCCGCCGACAAGAAGATCCAGCCGGAGAACGGCTACAACGGCTGGAACATGCCGTGGGATGAGTGGAAGGCCTAGGCCCCACTCCACCCCTGTACCCGGGACCCGGCGCACTGTGACCAAGTGCACCGGGTCCCGGTGCGTTAGCCCCCGTTAACCTGCTGCCATGACTGCAACTCTCGAAGTCGCCGCAGGCGTCGGCACGATCCGACTCGACCGTCCCCCGATGAACGCTCTGGACATCGCCACCCAGGACCGCCTCAAGGAGCTCGCCGAGGAGGCGACGCGGCGCGACGACGTACGCGCCGTGGTGATCTACGGCGGCGAGAAGGTGTTCGCGGCGGGCGCGGACATCAAGGAGATGCAGGCCATGGACCACGCGGCCATGGTCGTGCGCTCCGGCGCCCTCCAGGAGTCCTTCACGGCCGTGGCCCGCATCCCCAAGCCCGTCGTCGCCGCCGTCAACGGCTACGCCCTTGGCGGCGGTTGTGAGCTCGCCCTCTGCGCCGACTTCCGCATCGCCGCCGACAACGCCAAGCTCGGCCAGCCGGAGATCCTGCTCGGCGTCATCCCCGGCGCGGGCGGCACCCAGCGCCTGGCCCGCCTCGTCGGCCCGTCCAAGGCCAAGGACCTCATCTTCACCGGCCGCCACGTGAAGGCCGAGGAGGCGCTCACCATCGGCCTGGTGGACCGCGTCGTGCCCGCCGCCGAGGTGTACGAGCAGGCGCACGCGTGGGCCGCGCGGCTCGCGCAGGGCCCGGCCATCGCGCTGCGCGCCGCCAAGGAGTCGATCGACGCGGGCCTGGAGACCGACCTCGACACGGGCCTCGCCATCGAACGCACGTGGTTCGCGGGTCTGTTCGCGACGGAGGACCGCCAGCGGGGCATGCGGAGCTTCGTCGAGGAGGGTCCGGGCAAGGCCAAGTTCATCTGAACTGGCCATTGAAGGGGCCCAGTTGAACGTGCGTCAGTGAGCACGTCCCTCGAAGGGGCGGATTATGGACGCCTTAACAGAACCTTAAGTCCGGCTGGACCGGGGTGGTGCGTGATCACCCGTAAGCGGGAAGTCACCGCAGGTCGGGGCCGTTTTTAGGGCTCTGGACTGCCAATGGCATATGTCAAGACGGTCCCCCGGAATGGATGGTTCCGGGGGGCTTATTCCGCCGGAACGGCCACGGAGGGCGCCCGGGGCGGCCATGATGGTGGCATGGCGGGGCTGGAGGGTCATGAACGGCCGCGGCGGCAGGGCAGTGCGACCGCGGCACGCTGGTCGCCGGCGGTAGAGGACGAACACGCGCTCAAAGCGCTCGAGTTGTTCGGTAATCCGACGGATGCGGAGGTTCCGCTGCCGTCGCGCCCGGAGTCCGCCGCCATCGCGCGCCGCCTCGCCCAGGTCATCGTCCTGCGCCACTGGGGCCTCTCCCCGAAACTCACCGAGGATGTCGTCCTCCTCGTCTCCGAACTCGTCGGGAACGCCGTCCGGCACACCGGCGCCCGCGTCTTCGGCCTGCGCATGCAGCGGCGGCGGGGCTGGATCCGCGTGGAGGTCCGCGATCCCTCGCGCGGGCTGCCCTGTCTGGTGCCCGTCCGCGAGATGGACCTGAGCGGGCGCGGCCTGTTCCTCGTCGACAAGCTGTCCGACCGGTGGGGCGTGGACCTGCTGCCGCGCGGCAAGACGACGTGGTTCGAGATGCGGGTCGCCGACCGCTGAGAAGGCGTCGGGGTGGCGCCGGTAGGACGCGGTAGGACGCAGATACGCGAAAGCCCCCGGCGGCCGTGGTCGGCGCGATGGGGGCCTTCGTGAAGGGCCGTGGATGTTTGGGGTGTGATCCACGGCCGCTGATGACGACCTGAGCCCGGGTCAATGGGGGTCGTGTCTCCGACTATGACAGACGGCTGTCGGCGAGCCAAAAGCCCAGATGCGTACATAGCGGGCAAAAAGCTACAGTTTAGAGGTGAATCCTTGGTGAGATGGGACACCTGCCTGGTAAACGCTGGTTAAGTGGCGGCTGTGAGGGGTGATACCGAAGGCCCGCCAGTGCAAGGTGAGGGCCCGGAGCTCCGACCCGTAACGGCGCCAAAGCGGGCAATCAGCATTTTTTACCTGTTTTACCCATTAAATGGGCGGGTGATCGAGACCGACCGCCGCAGAGCCCTGCGCGCGGGCGTCGGCCTTCTCGCCGCGGGCGCGCTCACCACCGGGTGCGCCGCGACCGGCCCCGCCCCCGCCCCCGACCGCCCACCCGCGTCCAGGTCCCCCGGCCCCCCGGGCGAGGCCCCCCGCCCCGCCCTGGCCGCCGCCCCCGCCCCACGCAGCTTCCCCGGCCACCCCGCCCAGCTCGACCACGGCCCCCGCACCCGCCCCCGGGTCGCCCTCACCTTCCACGGCCAGGGCGATCCGGCCATCGCGAAGGCGCTGCTCACCGAGGCGGAGAAAGCGGGCGCCAAGGTCACCGTGCTCGCCGTCGGCACGTGGCTCGACGCCCACCCCGACCTGGCGCGCCGCATCCTCGACGGCGGCCACGACCTGGGCAACCACACCCACCACCACCTGGACATCAACGCCATGTCCGAAGCCGAGGCCACCGCCGAGATCACCGGCTGCGCGGACCGCCTGCGCCGCCTCACCGGCTCCATCGGCACCTGGTTCCGCCCCTCGCGCACCCGGACGGCGACACCCCTCGTCGAACGTCTCGCCCGCCGGGCGGGTTACCCGCACGTCCTCTCGTACGACGTCGACTCCCTCGACTTCACCTCGCCGGGCGCCCCGGCCGTCACCCGCAAGATCGCCGCCGAGATCCGCCCCGGGTCCGTGGTGAGCCTCCACTTCGGGTACGCGGACACGGTCGCCGCGCTCCCCGCCGTCCTGACAGAACTGGAACGCCGCGGCCTGCGCGCGGTCACGACCACGGAGCTGCTGACCTGATGTCCCTGAACCCGGAACCCACCCCGCGGCGCAGCCTCACCAGGCGCACCGCCGCCGCCCTCGCCGCCGGTGCCGTGCTCGCCGTCCTCGCCGGCTGCGGGAGTGACCAGCACGCCGACGAAGCGCTCGGCACCGAGGGCGTGCGCAAGCCCGCCAAGCCGAAGACGGCACCCGGCCTGCCCGGCATGCCGCCCGTCCTCGACCCCAAGGACGCCTACGCCGCCGACCGGCCGAACGCCCTCCAGCCCGTGGTGAAGAAGTTCCTCAACCGCATCTACGTGCCCAACACCAACTCCAACACCGTGTCGGTCATCGACCCCGACAAGTACGAGGTCGTCAAGACCATCAAGGTCGGCAACCAGCCCCAGCACGTCGTCCCCTCCTGGGACATGAAGACGCTCTGGGTCAACAACGACCTCGGCGACAGCCTCACCGCCATCGACCCCGTCACCGGCAAGAGCGGCCGCACGGTCGAGGTCTCCGACCCGTACAACCTCTATTTCACGCCGAACGGCAAGCACGCCATCGTGATGGCCTCCATGGACCGCGAGCTCGTCTTCCGCGACCCGAAGACCATGAACCGCGTCAAGACCGTCCCGGTGACCTGCGCGGGCGTCAACCACGCCGATTTCTCCATGGACGGCCGCTACTTCATCGTGTCCTGCGAGTTCTCCGGCGAACTCCTCAAGGTCGACACGGAGCGGATGGAGGTCGTCGGCCAGCAGAAGATCCCCTTCAAGGGCGCCATGCCGCAGGACGTGAAGATGTCCCCGGACGGCAAGACCTTCTACATCGCCGACATGATGGCGCACGGCATGTGGGTCCTCGACGGCAAGAAGTTCACGAAACCGAAGCTGCTGCGCACCGGCAAGGGCTGCCACGGCCTCTACGTGAGCCGCGACTCCAAGGAGATGTACATCTCCAACCGTGGCGAGGGCACCATCTCCGTCTTCGACTTCCCCAAGAACAAGCTCACCAAGAAGTGGAAGCTCCCGCAGGGCGGCAGCCCCGACATGGGCGGCGTCTCGTCGGACGGCAACACCCTCTGGCTCTCCGGACGTTACGACTCCGAGGTGTACGCCATCGACACCCGCACCGGGGTCCAGCTGGCCCGCATCCCGGTCGGCAGCGGCCCGCACGGCCTCGCGGTCTACCCCCAGCCGGGCCGCTACTCGCTGGGGCACACGGGGATCTTCCGTTGAACCATTGACGGTTGACGGTTGGCCGTTGCTGACACCGGGCACCAAAGGGGCAGTTCAGGAACCTGACTCCCGCCATCTCCGGAGGCGCCCATGATCCGTGGCATCGACGTCAGTTCGCACCAGACGACCTTCGACACGGACGGCCTCTCCTTCGTCTTCATAAAGGCGACGGAGGGTCGTTCGTATGTCAACCCGAAACTGTCCGCCCAGACGAAGCGCGCCCGCGACGGCGGCTGCGTGGTCGGCTACTACCACTTCCTGTGGCCGGGGAACATCACGGCCCAGGCGGCGTACTTCGTGAGCAAGGCACCCGAGAAGGCGGGGGACCTGCTGGCGGTGGACTGGGAACGTACGGGGGACGGGACGGCGGCCACCAACGCGGAGAAGGACCGGTTCATTCGTGAGGTGAAGCGGTTGCGGCCCGACCACCGCGTCCTGCTGTACTGCAATCGCGATTTCTGGCTCAACCGCGACACGACCTCGTACGCGGGCGACGGGCTGTGGATCGCCGACTACGTGCGCGCGGGCAAGCCGCGCATCCAGGCGAAGTGGACGATCCATCAGCACTCGTCGTCACCGCTGGACAAGAACGTGGCCGCGTTCGACAGCGAGGACGAGCTGCGGGACTGGGCCACGCCTTAGGTTCCAGGTTCCAGGTTCTGGTCGGGGCGGCGGCCGGGGGCGGGTGTCAGGCGCGTCAGGCGCGCCACTCGGCCGTGCGCTCCGGCGACGCGGCCGCCAGGGCCTCGCGGATCTCCTCGACGCCGCCCCTGTTGCCGTAGACGGGGGTGCCGGGCTGCTGGCGCCAGGACTCGTCCTGGCCGCCGTTGTCCATGGTGTCGAAGCCGAGCTGGTCGATGAGGTCCCGTACGGCCTTCTTGGCCACCTCGTCGTCGCCGGACACCGGCAGGGTCAGGCGGCCGGGGTCGCCCTGGGGGCGCGGCGCGTCCAGGATGTCCTGGGCGTACGTGCCGTTGAAGGCCTTGATGACGGGGTGGCCGATCTGCCGCTCCGTCCAGCGGCTCTCGGTGAGACCTTCCTCGATCTCGGCGATCCTGCCGTCGCGCTGCGGGTAGTAGTTGCCGGTGTCGATGACCGCGACGTCCTCGGCGGCGCCGTCGAGGAAGCCCGCGGGCAGGTCGGGGACGGCCTTGAGCGGGATCGTCACGACGACGACCTGTGCGTTCCGGGCGGCCTCCTCGACGGGGACGGGCGTCGCTCCGGTCTCCTCGGCGAGCGCGGTCAGGGTGTGCGGGCCGCGGGAGTTGGCGACGGCGACGTCGTGACCGAGCGCGGTGAGCCGCCGGGTGAGGTTGCCGCCGATGTTGCCCGCTCCGATGATGCCGATCTTCATGATGACTGTCCTTCCGGAGATCCCCAATGGCGAGTGGTAACGGAGGCAACCTCCGGTTCGCTCGGGGTATTCCCCTCGTCGGCATAATCGCGTCTGTCCCCCCGACGCCTGTGCCACCCACCCCCTCGTTCGGAGTTCCACCAGTGCTTTTCGACGTCACCCGCAGCGGACTCGCCGACCTCTTCGGCGAGGACCGGCTCGCGACCCTGCCCGCCACCGCCTTCCCGCCCTCCGCCGCGGACACCGAGGGAGCCCGACTCCTACAGGCGGTCGGCGCTCCCACCGGGACGCTCTTTCTGCGTGAGGTCGACGGGGGTTCCGATCGGCTGCCCCTCGTCCGGGACGTCGTCCACATCGAGGACTTCGAGGACGCCGCGGCAGGCGCGGAAGGCACGGAAGGCACGGAAGGTGCCGGTGAGTGGCCTGTCATCGGCTGGCTGCTCAACGCGCACCTCGCCCTCGACCCCGCTACCGGCACGGTGCACGCCTTCGACGCCGACGAGGAGACCGTGCGGCAACTCCACGCGGACGTCTCCTCCCTCATCCAGGTCACCCTCCGGTTCCAACGCCTGCTGGAGGAGTTCACCTTCAGTAGCGGGGAAGCGGACGAGGAAGCGGATGAGGAAGCCGACTTCGAGCGCCTGGACCGCGAGGTCGACCGCATCCGCCAGGAGACGAGTGACATCGACCCCTTCCCCTTCCAGGACGACGACACGGTCTGGTCGGTGATCGGCGACGAGATCGCCGCCGGTCAGCGCTTCAGGGGCGACAGCGCGGGAGCCCACTCACCCCACCGGTGAGCACGGTCCGTATGCGCCTCACGCCCGTACCCTCACAGCCGCACCACGATCTTCCCCACGTGCCCGTTGGACTCCATCAGCCGGTGCGCGTCCCGGATGCTGTCCAGTCCCTCGAAGACCTCGCCGACCACCGGGCGGAACGTGCCGTCCCGCAGTCCCGACGCGATGAACGCGTTGATGCGGCGCAGGCCATCCGGCGTCGCGGCCAGGTGGGAGTTGGCGTAACCGCGCACGCTGAGCGGCCAGTTGAGCGGCATGGCCATGGGGCGTTGGTCCAGGAAGCCGTAGACGACCACTGTCCCCGCCGTCGACGCGGCCCGGGAGAGGTCCGCGAGGCCGGGGCCGCCCACCGCGTCGAAGATCAGCTCGGCCCCCTTGTCGCCGGTGAAGCGCCGGACCTCCTTCACCACGTCGTCCGAGTCCGAGGAGAGGACCAGGGCCGCGCCGTTGTCGAGGAGTCGCCGCCGCTTCTCGCCGGTGCGGGTGACCGCGATCGGGACCGCGCCGATCCGCGCCGCGGTCTGTAGCGCGGCGACACCGACCCCGCTGGACGCCGCCGTGACCACCACGTGGTCGCCCGGCCGCAGGCCGCCCGTCTCCAGCATTCCGCCGTACGCGGTCGAGTACGTGAGCCACGTCGCCGCCCCCGTCACCGCGTCGAGCCCGGCGGGGCGCGCCACGACGCAGGCCGCGGGCAGGACGACGTGGTCGGCGTAGACGCCCTGGGTGCTCATCTCGATGCCGGGGCCGGTCAGCACGGCGTCGCCGGGGGAGTGGGCGGTCACGCCGGGGCCGACGGCTTCGACGGTGCCCGCGGCCTCGTAGCCGAGCCGGGAGGCGGGCAGGGCGGGCTGGTAGTAGTACGCGTCGGCGCGGAACAGGGCCTCGGCGCGGTTGATGCCCAACGCCTCGACGCGGACGAGGACTTCGCCCGGCCCGGGGGTGGGCAGCGGAAGCTCTTCGATCCGCAGGACCTCGGGCCCTCCGGCCTCGTCGAAGAGGACGGTGCGTGCGGTGTTCGGTGTCGCCGTGCTCGTCGTCATGTGGAGGACGCTAGAGGGGCGTTCGGGGGCATCCCATGCTCGTTGGTCCCGCGTCGATGTCCGTTCGTCTCGCGGCCCGGGTGCTCCCTGATCAGCGGTTACGACGGCGGGTTACGGTGCCGTCATGGACGTACTCAGCGATGCCGTCGCCGCCATGCGCGTCGGGCGGCCGCACTCCTCCCTGACGCGGAGGCAGGCGCCGTGGGGTGTGCGGTTCACCGGGGCGGGCGGCGCCGGGTTCCACGCCGTGCTGGAAGGGCACGCCTGGCTCGTCATGGCCGAGGGCCACGGCGACGCCGAGCCGGTGCGGCTCGGGCCCGGTGACATCGCCTTCGTGACGCAACGGGGCGCGTACGAGCTGGTGAGCGAGCCGGGTGTCGCGGTGCGGGAGGTCACGCTGCGGCTCGACGGCTCCGGGCTCGCGCCCGTGCCGCCCGTGTCACCCGTGCCGAGGGTGATGGACGCCGGGTCGCCGTCCGCCGTGATGATCTGCGGCGCGTACCTCCTCGACGAGAACCGTCCGCACCCGCTGCTCTCCGATCTGCCCGGCCTGGTCCACCTGGCCGCCGCCGACGAGGAGGGCGCCCCACTGCGTGCGGTGCTCGGCCTGCTCGTCACCGAGCTGACGGACCCGCAGCCCGGCACCGACACCATCGTCACCTCGCTCCTCGACACGCTGCTCCTGCTGATCCTGCGCACCTGGTGGCTGGGGGTGCGCGGCAGCGCAGGGGACCACTCCGGCTGGGCGGCCGCACTGGCCCACCCGGCGGTCGCGGCGGCACTCCGCGCCATCCACAGCGACCCCGCGCACCCCTGGACGGTGGGCGAGCTCGGCGCGCTCGGGAGTCTGTCGCGGGCGCCCTTCGCGCGCCGGTTCACGGAGTCCGTGGGGACGCCGCCGCTCGCGTACCTCACGTGGTGGCGGATGACCACGGCGGCGGGAAGGCTGCGCGAGCCGGACGGCGCCCCGCTGCGCACGGTGGCCGAACGGGCCGGGTACAGCTCGGAGTTCGCCTTTGCCAAGGCGTTCAAGCGGGAGTTCGGAATGGCGCCGGGACAGTACCGGAAGCTGCGCGGGGCGGGCTTAGCCTTGAGTGGCTGAGTGGGTGACGGCGAGGCTGCCGGAGCCTGTGCGAAGACGAGTGAAAGGGCTGGTGCCCGCGCATGTCCTTGGAGCGCATGTCCTTGGAGGAGTCGGAGCTGGCGGAGCGGCACAGACCACGCCGCCGGGCTCTTCTCGTGGCGGCCGCGCTCCTGCCCCTGGCGGGCTGCGGTACGGACGACGACAAACGTCCCGACACGCGTCCCGACAGGCATCCGGACACGCACCCGGGCCGCTCACATCGTCCGGTGCGGTTCGAGGACCTCGAACGAAAGTACGGCGGCCGCCTCGGCATCTACGCCCTGGCGACCGGCACCGGCGCCACGCTGACCCACCGCGCCGACGACCGTTTCGCGTTCTGCTCCACCTTCAAGGCGCTGGCCGTGGCGGCCGTCCTGCACCACAACCCGCTCAGTCACCTGGACAAGCGCGTCACCTACACCGCCGACGACGTCGACTCCATCTCGCCCATCACCAAGGATCACCTCGCCACCGGGATGACCATCAGGCAGCTGTGCGACGCCGCCGTCCGCCACAGCGACGGCACGGCGGGCAACCTGCTCATGCGCGACGTCGGCGGCCCGGCCCGGCTCACCGCCTACCTGCGCGGACTCGGCGACGACGTCAGCCGCATGGACCACTACGAACCCGAGCTGAACGGCGTCCCGCCGAAGGACCGGCACGACACCACCACACCTCGCGCGATCGCCGCCGACTACCGCGCCCTCGTACTCGGTGACGCCCTGCCCGCCGACAAGCGCGCCCTGCTTAAGGGCTGGCTCCTGGACAACGCGACCGAGGTCGGCCGACAGCGTGTCAGGGCGGGGCTTCCCAAGGGATGGACCGCGGCGGACAAGACCGGCACCGGCAACTGGGGCCGGGCCAACGACATCGCCATCGCGTGGCCACCGGACTCCGCACCGTCCGACTCCGCCCCGTCCGACTCCGCGCCGCTCGTCATCGCCGTGATGAGCGACCGGCGGGGCCGTGACGCCGAGCCCAGCAACGAGTTGATCGCGCGGGCCACGGAACGGGTCGTCGCCGAGTTGAGCGCCTGAGAAGCCTGAGAAGCCTGAGAAGCGCACGTGAGCCGGGCCCCACGTAGCCACGTAGCCTCTCTCCCGTGCCAGCCCCCCGCATGCATCGCGTCGCCGTCCTCGTCCTCGCGGGGGCGAAGCCGCTCGATGTCGGCATTCCCGCGCAGGTGTTCACGACCCGCGCGAGCATGCCGTACGAGGTACGGGTATGCGGTGCGGCTCCCGGTCTCGTGACCGGTGGCGACGGTCTTTCGTACTCCGTCGCCCACGGCCTGGACACGCTCGCCTGGGCCGACATCGTCTTCGTCCCCGGCTACCGGCACCCGGACCGCGACGACCCGCCGCAAGCCGTCGTCGAGGCCCTGATCGCCGCGCACGAGCGAGGCGCGCGGCTCGCCGCCATCTCCACGGGCGCCTTCGCGCTCGCCGCCACGGGACTGCTCGACGGCAGGCGCGCCACGACGCACTGGCACTACACGCGGGCGCTCGCGGCCAGGCACCCGCTCGTCCAGGTCGACGAGAACGTGCTGTTCGTCGACGACGACCGCGTGCTCACCTCGGCCGGCGCCGCCTCCGGCATCGACCTGTGCCTGCACATCCTGCGCGGTGACCTCGGGGTTGCCGCGTCGAATCACGCGGCCCGCCGTCTGGTCGCGGCCCCTTACCGCAGCGGCGGCCAGGCCCAGTACGTGCCGCACAGCGTCCCCGAACCGCTCGGCGAGCGCTTCGGCGCCACCCGCGAGTGGGCGCTGCACCGGCTCGGCGAACCCCTCACCCTCGACGTACTGGCGCGGCGGGCCGGGGTCTCGCCGCGTACGTTCTCCCGTCGCTTCGTCGAGGAGACCGGCTACACGCCGATGCAGTGGGTGATGCGCGCCCGCATCGACCTGGCCCGCGAACTCCTCGAGCGTTCGCAGCGCGGCGTCGAACAGATCGCCGCCGACGTCGGCCTCGGCACCGGCGCGAACCTGCGCCTGCACTTCCAACGCATCCTGGACACCACGCCGAGCGAGTACCGACGCACCTTCACGCGGGGCGCTCGGGGTACTCGGGGCGCTCGGGGCGAATAGTCATCAACCTCGTGGCGGGATCCTTTTGAACCATGGCGATCGCGCCACTGTCAGCGGCGGGCGCCGCGGGCGAGCCTGGTGGCGACCGGGCGGGACACCACCCATGTGGAAGGGACACCACTCATGACTCGCATCGCCATCAACGGATTCGGCCGCATCGGCCGCAATGTGCTGCGCGCGCTCCTCGAGCGCGACAGCTCCCTCGAAATCGTCGCCGTCAACGACCTCACCGAGCCCGCCGCGCTGGCCCGGCTGCTCGCCTACGACAGCACCTCCGGCCGTCTCGGGCGTCCGGTCTCCGTCGACGGCGACGTCCTCGTCGTCGACGGCCACCGGATCAAGGTCCTTGCCGAGCGGGAACCGGCGCAGTTGCCGTGGGCCGAACTCGGGGTCGACATCGTCCTTGAGGCCACCGGACGCTTCACCTCGGCCGAGGCCGCCCGCGCGCACCTCGACGCGGGCGCGCGCAAGGTGCTCGTCAGCGCGCCGTCGGACGGCGCCGACGTCACCCTCGCGTACGGGGTCAACACCGACGCCTACGACCCGGACCTGCACACGATCGTCTCCAACGCCTCCTGCACCACCAACGCGCTCGCCCCGCTGGCCAAGGTGCTCGACGAACTCGCCGGTATCGAGCACGCGTTCATGACGACGGTGCACGCGTACACGCAGGAGCAGAACCTGCAGGACGGCCCGCACCGCGACCCCCGGCGCGCCAGGGCGGCGGGCGTCAACATCGTTCCGACCACGACCGGCGCGGCCAAGGCGATCGGCCTGGTGCTGCCGAACCTGGACGGCAAGCTGTCGGGCGACTCGATCCGTGTGCCGGTGCCGGTGGGCTCGATCGTCGAACTCAACACGACCGTCGCCCGCGACGTGACGCGCGAGGACGTGCTCGCGGCCTACCGCACCGCGGCCGAGGGGCCGCTCGCGGGCGTCCTCGAATACTCCGACGACCCGCTCGTGTCGTCCGACATCACCGGCAACCCCGCCTCGTCGATCTTCGACTCGGCCCTCACCCGCGTCGACGGCCGGCACGTGAAGGTCGTCGCCTGGTACGACAACGAGTGGGGCTTCTCGAACCGCGTGATCGACACGCTGGAGCTCCTGACCAGCGCTTGAGCGTCCGCACCCACCACTGGCCCGGCGCGAGAACGCGAGAAAGGGGCCCGGAGCGTCACCCGCTCCGGGCCCCTTCCGCGTCCGGCTCCGCCGCCGGACCGCCGACTACTTGTTCAGGCTCGCCCAGAACTCGTCGAAGGAGAGACGCTTGTCCGCGTCGGTGTCCTTCGAGCCGATCACGGCTTCGGCCACCGCCTCGGTCTGGTAGAAGTCGCCCATCCTGGCCATGGCGCTCTTCCACTCGGCCGCCGTGATGAAGCCGTCGCCGTCCGTGTCGAACTGCTCGAACGTCTTGCGCGCTTCCTCGATGTCCGCCACCGGATCCACCCCTTCTTGGTGCACTACTGACGGTGGTCAGAGTAGCGGCCGCCCCGGCGCGGGATGACAACGAGTACGGCCATGGCCAGAGCCTTCCTTGGCGGCCGAGCGGAGCCGCCGCGGTTTCCCCCCGGCAAACGGAGCGAGCCGGGAGCCGATCGCGTCTCTCATGGCGAAACCGATCCTGGGAGCACCCCGTTGAACCCCGCCCACAGGGCCCGCCGCACCGGTCGCCCGCTCGCCCTCGCCCTGACCGTCCTCACCACGGCCTCGCTCGCCGCCTGCACCGCACTGAGCGGCCCCGCCCCGGACGACGGCAAGGCGGCGGGCGAGCGGACCGAGGCCGCCGCGCGCCCCGAGCTCAAGCGGTTCTACGGGCAGAAGCTGACGTGGAAGAAGTGCGGCGACCTCCGCTGCGCCCGCCTGACCGTCCCCATGGACTACGCCCACCCGGAAAACGGCAGGACCTTCGTGCTGCCCGTGGCCAAGGCGGCGACCGCCGATCCGGACGACCGCGTCGGCTCGCTCGTCTACAACCCCGGCGGCCCGGGGTCCTCCGGCGTGAGCGACCTGAAGTCGGACGGCGGCGAAGTCTTCAGCGCCACGGTGCGCGACCGCTTCGACATCGTGTCGTTCGACCCGCGGGGCGTCGGCGGCAGCGTTCCGGCCGTGAAGTGCGCGGAGACCGAGGACGAGGAGGACGCGGCGGGCGACGACGACGGGCCGGAGCCGATAGCGCCCCGTACCGGCCCCGACCGCGCCCGTGCCCTGGCCGACGCCGACGAGCAGGCCGCCGCCTGCGCGCGGGGCAGCCGCGCCGTCCTGCCCCACGTCGGCACCGAGGACGCGGCCCGCGACCTGGACGTCCTGCGGGCCGCCCTCGCCGACCGGAAGCTCACCTACCTCGGCTGGTCCTACGGCACGAGCCTCGGTACGTCGTACGCCGAGCAGTTCCCGCACCGCGTCCGTGCGCTGGTCCTCGACGGTGCCGTCGACCCGTCCCTGGACTGGCGGCAGCGCGCGCTGAGCCAGGGCACGGGGTTTCGCAGGGCGGTCGAGGAGTACGCGGAGTCCTGCGCCGACATCGCGGGCGACAGCTGCCCCGGCTCGGACCCGGCGGAGATATCGGCGCTGATCGAGGAGCTGTACGAGCGGGCGGCGCGCGAGCCGCTGCCGGTCAGTGACGAGGACGAGGAGGCGTACGACGTCGACGCCAGGACGCTGCTCGACGTCGTCACCGGCGCGATGTACAGCCCGGAGGACGACTGGGAGGACTTGTCGCAGGCGCTCGGCGCGGCGTACGACGGCGACGCGACGGAGCTCTCCCGCATGGCGGAGTCCGATGGAGAGCAGGCCTCCAGGGCCTCCAGGGCCGCCACGGGCACCGGAAACGACGACGACGCGATCATCGCCGTCAACTGCCTCGACGTGCCGCACCCGCGCACCCCCGGCCCCTACTGGAAGGCCTTGGGAGCCGCCGGGAAGGCCGCGGGCGTGTACGGCACGTCAAGCGTCGTCGACGAGCTGACCTGCAAGAACTGGCCCAGCGCCGGTGCGCAACGCCCCCATCGGGTCAACGCGCCCGGCGTGCCGCCGGTCCTGGTGGTCGGCACCACCGGCGACCCCGCCACCCCCTACGAGGAGGCGGAGAGCCTCGCCGGGCAGTTCCCGGGAGGCATGCTCCTGACGTACGAGGGCGTGGGCCACACCGCGTACGGCCGCAGCAACGCCTGCGTCACGCACGCCGTGGACCGCTACCTCATCGACCTGAAGAGGGTCCGCCCGCGCAAGAGCTGCTAGGGCCTGTGTCGCAAGTCGCGTCGTTCGCCCGGAGGGCGGGCCCCGCGGCGTCCGGTGCGTGCGGTCGCAAGGCGGAGGGTCGCCCCGATACTGGTTGTATCGGGGTGAGCCCGACAACGCCGCGAGGGCGCGTGCCGGGCGTCGCGGGGCAGACGGGACTTCCGACACAGGCCCTAGGGGCCCCGGGCGTCAGCACTCGATGATGTTCACCGCGAGCCCGCCCCGCGCGGTCTCCTTGTACTTGACGCTCATGTCGGCGCCCGTGTCCTTCATGGTCTTGATGACCTTGTCGAGGGACACCTTGTGGGAGCCGTCGCCCCGCATCGCCATCTTCGCGGCGGTGACGGCCTTGACCGCCGCCATGCCGTTGCGCTCGATGCAGGGGATCTGGACGAGGCCGCCGACCGGGTCGCAGGTCAGGCCGAGGTTGTGCTCCATGCCGATCTCGGCGGCGTTCTCGACCTTGGAGGGGGAGCCGCCCATGACCTCGGCCAGCGCGCCCGCCGCCATCGAGCAGGCGGAGCCGACCTCGCCCTGGCAGCCGACCTCGGCGCCGGAGATGGAGGCGTTCTCCTTGAAGAGCATGCCGATCGCGCCGGCCGCGAGGAGGAAGCGGACGACGCCGTCGTCCTTTTCCTCCGGGGAGGACGCGCCGGCCACGAAGTTCATGTAGTAGTGCAGGACGGCGGGGATGATGCCCGCGGCGCCGTTGGTCGGGGCGGTCACGACGCGGCCGCCCGCCGCGTTCTCCTCGTTCACGGCCATCGCGTAGAGGGTGATCCACTCCATGGCGCGGGCCTGCGGGTCGCCCTCGGCGCGCAGCTGGCGCGCGGAGTTGGCGGCGCGGCGGCGGACCTTCAGGCCGCCGGGCAGGATGCCCTCGCGGGACATGCCGCGCGAGACGCAGGCCTGCATGACGCGCCAGATGTCGAGGAGCCCCTCGCGGATCTCCTCCTCCGTGCGCCAGGCCTTCTCGTTCTCCAGCATGAGCGCGGAGATGGAGAGGCCGGTCTCCTCCGTGAGGCGGAGCAGCTCGTCGCCGGTGCGGAAGGGGTGCCTGAGGACGGTGTCGTCCGGCACGATCGGGTTCTCGCCCGCCGCCCGCTCCTGCTCGAGCACGGTCTCGTCGACCACGAAACCGCCGCCTACGGAGTAGTACGTCTTCTCCAGGACGAGGGCGCCCTCACGGTCGTACGCGAAGACCGTCATGCCGTTGGCGTGGTACGGCAGGGCCTTGCGGCGGTGCAGGATCAGGTCCTCGTCGAAGTCGAAGTCGATCTCGTGCATGCCGAGGAGGTTGATGCGGCCGCTGCTCTTGATCTCGTCGACGCGGCCGTCGGCGCTCTCCACGTTCACCGTGCGGGGCGACTCGCCCTCCAGGCCGAGCAGGACGGCCTTCGGGGTGCCGTGGCCGTGGCCGGTCGCGCCGAGCGAGCCGTACAGCTCGGCCCGTATCGAGGTGGTGTGGGCCATCAGGCCCTCGTTCTTGAGACGCCCGGCGAACATGCGGGCAGCGCGCATCGGGCCGACCGTGTGGGAGCTGGACGGGCCGATGCCGATCGAGAACAGGTCGAAGACCGAGATGGCCACGGGAAACTCCAATGGTGGTTGGTAGACGCCGTTGTCTGCCGGGTGGTGCAGAAGTACAAGGCGGTGCAGAAGTACAAGGCGGTGCAGGCACTACGGGCGCGGTACGTGGTGCGGGGCACCTCGCTCACTGTCCAGTGTGCAAGGTGCCCCGATGTTTCGTACGTACGAGCAACAGCGTATGCACGAAAGGGTACGAAATTACTTCAGGCCGGGGTACAGGGGGTGCTTGTCGGCCAGAGCGGTCACCCGGGCCTTGAGGGACTCCGCGTCGAAGCCCGGCTTGAGGGCCTCGGCGATGATGTCGGCGACCTCGCGGAAGTCGTCCTGGCCGAAGCCGCGGGTCGCGAGAGCGGGCGTGCCGATCCGCAGGCCCGAGGTGACCATCGGGGGGCGCGGGTCGTTCGGGACCGCGTTGCGGTTGACCGTGATGCCGACCTCGTGGAGGCGGTCCTCGGCCTGCTGGCCGTCGAGCTCGGAGTCGCGCAGGTCCACCAGGACCAGGTGCACGTCCGTGCCACCGGACGCCACGCCGACGCCGACGGCCTTGGCGTCGTCCTGCACCAGGCGCTCGGCCAGGATGCGGGCGCCGTCCAGGGTGCGCTGCTGGCGCTCCTTGAACTCCTCGGTGGCCGCGACCTTGAAGGAGACGGCCTTCGCGGCGATCACGTGCTCGAGCGGGCCGCCCTGGAAGCCGGGGAAGACCGCGGAGTTCAGCTTCTTCGCGAAGTCCTTGTTGCGCGCCAGGATGATGCCGCCGCGCGGGCCGCCGAGCGTCTTGTGCGTGGTGGAGGTGACGACGTCCGCGTACGGCACCGGGTTCGGGTGCAGACCGGCGGCGACGAGCCCGGCGAAGTGCGCCATGTCGACCCAGAGCTTCGCGCCGACCTCGTCGGCGATCCGGCGGAACTCGGCGAAGTCCAGCTGGCGCGGGTAGGCGGACCAGCCCGCGATGATCACCTTGGGGCTGTTCTCCTTGGCCAGGCGCTCGACCTCGGCCATGTCGACCAGGCCCGCCTCGTCCACGTGGTAGGCGACCACGTTGAACTGCTTGCCGGAGAAGTTCAGGCGCATGCCGTGGGTGAGGTGGCCGCCGTGCGCGAGGTCCAGGCCGAGGATCGTGTCGCCGGGCTGGGCGATCGCGAAGAGGGCGGCCTGGTTGGCGGAGGCGCCGGAGTGCGGCTGGACGTTGGCGTACTCGGCGCCGAACAGGTCCTTGACCCGGTCGATCGCGATCTGCTCGGCCACGTCCACGTGCTCGCAGCCGCCGTAGTAGCGGCGGCCGGGGTAGCCCTCGGCGTACTTGTTGGTGAGGACCGTCCCCTGGGCCTCCATGACGGCGACCGGAGCGAAGTTCTCCGAGGCGATCATTTCCAGGGTGGACTGCTGGCGGTGGAGCTCGGCGTCGACGGCGGCGGCGACGTCCGGGTCCAGCTCGTGGAGAGGGGTGTTGAGAAGCGACATCACACGATCCCTATCGGTATGGGTCAGCCGGCGGTGAATGCGGTGTACTCGTCGGCGGACATCAGGTCGTCCGGCTCGCCCGAGATCCGAACCTTGAACAGCCAACCGCCCTCGAACGGGGCGGAGTTGACCAGCGACGGGTCCTCGACGACGTCCTGGTTGGCGGCGACGATCTCGCCGGTCACCGGGGCGTAGAGGTCGCTGACCGACTTGGTCGACTCCAGCTCGCCGCAGGACTCGCCCGCGGTCACCGTGTCACCGACCTCGGGGAGCTGGGCGAAGACGACGTCACCGAGCGCGTTGGCCGCGTGCTCCGTGATGCCGACCGTCGCCACGCCGTCCTCGGTGGCCGAGAGCCACTCGTGCTCCTTGCTGTAACGCAGCTGCTGGGGGTTGCTCATGACCTGAATTCTCCTGTACGCGGGTGGGTGCTGCGGAACGGGACAGATGTGCGTGGGGTCACTTCCGGGTGCGCCGGAAGCCGGGTCCCACGCGGGGACAACGCTACGAGCGTCACTTCTGTCGCTTGTAGAACGGCAGGGCCACGACCGCGTACGGCTCGTGGGTGCCGCGGACGTCCACGCCCACGCCCGGCGTGCCCGGGGCCGCGTGCTCCGCGTCGACGTACGCCATCGCGATCGGCTTGCCCAGCGTCGGGGACGGGGCACCGGAGGTGACCTCGCCGATGACCTTGCCGTCCAGGACCACCGGGAAGCCCGCGCGCGGAACGCGGCGGCCCTCGGCGATCAGGCCGACGAGCTTGCGCGGCGGGGCGGTCTCGGCGCGCTCGGCGGCGGCCGCGAGGGCGCCGCGGCCCACGAAGGCTTCCGACTGCGACGTCTTCTCGAACTTGACCACCCGGCCGAGCCCGGCGTCGAACGGCGTCAGCCCGGCGGTCAGCTCGTGCCCGTACAGCGGCATGCCCGCCTCCAGGCGCAGCGTGTCGCGGCAGGAGAGACCGGCCGGGACCAGGCCGACCGGCGCGCCCGCCTCCATCAGCGCGTTCCAGAGCCGCTCCGCGTCACCGGGGGAGACGAAGAGCTCGAAGCCGTCCTCGCCGGTGTAGCCGGTACGGGCGATCAGGGCGGGCACGCCCGCGACGGTGCCGGGCAGGCCCGCGTAGTACTTGAGGCCGTCCAGGTCGGCGTCCGTGAGTGACTTCAGGATGCCGGGGGACTCGGGTCCCTGGACGGCGAGCAGCGCGTACGCGTCGCGGTCGTCGCGGACCTCGGCGTCGAAGCCGTCGGCGCGGGCGGTGAGCGCGTCGAGCACGACCTGCGCGTTGGAGGCGTTGGCGACGACCATGTACTCGGGGGCCTCGGCCGCACCGAGCCGGTAGACGATCAGGTCGTCCAGGATGCCGCCGTCCTCGGCGACGATCATCGTATAGCGGGCGCGGCCGACGCCGATGGAGCCGATGTTGCCGACCAGCGCGAAGTTCAGGAAGTCGGCGGCCTCGGGTCCGGTGACCGTGATCTCGCCCATGTGCGACAGGTCGAAGAGACCGGCCTTGGTGCGTACGGCGTTGTGCTCGTCGCGCTCGCTGGCGTACCGGAGCGGCATGTCCCAGCCCGCGAAATCGGTCATGGTCGCGCCGAGCGACCGATGCACGGCGTCGAGGGCGGTCAGACGGGGGGCAGTGCTCATGAAGGAACTCCCAGGGCATGACGGGCGAGGTCGATCCTCCCCATCTGTCATCGGAACCTGAGAGGTTCGCCGGACGTGTCTCGTCATTCGAGACGTCCGGCTTGCACCTTGGGTGGGACCGCCGGGGCGGCCCGCTTTTCAGATGTGCCTCGCCCGCGCGGTACGGGGCCTGAGAGATTCAAGGGAGGGGCTTGCTCCTTCGGCGCCCCGGGCACCCAGCTCAAGCTGGTTCCGGGGACTCTCCCGCGCGGATTCGAACGGCCTGTATGGAGTTGGCGCGCACATCATTGCACGCGACTCTGTCGAGGGGGACCCGTGACCGGCCACGGATGCCGCGGCCCCGGACGCGCTTGTGCCGCATTACCTTCTCTTTACACTTGCTGGGGAAGCAGTACGTGACCGCTATGGGGAGGCCGATCACGGTGCGCAGCAGGACCAGTGTCCACGCCACGACCACCGGGGTGGCGGCCGCGGGGGTGGTGCTGCCGAAGCAGGCCGCCGCGCGGGCCGCGGAGAGCTGCGGACCGCTTCCCGTGGCCGTCGTCCGCGACCTCCGCCGACGGGCCGGTCACAGCCCGCACCGCCTCACCTTCGGCGCGGGCGACCTGGTCGTCGTCTCCGGGCTGCCCGGCGGCGGAAAATCGACCCTGATGCGGCAGGCCGTCACCGGCCCGCGCATCGACTCCCAGGACACCCGCGACCGCTGGGCCCGCCGCATGCCGCGCCTGCTGCCGTACGCGCTCTACCGCCCCCTGGTCCGCCTCGCGCACTACCGGGGACTGCGCCGCACCCTGCGCTCCGGGGCGAGCGTCGTCGTGCACGACTGCGGCACCCAGGCCTGGGTGCGCCGCTGGCTCGCCCGCGAGGCCGCCCGGCGCGGAGCGGCCCTGCACCTCCTGCTCCTCGACGTACCGGCGGAGACGGCGCTGCGGGGCCAGCACGAGCGCGGCCGCGGCGTCTCCCGGTACGCCTTCGCGCGCCACCGCAGGACGGTCGGCCACCTGGTCGGCGCCGCCGAGCGCGGCGATCTGCCGCGCGGCTGCGGTTCGGCGGTGCTCCTGGACCGCGCCGCGGCGCAGGTCCTGCGGGGGATCACTTTCGACCGCTGAGCGCCCCGGCGTTAGGGTTCGAGCCGCAGGCAGAGCGGTCGCGAGCAGGGGTTGGACAGATGGACTTTCCGGCGCAGGCACACGCCCATCCCTATGGAGGATGGCCGGGCAACGAACTGGAGGAGGTCCTTGCGGCCTCGCTCGGCGCCCCCGAGTCGGCGGGCGGCCGGATCGTGGAGGTCCTCGGCCGCAGCCACCTGTGGATCCCGCTGCCGAACGGCGGCGGCCCCGACAGCGGCACCCTGGACCTGCCGACCCTGGAGATCGAGGGCCAGGCGTACGTCCCCGTCTTCAGCTCCGAACAGCAGTTCCGCCAGGCCCTGGGCGCGGCGGCGGACCGGATGGGCCACACCGTGGCGCCCGCCGCTGAGTTCGCCCGCGGCCTCCCGCCGCAGCTGGGCATCGCGCTGAACCCCGACGGCACCGTCGGCGTCCCGCTGCCGCCGGCCGCCGTCGCCGAGCTCTGCCGGGTCGGCCGCTCCGAGCTGGACGGCCCCACCACCGGCGGCCGGGTGCGGCTGTACGAGCCGGACTGGCAGCACGACCCGGTGGACTTCCTGGCCGCCGCGGGACGGGAGTTCGAGGCGGCCGGGGTCGTCCTCACGGCCCGCCGCTGCCTGGCGTCCGTCGAGACGGACGAGCCGACGCTCTTCGTCGGCGTCGAGCTGTCCACCTGGGACGGCAACGCCCGCGACCTCCCGATGGAGGCGCTGGGCCGCGCCCTCGGCCAGGTGCCGGCCCCGTGGCCGGTGAACCTGGTACTCCTCGACGTGGCGCAGGACCCGGTGGGCGACTGGCTGCGCGCACGGGTGCGGCCCTTCTACCACCGCGGCGCCTGAGGTGTCGTACGTCAAGTCCGTGTCAGGATCGCCGCTTAAGCTGGTTCCATGACCCGGTACGACGGGTTCTCGGGCAGTCGGGCACGAAGCGAAGGGGCGGTTACGGGTGAGTGCGTCGGGCACGGCCGCGGGCGATGGGGTCTCCCCTGCACGAGCTGGCTCGGGCACCGGGGGGCAGGTCGAGCAGATGCTGCGCCAGGTGACGCCCGGGCGCTACGACGCCTACGAGGCACTGCTGCGCGCGCTCGCCGCCGACCAGGTGTGGATGCTGCTCTGGCACGGCCAGGCCGGGTCGCCCGACGCCCAGTACGGGAACATGGAGGTCGAGGGGATCGGCTATGCCCCCTGTGTGACCTCCGCCCAGGAGCTCTCCGCCAGTGGCTGGAACCGCAGCTATGAAGTGGTGCGCGGCCTCGACATCGCCCGCACCCTCTACCCCGACCACTACGGCCTCTGGCTGAATCCGCACGCGCCGGGCGGCGGCGTCGGCATCCCCTGGCTGGATCTGCGCCGCATGGCCACGGGCCTGGACCTGCTGCCCGCGGGACCCCTCAGGCTCACCGAGCCGAGCATCGAGATCCCCCAGTTCTACGCCCTGCTCACGCAGAACGCGCACCGCACCCCGATGGTCCGCTCGCTGCGCCGCGCCTGGGTGCAGCCCGCGCTCGGTGCGCCTTATCTGGCCATCGGCCTCGACGTGTACGACACGTCACCGGCGTCCGTGGACGCGATCCGGACGATGATGCAGCAGTCCATTCCGGCCGTCCCGGAGGGCCTGCCCGTCTCGACGGTCGCGATGTCCGACGATTACGACCCGGTCGCGATGTGGCTCCGCGCCAATGCCAGGCCGTTCTACGACCGCGAGGCCCAGGCGGCCCCGGCGCCGGCCGGCGGATACGGCTACCCGGCGCAGTACTGAGCAGCACCGCGCAGTACTGAGCGGCGCCTCCCGGTACTGAGCAGCACCGACGGACGCGATGTCCGTTGTGATGTGAGTGGGGCTCTATGGGCCCACGTGAAGCTTTGCACCCCAACTGCCCCGTGTTCGCCTCTCGTTCACCGGCGTCCGGATAACGGAACACCTCGATCAGCATCACGGTTGCGCATCCTTTCCCCGTCAAGACTGGTAACAGATCGCGACGTGGATGAAGACTCCCGCTCCAAGGGGCCTTCGCCCCTGTGTACGACGGACTGATCACGTCGCTACAGCGGCAAGTGCGGGCCGGTCACCACCGGTTGAGAGGGGTCCCTGCCACGATGACGGCACCATTGCATGACACACCTGCGGACGCGGACCCGACCGAGGACGTCGCCCCCGCAGTTGATGCAGGGGTGAAAAAGGTCGAGGGCCGGTCCCTCAAGCAGATCGCCTGGAACCGCCTGAAGCGGGACAAGGTCGCCCTCGCGGGCGGCATCACGGTGCTGGTACTGGTGCTGGTCGCCGTCTTCGCGCCGCTGATCGTGAACCTGCTGGGTCATCCGCCCAACGACTTCAACCAGGACAAGCTCGATGAGCTGACGGGCCTGCCCAAGGGCGATCTCGGCGGCGTCAGCGGCGACTTCCTCTTCGGCGTCGAGCCGAACAAGGGCCGCGACGTCTTCAGCCGGATCGTCTTCGGCGCGCGGATCTCGCTCCTGGTCGCGTTCCTCGCGGCCATCGTGGCCGTGGCGTTCGGCACCCTCTTCGGGATCATCGCCGGCTACTTCGGCGGCTGGATCGACGCGCTGATCAGCCGCGTGATGGACGTGCTGCTCTCCTTCCCGCAGCTGCTCTTCATCATCTCGCTGGTCTCCGTGCTCCCCGACGACCTGCTCGGCCTCCAGGGCACCAGCGTGCGCGTCGCGATCCTCGTCCTGGTCATCGGCTTCTTCGGCTGGCCGTACGTAGGACGAATCGTCAGAGGCCAGACCCTTTCGCTCCGTGAGCGCGAGTACGTGGAAGCGGCCCGCAGCCTCGGCGGCGGCAAGCGCCACATCCTGTTCCGCGAACTGCTGCCCAACCTGGTCGCCCCCATCACCGTCTACGCGACGCTGATGATCCCGACCAACATCCTCACGGAGGCGGCCCTCAGCTTCCTCGGCGCCGGTGTCAAGCCGCCGACGGCCTCGTGGGGCGGCATGCTGCGCGACGCACTCAAGACGTACGAGCACGACCCGATGTTCATGGTCTTCCCGGGCGTCACGATCTTCATCACCGTCCTGGCCTTCAACCTCTTCGGCGACGGGCTGCGCGACGCGCTCGACCCGAAGGGGACGCGCTAGAAGGTCCCAACTGGCTTGCCCCTGCCGCATGTCAGGTGGCTTTAACCATGGTTCTCCGGCAGCACACGGCCAGGGACCGCGATCTCGGAGGTTACGAGAAGATGCCCACAGGTTCCACGAAACGACGGCTCACCAGCGGTGCGGCCCTCGTCGTCGCGGCGCTGGTGACCACCACGGCGTGCGGCGGCGGTGACGGTGACGACAGCGACTCCAAGGGTGCCGGTTACAACGCGGCGCTGAACAAGGTCGCCAACCCTTCCAAGAAGAAGGGAGGCACGCTGAAGATGGTCGGCAAGCAGGACCTCGACTCCGCCGACCCCCAGCGCGCCTACTACGGCATGACCTGGGACTTCATGCGCTTCTACACCCGGCAGCTGGTGACCTACGACACCAAGCCGGGCAAGGCGGGCACGAAGCTGGTCCCCGACCTCGCCACCGACACGGCGAAGATCTCGGACGACGGCAAGACCTACACGTACAAGCTGCGTGCCGGGTCCACCTGGGAGGACGGCTCCAAGCTGACCTCCAAGGACATCAAGTACGGCATCGAGCGCACCTGGGCGACGGACACCATCACCGGTGGTCCGGGCTACATCCGCCAGACGCTCGACCCCAAGGGCAAGTACAAGGGCCCCTACAAGGACAAGGGCGGCCTCGACGCGATCGAGACCCCCGACGACCAGACGATCATCTTCAAGCTGCCGAAGCGCAACGGTGACTTCGAGCAGTTCCTGGCCATGCCCACCGGTTCGCCGGTGAAGGAGGCCAAGGACACCAAGGCCAAGTACACCCAGCGGCCGTTCTCCGCGGGCCCGTACAAGTTCCAGGAGTACAAGGCCGGCAAGAAGATCGTGCTGGTCCGCAACGACAAGTGGAAGAAGTCCTCGGACCCGATCCGCGCGGCGCTGCCCGACAAGATCGACGTGACGATCTCCGCCAACCAGGAGGAGAACGACAAGAAGTTGATGGAGGGCGACTTCGACGTCGACATCAACGGCACGGGCATGACCCAGTCCGGCCGCGTCAGCGCCGTCACGGACCACCGCGGCAACGTCGACAACATGCACACGTCCTTCGTGCGCTACGTCGCGCTGGTGCACAACGCGAAGCCCTTCGACGACGAGCACTGCCGCAAGGCCGTGTTCTACGCGACCGACTTCGCGAGCATCCAGCAGACCCGCGGCGGCAAGGTCGCGGCCGGTGACATCGCCAACAGCACCTTCCCCGTGGCGATCCCGGGCTACAGCAAGTACGACCCGTACGGCGTCCTCGCGCGCAAGGGCAAGCCGGACGCCGCCAAGGCCAAGGACGAGCTGAAGCAGTGCGGCAAGCCAGGCGGCTTCTCCACCAAGCTCACCGCCCGCAGCAACAACCCGGGTGAGGTCGACGCCGCCGAGGCGCTGCAGCAGTCGCTCGGCAAGGTCGGCATCAAGGTCCAGGTCGACTCGCTCGACGGCGCCGACACCTCCAGCATCACCGGCTCGCCCTCCGTCGTGAAGAAGCGCGGCTACGGCATGACGATGAGCGGCTGGGGCCCGGACTTCCCGTCCGGCCAGGGCTACGCGCAGCCGCTGTTCGACAGCCGCTTCCTGAACCCGACCGGTAACTACAACGAGTCGCAGATCAAGGACAAGAAGGTCGACGGCCTCTTCGACAAGGCCATCGCCGAGACCGACCCGGCCAAGGCCGGCGAGGTCTACAAGGAGCTCGACAAGAAGATCCTTGACCAGGCCGACTGGATGCCCTTCCTCTACGAGAAGAACATCACCTGGCGCGGGTCGCGGCTGACCAACGCCTACATGTCCGACGGCTACAACGGCCGTTACGACTACGCCTCGCTCGGCGTCGTCAAGTAACACCCGCCGTCACACGATTCCCGCAAGGGAACCAGTAGTTGTTCGTTCCACCGCCGCCGAATCCCGCCAGTCCGAAGGGCAGGTGATGGCCCCGGGCGGTGGCCGGGACTCCTCACAAGGGGGTCCCGGCCACTGCCGGGCCGCGCACAGTGCTTGCTTATCTCATCCGGCGCCTGATCGCCGTAATCATCATGGTGCTGGTCGTACTGCTCGCGACCTTCACCGTCTTCTTCATGCTGCCCAAGTGGGCGGGACAGGACATCGCCGTCCTCTTCGCCGGCAAGGCCACCGGAGCCGAGCAGATCGAAGGCATCCGGACCAAACTGGGACTCGACGACCCGCTGCTCGTCCAGTTCTGGGAGTTCATCAAGGGCATCCCGATGGGGCGCGACTACGTCAACGGCAGTGACGTCACGCACTGCCCGGCGCCGTGCTTCGGCTACTCCTTCCGTACCGAGGCGCCCGTCTGGGAGACCCTCAAGGACGCCCTGCCGGTCACCGGCGCGCTCGCCGCAGGCGCCTGCGTCCTGTGGCTCGCCGCGGGTGTCGCCACCGGTGTGGTCTCCGCGCTCAAGCGGGGTTCCATCTGGGACCGCTCCGCGATGACCGTCGCCCTCGGCGGCGTCTCGCTCCCCGTCTTCTTCACCGGCATGATCGCGATGGGCATCTTCGTCCACAACCTCGGCTGGGTGAAGATCGCGGACAGCCTCAGTACCGACGACTCGGCCGGTGTCTGGCTCCAGACGCTGATCCTGCCGTGGATCGTCCTCGCCTTCCTCAACGCCGCGATGTACGCCCGCCTCACCCGAGCCACCATGCTCGAAGTGCTCGGCGAGGACTACATCCGCACCGCGCGCGCCAAGGGCCTCGGCGAGGCCACCGTCATCCGCAGACACGCCCTGCGTTCCGCGATGACGCCGATCCTCACCGTCTTCGGACTCGACCTCGGTGTCCTGATGGGCGGCGCCGTGCTCACCGAGTCCACGTTCAACCTGCCGGGGCTCGGCCTCGAAGCGGTCAGGGCCATCAGCAGCAAGGACCTGCCCGTCATTCTCGGCGTGACCCTGTGCGCGGCGCTCGCGATCGCCGTGGCCAACCTCGTCGTCGACCTTCTGTACGCCGTCATCGACCCGCGAGTGAGGCTGGGATGACCGAACTGTCCAAGAGCGGAGCAGCGGTGGGCGAGCCCGTCGCCGACTCGCCCGCTCCCTCCGCCTTCCTCGAGGTGCGCGACCTCAAGGTGCACTTCCCGACCGACGACGGCGTGGTCAAGTCCGTCGACGGGCTCAGCTTCCAGCTGGAGAAGGGCAAGACCCTCGGCATCGTGGGCGAATCCGGCTCCGGCAAGTCGGTCACCTCGCTCGGCATCCTCGGCCTGCACACCGCGGGCCAGTACGGCGCCCGCCGAGCGCAGATCTCCGGCGAGATCTGGCTGGACGGCAAGGAGCTGCTCGCCGCCGATCCCAACGAGGTGCGCAAGCTGCGCGGCCGCGAGATGGCGATGATCTTCCAGGATCCGCTCTCCGCGCTGCACCCGTACTACTCCATCGGCAAGCAGATCACCGAGGCGTACCGGGTCCACAACGACGTCGACAAGAAGACGGCCCGCAAGCGCGCCATCGACATGCTCGACCGCGTCGGCATCCCGCAGCCCGACAAGCGCGTGGACTCCTACCCGCACGAGTTCTCCGGCGGCATGCGCCAGCGCGCGATGATCGCGATGGCCCTGGTCAACAACCCCGAGCTGCTCATCGCGGACGAGCCGACCACCGCCCTCGACGTGACCGTCCAGGCGCAGATCCTCGACCTCATCCGGGACCTGCAGAAGGAGTTCGGCTCCGCCGTCATCATGATCACGCACGACCTGGGCGTGGTCGCCGAGATGGCGGACGAGCTCCTGGTCATGTACGGCGGCCGGTGCGTCGAGCGCGGCACCGCCGAGAAGGTCTTCTACGAACCCCAGCACCCCTACACCTGGGGCCTGCTGGGCTCGATGCCGCGCATCGACCGCGAGGAGACCGAGCGGCTCATCCCGGTCAAGGGCTCCCCGCCCAGCCTGATCAACCTGCCGAGCGGCTGCGCCTTCAACCCGCGCTGCCCCTACGCGGACATCCCCAAGGATCAGATCACCCGCAGCGAGCGCCCCGAGCTGCGCCTGGTGGCCGACGGGCACTACTCCGCCTGCCACATGTCGCAGGACGAGCGCACCCGGATCTGGACCGAAGAGATTGCGCCGAAGCTGTGAATGATGCCGCGAAGGACCCGAAAGAGACCGTGAAGGGCCAGGAGATGACGATCCCGGCGCAGACGAAGAGCTCGCCCGAGCCGCTGCTCAAGGTCGACGGCCTGGTGAAGCACTTCCCCATCAAGAAGGGGCTGCTCCAGCGCCAGGTGGCGGCGGTGCAGGCGGTCGACGGGCTCTCCTTCGACGTACGCCCCGGTGAAACGCTCGGCGTGGTCGGCGAGTCCGGCTGCGGCAAGTCGACGATGGGCCGGCTGATCACGCGGCTGCTCGAACCGACCAGTGGGCGGGTCGAGTTCGAGGGTACGGACATCACGCACCTGAACACCGGCCGGATGCGTCCGCTGCGCCGGGACGTCCAGATGATCTTCCAGGACCCGTACTCGTCGCTGAACCCCCGGCACACCATCGGCACGATCGTCGGCGCGCCCTTCAAGCTCCAGGGCGTCAAGCCCGAGGGCGGCGTGAAGAAGACCGTGCAGGAGATGCTGGAGCGCGTCGGGCTCAACCCCGAGCACTACAACCGCTATCCGCACGAGTTCTCCGGCGGCCAGCGCCAGCGCATCGGCATCGCGCGGGCCCTTGCGCTGCGGCCCAAGCTGGTCGTGGCGGACGAGCCGGTGTCGGCTCTCGACGTGTCCATCCAGGCCCAGGTGGTCAACCTCCTGGACGACCTGCAGGACGAGCTCGGCCTCACGTACGTGATCATCGCGCACGACCTGTCGGTCATCCGGCACGTGTCGGACCGCATCGCGGTGATGTACCTCGGCAAGATCGTGGAGCTGGCGGACCGCAAGGACCTCTACTCCACGCCGATGCACCCGTACACCAAGGCGCTGCTCTCCGCGGTGCCGGTGCCCGACCCCAGGCGGCGCGGCGCCAAGAGCGAGCGGATCCTGCTCCGCGGTGACGTCCCCTCGCCGATCGACCCGCCCAGTGGCTGCCGCTTCCACACGCGGTGCTGGAAGGCGACGGAGATCTGCAAGACCAAGGAGCCGCCGCTGATGGCGCTCGCCACGGGGCACCAGGTGGCGTGCCACCACCCGGAGAACGCCGACGACCAGGCGCCCCAGGACACCAAGCTGCTCGCGGTGGCCAAGGAGGCGATCGAGGTGGTGACGGTGGTGCCGAAGGCGGAGGAGACCGCCTCGAAGACGGCTGCGGAACCGGAGCCTGCCGTTTCCACGGGCTCCCAGGGTTCCAAGGGTTCCAAGGGTTCCAAGGGCGACGTGGCGAAGGACGAGGGTCAGAAGTCGACTGAGTCATAAGGCAAGTTGACCCGGACAAAGTACGCGTCCTGGGTCATGTACATGCCCTAGCGGGAGAGTGCAGAGTCTGCGTGTCCGTCTCCTCGGACACCCCATCGGAACGCGTTCGAAGGGAAGACTCATGGCACTCTCCCGTTCGGCACGTCTGGGGGCGCTCGCGACCGCGGCGCTCTCCTTCTGCCTGATCGCCGCGGCCCCCGCGCCCCACCCCGGCTCCGACGGCGTCGGCGACCCGTACTTCCCCCAGCTCGGCAACGGCGGCTTCGACGTACGCCATTACGGTCTCGACATCGCCTACAACCCCGACACCGACCGCCTCGACGGCCGCACCACGATCACCGCGCGCGCCACCGAGAACCTGTCGTCCTTCGACCTGGACCTGCAAAAGCTTGACGTCACCCGGATCGAGGTGAACGGCAGACGCGCCCAGTTCACGCGCACCGGCGACGAGATACGCATCACGCCGCACTCGGCCCTGGGCAAGAACAAGAACTTCACGGTGACGGTCGCCTACGGCGGCGTGCCCGAAGCGCTCAGCGGCCCCATCGTCTTCGGCTCCGACTACGGCTGGATGAAGACGGGCGACGGCGTCTTCGTGGCCTGCGAGCCCAACGCGGCCTCCACTTGGTTCCCCTCCAGCGACCACCCCTCCGACAAGGCAGCCTTCGACATCCGCATCAAGGCGCCCAAGGGCCTCACGTCGGTCTCGAACGGCCGCCTCGTGGGGACGTACGACAAGGGCGGCCAGAGCGTCGCGCACTGGCGCTCGACCAAGCCCATGGCGACCTACCTCGCGACCGCCACCATCGGGAAGTTCGACGTGCGCACCGGGAAGACCCCGGGCGGCACGCCGATCTACGTCGCCATCGACCCGACGCTCCCCACGGGCAACGTCGACGTCTACGGCATCACGGCCGAGGTCACCGACCACTGGTCCGAGGTGTTCGGCCCGTACCCCTTCGAGGAGACCGGCGCGATCGTCGACGACATGCCGCAGGCCGGCTTCTCCCTGGAGACCCAGACCAAGCCGGTCTACTCGGCGGTCCGCAGCGAGTCGACCATCGCCCACGAGCTCGCCCACCAGTGGTTCGGCGACTCCGTCTCGGTCGGCAAGTGGAATGACATCTGGCTCAACGAGGGCTTCGCGACCTACTCGCAGTGGCTGTGGTCCGAGCACAAGAAGACCCAGTCCGCCCACGACGCCTTCCGCGCCGCCTACGCCTCCCGCCCGGCCGACTCCGCCTTCTGGCAGATCACCGTCGGCGACCCGCAGCGCGACACGATGTTCGCCTCGGCCGTCTACCAGCGCGGCGCGATGACGCTCCAAGTCCTGCGGGAGCGCATCGGCGACGAGGACTTCTTCAAGCTCATAAAGACCTGGGTGCAGCAGCACCGGTACGGCAACGCGAGCACCGCCGAGTTCGTCCGCCTCGCCGAGAAGATCTCCGGCGAACAGCTCGACGGCCTCTTCAACACCTGGCTCTTCACGAAGGGGAAGCCGGCGCTTCCGTAGCGTCTGTGGAGTCGGCGGTGCCCGTGGCGTCGGTGATCTGCCAACGGCCGACCTCGCTGTACCCGGAGTCGTAGACGGTCTCGGTGCTGCCGGGCTCCATCGCGTAGTGCCGCAGGTTGCCGCCCCAGTACCGCAGGATGCGCTCCAGCTCGTCGGCGGCCTTCCCTTCGAAGGCCGCCTCTCCCATGTCGATCTCCAGCACGAACTTCATCTCCCGCACCCTTTCCGGTGTCGTGATCAACTGCCTGTGAGGAACCCTCCCTTCAACTTTCTCATTGAAGTCCTTGTGGAGACTTTTTCTCGGCTTTCTGCGCCGACTGCCTGCTGAGGCCTGCTGTGCGGGGCATTCCGACTGGCATTCCGACCGGCAAAGTCTCAAGTCGAGGTGAGGGCGGCGCCGGACCCGTGCCGTGCGCAGGTAAGAATGGCGCGTGCTCCAGGATCTGTTCACCCCCTCCGTCCAGCACTCGCTCGACATCGTGGGGATCTTCGTCTTCGCGATCTCCGGCGCGCTGCTCGCCGTGCGCAAGAACTTCGACGTGTTCGGCATCGCCGTGCTCGCCGAGGTCACGGCGCTGGGCGGAGGGCTCTTCCGTGACCTGGTCATCGGGGCGGTGCCGCCCGCCGCCTTCACCGACCTCGGCTACTTCATCACCCCGCTGTTCGCGGCCGCGCTGGTCTTCTTCCTCCACCCGGAGGTGGAGCGCACCCAGCTCGCGGTGAACGTCTTCGACGCGATGGGGCTCGGGCTCTTCTGCGTCTCGGGCACGACCAAGGCGTACGACTACGGGCTCGGCCTCACCGCGTCGGCCGCACTCGGCCTGATGACCGCGGTGGGCGGCGGTGTGCTCCGCGACATCGTCGCCAACGAAGTGCCGTCGCTGGTCCGCTGGGACCGCGACCTGTACGCCGTACCCGCCATCGTGGGCGCGACGATGGTCGCCCTGTGCATCCGCTTCGAGGAGTTGACGGCCTTCACGAGCGGCCTCGCCGCGGTGACGACGTTCGTGCTGCGGCTGATGGCCCTGCACTACCACTGGCGGGCGCCACGCGCCTGGAACCGCCGCTCCACGGCGGTGGAGGCCGAGGTGGAGGAGACGCCTTAGGCGGGCCGGGCGGCCCGGGGCCTTCGGCGGGGGGTTGAGGCCCGCAGAAAAGCTACCGCTCAGTAGTTTCCTGTTGTACGTTGCTGCCATGGAAACGGCAGCAACGGCGGCATCGGCACACATGTCGGCGCAGACGTCGGCACAGACGTCAGCGCAGACGTCGGCCGCGCGCATCGGCGACAGCGAGTTCGACCGCGACACCGCGGTCACCCGGCGCGAGCCCGGCGTCTACGACACAGAGCTCTCCGCCGGGTGGACGATCATCAGCGCCGTCAACGGCGGCTACCTCCTCGCCGTCCTCGGCCGCGCCCTCGCGGACGCCCTCCCGCACGCCGACCCCTTCACGGTCTCCGCGCACTACCTCACCGCGTCGGCCCCCGGCCCCGCCGTGATCCGCACGGACGTGGTGCGCGCCGGCCGGACGCTCTCCACCGGACAGGCCTCGCTCTTCCAGTACGACGAGGAGGGCCGCGAGGTCGAGCGGATCCGTGTCCTCGCCTCGTACGGGGACCTCGACGAGCTGCCCGACGACGTCCGCACCACGGCCGTGCCGCCCGCCCTGCCGCCGCTCGACCAGTGCTTCGGCGCGCAGGACGCTCCCGACCACCGTCCCGTGCCCGGCAGTTCGGCCATCGCCGACCGCCTCTTCCTCAAGCTCGACCCCGCCACGCTCGGCTGGGCGCTCGGGCAGCCGTCCGGCAAGGGCGAGATGCGGGCCTGGTTCGGCCTCGCGGACGGCCGCGACGCGGACCCGCTGTCCCTGCTGCTCGCCGTCGACGCGCTGCCGCCGACCGCCTTCGAGATGGGCCTCACCGGCTGGGTCCCGACCGTGGAGCTGACGGTCCACGTCCGCCGCCGCCCGGCGCCGGGCCCGCTGCGCGTCTCGATCACCACCCGGAACCTCGCGGGCGGCTTCCTTGAGGAGGACGCGGAGGTCTGGGACAGCGAGGACCGCCTGGTGGCCCAGTCGCGCCAGCTGGCCCGGGTGCGGCTGAGCTAGCGGACGCGGAGGAAGCGGGCCAGCTCGCCGGTGAGTTCGGCGGGCGCGTCCTCCTGTACGAGGTGGCCCGCGCCCTCGATCAGACGCAACTCGGCGCCGGGGACGAGGCCCGCGAACTCCTTCCCCCTGGCCACGGGGATCCAGGGGTCCTCCGTGCCCCAGCAGATCAGGACGGGCAGCTTCAGCTCGCCGTAGCGGCCCTGGATCTCGTCGGTGTACCGCTGGTCGTTTTGCGCGATCTGCCGGTAGAAGGCGGCCTGGCCCTGCTCCGTGCACCAGGGTTCGACGAGGCGCTCAAGGACGGCCGGATGCAGTCCGCGTGGGCTCGTCGAGGCGATGTACTCGCGGATCATGGCCCGGTGCAGCGCGGGCGGCAGTTGGCTGAAGACGTCGGCGTTGGCGCCGAGCAGCCGGTACGAGGGGGAGCCCCAGGGGGCCAGGGCCACCGGGTCGACGAGGGCGAGGCGTTCGTACGCGGCGCCGTGCAGCAGATGCGCCCGCAGCGCGACGCAGCCGCCGAAGTCGTGGGCCACGACGGCGGGCCTGTCCAGGCCCCAGTGGGCCAGGAGCCCAGCGAGGACCCGGCCCTGCGCGGCGAGCGACACGTCCTGCCCGGCTCGCATCTCCGAGGCGCCGTACCCGGGCAAGTCCCATATATACACGCGGTGTTCGGCGGAGAGCGCGCGGGCGACGGCCCGCCAGACGTACGACGAGAACGGCGTGCCGTGGACGAGGACGACCGGCGGGGCGTCGGCGGGGCCGAGGGTGGCCCAGCGGACGGTGCCGGTGGGTCCCGCGAAGGTCTGGTCGAGGTCCCAGGAGTCGCTTACGCGTGCAGCCGTCATGACCGTTAGGCTAATAGCTCCTTACGGATGCGTCGAGCGTCCCGGGCGGGGTCGAGCGTCCGGATGGGGGCGTGTCAGCGCCCGTCCGTCCAGTGTTCGCGGCCCAGGCCCACCAGGCGCAGCTGCCTGCGGGCCACGTCGGCTACCCGCGCCTCCTCCGTCGTCCCGGGTCCCGCGTCGAGGAACGCGGACGCGGTCATCACCATGTGGTCGACGTACATTCCGGCCAGCATCAGCAGATCGTCCTCGGTCCACCCGTCGGTCGGCGCCTCCGCGGCGAACTGCCGCGCCACCTCCTGTGCGAACAGGGCGAGCTGGGCGCCGATCGCGTCCCGCACCGCCCGGACCCCACCGTGCCGCTCGCGGGCGATGAAGCGGACGTGGGCCGGATGCGCGTGGACGTACGCGGCTATCAACTCGACCGTGCCCGCGATGCGCTGCTCGCTGTCGCCGGTCTCCGACGCCAGCATCGCGGTGAGGGTCGTGTGCAGGCTGCCGAGCGTCTCCTCGACCAGGGTCACGCCCAGGTCGGCGGTGTCGCGGAAGTGCCGGTAGAAGGCGGTGGGGGCGACGCCCGCGGCGCGGGTGACCTCGCGCAGGCCCAGGCTGCTGAGGCTCTGCTCCTCCAGCAGCTGGAGCGCCGCGTCGAGGAGGGCCTGCCGGGTCTTCTGCTTCTGGACCTGCCGGGGGCCGAGGGTGTGACTCATGCCATGCAGTTAACAACTGTTCTCCGAGTTTTGAAAGCCGGAGAAGGAGTACTCTCTAGTCAGTGAACAACTGTAACCACAATCGTTCACCGAACTGAGACTACCCGAGACGACCCGAGAGAGGGATCTCCATGCTCTTCCTTGTCGCCGCCCTTCTGCTGCTGGGTGTCGCCATGGGTTCCGTGGCACACGCCCCGCTTCCGGTCAGCCTGATCGCCGCCGCCGTCATCGGTGTGTGGCTCCTGGTCTTCGCCCTCCGCGAGCGCCACGCGCGGCACCGCTGACCATCGCCGGACGCCGCTGATCCGCTCCGTACGACCTCCGTACGACACCTTCACCTGTCAGGAGTCGCACCATGGCACTCACCGCAGAACGCCCCACCGAAAGCACCGTCGAAAGCGCCACCGAGAGCGCTCCCGAGCGCCCCACCGGCCGCCGGGACACCAACGGGATGGCCGTCGCCTCCTTCGTCCTCGGCCTGCTCGGACTGCTCGTCCTGAACATCTTTCTCGGGCCCGTCGCGATCGTCCTCGCGGGCATCGCCCTGTGGCGCGGCACCGCCCGAAAGGGCCGTGCGCTGCTCGGACTCGGCCTCGGCGTGGCCGACCTCGTCGTGCTCGTCGTGCTCGTCTCGATGGACAACACCGTGTCCTGGGGTCTCGCAGGCTGATACGGCCGGGGTACCGCCGGGGCAGAGGGTGCCGCGCGGCTCGTAGAATCGTGCCCACCATGGCCTACCTCGACCACGCAGCGACCACTCCGATGCTCCCGGAAGCGATCGCGGCGATGACCGCGCAGATCGCCGTCACCGGCAACGCCTCCTCGCTGCACGCGGCCGGGCGGCGGGCGCGACGCACCGTCGAGGAGGCCCGCGAGACGCTCGCCGAGTCACTCGGCGCGCGCCCCAGCGAGACCGTCTTCACGTCCGGCGGCACCGAGGCCGACAACCTCGCCGTCAAGGGCCTGTACTGGGCGCGCCGCGCCGAGCAACCCACCCGCACCCGCGTGCTCGCCAGCCCCGTCGAGCACCACGCCGTCCTCGACGCCGTGCACTGGCTCGGGGAACACGAGGGCGCCACCGTCGAATACCTGCCGGTCGACCGGTACGGCCGCGTCCACCCCGACGTGCTGCGCGAGGCGATCGAGCGCAACCCCGACGACGTCGCCCTGGCCACCGTCATGTGGGCCAACAACGAGATCGGCACGATCCTGCCGATCCGTGAACTGGCCGACGTGGCCCAGGAGTTCGGCGTCCCGCTGCACGCCGACGCCGTCCAGGCCTACGGCCAGCTCGCCGTCGACTTCGGCGCCTCCGGGCTCGCCGCCATGACCGTTTCCGGCCACAAGATCGGTGGTCCGTACGGCATCGGGGCGCTGCTGCTCGGCCGCGAGTACAGCCCCGTGCCCGTGCTGCACGGTGGCGGCCAGGAGCGGCACGTGCGCTCCGGGACGCTCGACGTGCCCGCCGTCGCCGCGTTCGCCGTCGCCGGTGAGCATGCCGCGGCGCACCGCGAGCGGTTCGCCACGGAGGTCGGCGCGCTCCGCGACGATCTGGTGACGGCCGTCCGCGCGGCCGTACCCGAGGCGATCCTCGGCGGCGACCCCGCCCCGGAAGGCCGCCTCCCCGCCAACGCGCACTTCACCTTCCCCGGCTGCGAGGGCGACTCGCTCCTGCTGCTCCTCGACGCGCAGGGCATCGAGTGCTCCACCGGCTCCGCCTGCACGGCGGGCATCGCCCAGCCCAGCCACGTCCTGCTCGCCACCGGCACCGACCCCGACCTGGCCCGCGGCACCCTCCGCTTCTCGCTCGGCCACACGTCGACGAAGGCGGACGTGGACGCGGTGGCGGCGGCGATCGGTCCGGCGGTCGAGCGGGCCCGGTCGGCGGGGCTGAGCTAGGGACCCGATCACCTCGGCGTGAGCGTGGCGTCCTCTGCGGTGCTCCGGGCGGGCGCGGTGTCCGGCGCGGGCGTGCCGGCCCGTCGCGGCAGGCTCAGAGCGATGAGGAGACCTGCGACCATGCCTGCCGCGGTGAGCAGGACGACGAGGAATTCCCCGTCCGCGGTGGCTTCCCTCAGGGCGTCGCCCGCTTTCCCTCCGGTATCGGCGTCGGCGACGGCGGTGAGGACGGCGAGGCCGATGGCGTTGCCGATGTTGAGAGTGGTGGAGGCCATGCCGTTGGCGATGCCCTGCTCCTCGGCGGCGACGTCGGTGGATGCGGTGATCCACATGGCGGTCCAGACGATGCCCTGGCCGACTCCGGAGAGCACCAGGCCGGGCAGCGCCGTGAGGTAGGTGGCACCGGCGTCGAAGCCCAGCGCGAGAACGGCGGTGCCGACGGCGCCGATGATGAACCCCGCGATCAGAGTGGTGCGGGTGCCGTGGCGCGTCGTCAGTCGTTCCCCGAGCTGAGTGCCGACGGCGATCGCGATGGACGGGACGAGGAACGCGAGACCGGTCTCCAGGGCGCTGTAGCCGTGCACGGTCTGCATCAGGACCGTGAGGAAGTACGGCAGCGTGCCGAAGGTGGCCATGTAGAGGAAGGTCACCGAAATGCCGACGCTCAGGTTGCGATTCCGGAAGAGGCGGAAGGGCATGAGCGGGTCGTTGCTGCGCGCCTCGACGACCGCGAAGGCGACGAGGAGAACCCCGGCGGCGGCGAAGGCGGCGAGCACGGTCGCGGAGGTCCAGCCCATCTCCGGGCCCTCGACCAGAGCGAAGACCAGGAGGGTGGAGCCACCGGTGGCGATCAGCGCGCCGGGCAGGTCGAACCTGCGCTTTCCGGTCCGCTCCGGGTCGCGCGGGATGACGGCGAGGGCGGCCAGGGCCACGGCACCGGCCAGCGGCACGTTCACGTAGAAGACGGCGGGCCAGCCGAAGCTTTCCGTGAGGATGCCGCCGAGGAGCGCGCCGGCGGTCAATCCGCTGGCTCCGGCGCCGCCCCAGACAGCGAGCGCCTTGTTGCGCTTGGGCCCCTCCGTGAACAGCGTGTTGATCAGAGAGAGCGTCGAGGGCAGCAGCAGCGCACCTCCGATGCCTTGGACGGCACGCGCGGCGACGATGACGGTCGGGCTCTCTGCCAGGCCGCCGGCCAGGGAGGAAGCGGCGTAGACGGTCAGGGCGAGGATGAAGATCCGGCGACGCCCGAAGAGGTCGGCGGCGCGTCCGCCCAGCAGCAGGAAGCCACCTGCGAAGACGACGTAGGCGCTGACCACCAACTGCTGGGTCTGTCCCGGGAATCCGAGGTCGGAGCCGATGTCGGGCAGTGCGACGAAGACGATGTTCAGGTCGAGGGAGAAGATCAGCTGCGCCAGGGCCAGCAGCGCCAGGATCCAGCCCAGCCGTGGTGGCCCTGAGGCGGATGCGCCTGTCGGCGGCGTGGGTGCAGTGGACATGGGAGGTCAGCCCCTTTTCGGTCATGGGCGGGCAGCCCGGTGAGTACGGCTGTACGTATATTGACGAACAGTCGTAGTGTTCACAAGGGGCCGCTCTGGGCAGATTGAACGACTGTCGCGGTACAGTAGGACAATGATGTCCCGCCATCCCGACCGCGATCAGATCCGGATCGAGGCTGTCCTCTCCGCGCTGGGGCACCCCATGCGGCTGACCGTCGTCCGTGTCCTGAGCGATGGGGGAGAGCACAACTGCGGGAGCATTCTGGACGATGTGTCGAAGTCGACCATGACCCACCACTGGCGCGTCCTGCGGGACAGCGGCGTCATCTGGCAGCGGCCCTCGGGCCGGGAGAACCTGCTGTCGCTGCGGCGCGAGGACCTCGACATCCGCTATCCGGGCCTGCTCGACGCCATCCTCGAAGGGGCCCGGCTCGACGCCGAGTCCGAACGGGCCCGGTGAGCGAGCCCGCGGCAAGAAACCGGGCTAGGACTTCTCGGGCCCCTCAGTTGCCTTCGGTGGCTTCTTCGGCAGGCCTCGCTCCTCCTGTGTCTCCTGCGCATCCCGTGCCTTCCGCACCAGACGCAGATATCGGTCCCAGTCCCAGTGCGGGCCCGGGTCCGTGTGGTCCGTGCCCGGTACCTCCACGTGGCCGACGATGTGCTCGCGGTCCACGGGGAAGTCGTACCGCCTGCATATCCCGGCGGTGAGCCGCGCCGAAGCCGCGTACATCTCATCCGTGAAGGAGGACTTCTTGTCGACGAAGCCCTCGTGCTCGATGCCGATGCTGCGTTCGTTCCAGCTCTTGTTGCCCGCGTGGAAGGCCACGTCCAGCTCGCGGATCATCTGGGCTATGTGCCCGTCCTTGCGCACCACGTAGTGCGCGGCGGCGCCGTGCGCCGGGTCCTTGAAGACCCGCAGCGCCGTGTCGTATCCCCCCTGGACGACGTGGATGACGACGCGGTCGATCGTGTAGTCGTCGGGGCGGTCGGCGCGTCGCCAGTTGTAGTCCGACGCGGCGACCCACTGGGCGCCCCGTGCGTCGACCTCGCCCTCCTTGCGCCGTTTGACCACGCCGGGCAGCCGCCACCACAGCCGCCCCAGCTCGTCCTTGGCCAGCACCACCGTGCCGACGGCCGCCGCGGCGCCGCCGATCAGCAGGGTGCGCCGGTCGACCCCGCGCCGCACCGGCTGCTCGCTCGCGCCCTCGGTTTCTTCCCCCATGTGATCGTCAACGCTTACTCACGGGCATCCGGTTCCCATCGCCCCGTACCCTGTTAGGGCTATGACTTTGACCCCGCAGCGTCCCGAGCGTCCCCAGCGCCCTCTCCGCGTTCTCGCCGCCATGTCCGGCGGCGTGGATTCCGCCGTCGCAGCCGCCCGCGCCGCCGAGGCCGGGCACGACGTGACAGGAGTGCACCTCGCGCTCTCGGCGAACCCGCAATCGTTCCGCACGGGCGCGCGGGGCTGTTGCACCATCGAGGACTCGCGCGACGCCCGCCGCGCCGCGGACGTCATCGGCATCCCCTTCTACGTGTGGGATCTCGCCGAGCGGTTCCGCGAGGACGTGGTCGAGGACTTCATCGCGGAGTACGAGGCGGGGCGCACGCCCAACCCGTGCCTGCGCTGCAACGAGAAGATCAAGTTCGCCGCGCTCCTCGACAAGGCGCTCGCCCTCGGCTTCGACGCGGTCGTCACCGGTCACTACGCCACGGTGGTCGTGAACGACGACGGCACCCGCGAGCTGCACCGCGCCTCGGACATGGCCAAGGACCAGTCGTACGTCCTGGGAGTCCTGGACGACCGCCAGCTCGCCCACGCCATGTTCCCCCTCGGTGACACGCTCACCACCAAGGAGGAGATCCGCGCGGAGGCCGAGCAGCGCGGGCTCGCCGTGGCCAAGAAGCCCGACAGCCACGACATCTGCTTCATCGCCGACGGTGACACCCAGGGCTTCCTCGCCTCCCGCCTCGGCAAGGCGGAGGGCGACATCGTGGACGCGTCCGGGACGGTCCTCGGCACGCACGAAGGCGCGTACGGCTACACCATCGGCCAGCGCAAGGGCCTGCGCATCGGCACCCCGGCCCCCGACGGCAAGCCGCGCTACGTCCTGGACATCTCCCCGGTGAACAACACGGTGACGGTCGGCCCCGTGGCCGACCTCGACGTGACGGGCCTGACCGCGATCAAGCCCCGCTGGTGCGGCGCGGCGCCCTCCGGCCCCGGCACGTACACCGCCCAGCTGCGGGCGCACGGCGGCGAGACGCCGGTGCGCGCGGAGCTGGTCGACGGCTCGGAGCTGCGCGTCTCCTTCGAGGAGCCCGTACGCGGCGTGGCCCCCGGCCAGGCGATCGTGCTCTACGACGGCACGCGGGTGGTCGGCTCGGCGACGATCGCGACGACGGAGCGGGCGACGGCGGGCGTCTAGGTGGTTCGCTGCCGCAGGCTCCGTATCAGAGCCTCCAGCGCGCCCCGGTCCGTCGCCAGCACGGCGGCCGGGTTCTCGCTGTCCCGGAGTGCGATGTCGTCACCGATCGTCGTGGCGACCTCAACGCACGCGTTGCCAGAGGCTTCCGAGAACGAGGACTTCAGCCACTTCAGATCGGGCATAACTGGTACCTCTGCAGGTCTCCGGCGATTCAAGGATTCGTTCACGGCCCGGTAGCGGGCGTCTAGACGGTTCGCCGCCGCAGGCTCCGTATGAGAGCGTCCAGCGCGGCCCGGTCCGTCGCCACCATGTCGGCCGGGTTCTCGCTCTCTCGGAGTGCGATGCCGTCGCTGCGGGTGGCGGCGACTTCGACGCAGTTGTTGCCGCCGCCGCCGCAGAACGAAGAACGCTGCCAATCACTCTTGACCATGTGCCAAGCCCCTTCAGCACTCGCGCGCGATGGAGCGGATCAGCTCCTGCGACTCCTTCGGAGGCAGCGCTGACCGTTCCATCAGATCCAGAAGGGAACGATAGTTCGCCAACGGGATCGGGGCATCAACGAAGTGTGCGCCAAGGGCTGTATCCAGCTGCACGGTGTCCAGTTGCGGCAGTGCCCCTTCCGCGTACAAGACCGACTGCCCGGCCCCGTGAAACGCTCCAGCGCTGAACGGGATGACCAGCAACGTCACGTTGTCGCGGTCGGCAGCGTCGGCGAGGTGGGCCAGTTGCTTGCGGGCTACGTCGGGGCCGCCGAACTGCAGGCGCAGGGCTGCTTCGTGGATGACTCCGACGTACGGAGTCGGGTTCTCGTCGGTAAAGATTGCCTGGCGCCTGAGTCGGTGAGCAACCCGTAGCTCGACATCCAGGCGTGACAGTTTCGGAACCGTCAACTCGAAGATCGCGCGAGCGTGTTCCTCTGTTTGGAACAAGCCAGGTAGATGCACGGTCTGAGCTGTACGAATGCGGGTCGCGTAGTGCTCCACTTCCGAGACCTCCAAATGGCCATCGGGGAGCTTGCCGCGGTACTCGTCCCACCAGTGGCTGGCTCGCCGTGGACCCGTCAGTCCGGCCAGCGCATCGACGAGTGCAGGCTCGGGGCACTTGTAGTGACAGGCCAGTTGTCGCACCCGCTCCTCACTGAGGCCGGTGCGTCCAGCTTCTATGTTGGAAATCATCGTCCGGTCCGCGCCGAGGAGCGAAGCGGCTTCCTGGACGGACAACCCTGCCTGTTCGCGCAGTCGGCGCAGCTCAGTTGCCAGGCGGCGATGACGGCTTGTAGGGGCGTTTCGTGGGGCCATGAGTCCTCATCTCGTGCGCGCGATCAGTCTGGCAGCGCCCCTTAATGCCGTCTAGTGAGTCAGGCAACTATGCACTCGTTAGTGGAAGTTGACTCACATGTGAATCGCAATGCCCTACGGTGTGAGTCAGGTCGCCCTTCGGCCCCACGCTCAGCGGAAGCGCACCGGGACTACACCGGCAGGCACACCGCCCTGACGCGAGGACCGGAAGCCCCTGGCCCACATTCACGTCCACGCGCTCCCCCAGAGCGCCCCGCACCAATGGAGGTGCCGCGTGAGTTCATTCCTCGACGTCCAACCCGACGATCCGTACTCCCCACCTGACCCCACCCCCCTCCCCTTCACCGCCCCCTGGAGCTACGAACTCCACTTTCCCTGCGACCCCCGCAGCCCGGGAGTCGCCCGCCTCACCCTTCGCGCCGTACTCGCCGCCCATCAGCTCGGTGAACTCACGGACCGGGCGGAGCTGTTGACCACAGAGCTCGCCACGAACTCCGTGCGGCACACCAAGGGCCCCGCCTCCGTGCGCCTGCACTGGCTCTGCCCCGTGCTGCGGGTCAGCGTGTGGGACATGAGCCCGGATCTGCCGCCGCTCGCCCCACCCCCACCGGTGAGCGTGCACGCGGACAGTGGCCGGGGGCTGGTCATCCTCGACACCGTGGCCGACCGCTGGGGCGGGTGCGCCATAGGGGAGGGGCTGTACGGGGACGGGCCGGGCGGCAAGACCATGTGGTTCGAGCTGGCCCTCCGCCAGGCGCCGCCGCCCGCCCTCGTGGCCTGAGCCGGTCAGGCGACGCTGAGCACGATCTTGCCCTGGGTGCGGCCCTGCTCTCCGCGCGTGTGGGCCTTCGCCGCCTCCTCCAGAGGGATGACCGTGTCGATCTCGACGCGGAGCTTCCCCTCGTCGACCAGGCGGGCGACTTCGAGGAGGCCCAGGCGGTCCGGCTCGACGACCGTCCAGCCCGTGTGTACGCCGAGTTCCCGCGCCCGAGCCGGGTCCGGGAGGCCGCCGGGGTCGGGCAGGGTCACCAGATGGCCGCCGGGGCGGATGATTTCGAGGGACCGGGCACCGTACGCGCCGCCCACCCCGTCCAGGACCACGTCCACGTCGCGGACGGCCTCAGCGAAGTCCACGCGCGTGTAGTCGACGATTTCGTCCGCGCCGAGACCGCGCAGGAAGTCGTGCTTCTCCTCGCGCGCGGTGCCGATGACGTACGCGCCGTGCGCCTTGGCGATCTGCACGGCGAGGTGGCCCACGCCACCGGCCGCCGCGTGGATCAGCACGCGCTGCCCGGCGCGGAGCCCGGCCGTCTCGATCAGGCCCTGCCAGGCGGTGAGCGCCGCGAGGGGCAGTGCGGCGGCCTGGATGTGGTCGATGCCCCGCGGCTTGGGAGCGAAGCGTCGGGCGGGCGCCGCGACGAACTCGGCGTATCCGCCGGTCTGTTCGGGGAAGCGCGGCATGCCGAAGACCTCGTCGCCCGGCTGGTAGAGGGTCACTCCGGGGCCGACCTCCTCGACGACGCCCGAGACGTCGTAGCCGAGGATCGGCGTGTCCCCCCAGGTGCCGAAGGTGCCCTCCGCGCGGGTCTTCCAGTCGACGGGATTGACGCCCGCCGCGTGGACCCGGACCAGGATCTCGGTCAGGCCGGGCTCGGGGCGGTCCACCTCTACGGGGACCAGGTTCTCGGGGGCGCCCCAGGCGCGGGGGCTGACGGCACGCATCTTCATGGTCCTGAGCTTTCTGTAGCGGCAAAAGGGCTGGCGGGACCAAGAGTGCGGCGGTACGGGCGAGCACGGTGCTGGCAGTTTGGCCATCATGTGACAGGATTCGGCCATGAACCTCAATGGCCTCGGTGACCGCGACGGCGCCCACCGGGTGGCCGTCATCGCTCTGGACGGCGTGTACGCCTTCGAGCTGGGCATCCCGTCCCGGGTGTTCGGCAACGCGCTGAACGACCGCGGAGAGCCGCTCTACGACGTCGTCGTCTGCACCGTGGACGGACGTCCGGTGCGCACGGACTCCGGCTTCACGGTGGTGGCCGAGCACGGGCCCGAGGCCCTGGATACGGCGGACACCGTGGTGATCCCGCCGACCCGCAGCTTCGACAGCGGCATGGAGGGCGGCGAGCTGCCCCAGGGCGTCGTCGCCGCGCTGGGGCGGATCAGGCCCGGCACCCGCATCGTGTCCTTCTGCAACGCCTCGTACGTCCTCGCGGCGGTCGGCCTCCTCGACGGGCGCCCCGCGACGACGCACTGGCACGTGGCCCGCGACTTCCAGCGGGCCTTCCCCCGGATCAAGGTCGACGCGGACGTCCTCTTCGTGGACGACGGCGACGTGCTGACGGCGGCGGGCGTCGCGGCGGGGATCGACCTCTGCCTCCACGTCGTACGACGCGACCACGGCGCCGCCGTCGCCAACCACGTCGCCCGCGTCTGCGTCGTACCGCCCTGGCGCGACGGCGGGCAGGCACAGTACATCGAGCGGCCCGTCCCCGAGCCGACCCTCGCCACGACGGCCGCCACGCGCGCGTGGGCCCTCGAACGGCTCCATGAGCCGCTGCCCCTCGGCGAGCTGGCCGCCCACGCGCGCATGAGCCTGCGCACCTTCACGCGGCGCTTCCAGGAGGAGGTCGGCATGTCGCCGGGGCGCTGGCTGACCGCCCAGCGCATCGAACTCGCCCGGCAGCTCCTGGAGTCGAGCGACCTGCCCGTGGACGTGGTCGCCCACCGCTCCGGCTTCGGCACCGGCAACTCCCTGCGCCAGCACATGCGTGCCGTGCTCGGCGTCTCGCCGGTCGCCTACCGGCGGACCTTCACGGCTGCTTCGTGACCTCTGCCTCGTAGAAGCAGAAGTGGTCCTTGATCCCGGCCACGGCGGGCTTCGGCTCCGGGTAGGCCCACACCGAGTCGGGGGAGTCCGGCAGCGACCAGTAGGAGGCCGTTCCCTTGAACGGGCAGTACGTAGTGGTCTCCGACGGAGTCAGCAGGTCCGTGCGCACGTCCTCCGGAGGGAGGTAGTGGCGCACCGGGTAGCCCGTCTCGCTCAGCAGCAGCGGACGACGGCTCTCGGCGACGACCTGCCCGTCGCGCTCCACGCGCACGTGGTCCGTGCCCTGCTCGACAGTGATCCGGTGTCCCGCGGTCATGAGATGCCCTCCTCGACGAGTGCTCTACGCGTGCCTTACGGGACGGAACGTACCGTGAGCGCATGAACATCTGCGTCTTCCTCTCCGCCGCCGACCTCGACGACCGCTACACCCGCCCGGCCCGCGAATTCGCCGAACTGCTCGGCAAGGGCGGCCACACCCTGGTGTGGGGCGGCTCCGAGAGCGGTCTGATGAAGGTCGTGGCGGACGGCGTGCACGAGGCGGGCGGGCGGCTCGTCGGTGTCTCCGTGGACTTTCTCGCCGCGAAGGCGAGGCAGGTCGCCGAGCCTCACGAGATGGTGATCGCGCGCGACCTCGCCGAGCGCAAGGCGCTGCTCCTGGCGAAGGCCGACGCCGTCGTGATCATGGTGGGCGGCACCGGCACGCTCGACGAGGCCACCGAGATCCTGGAGCTGAAGAAGCACGGCAAGCCGGTCGTCCTGCTGAACTCCGCGGGGTTCTACGACGGCCTCAAGGAGCAGTTCCGCCGCATGGAGGACGAGGGATTCCTGCCTCTGCCGCTGACCGACCTCGTCTTCTTCGCCGAGGAGCCCGTCGGCGCCCTCGCCTACCTGGAAGAATCGTTCGGCACGCAGTGATGCGAGCATGGCCGGTATGGCTACACATGTGATCACCGGGGCGGGCTCCGGCATCGGCGCTGCCGTCGCCCGCCGCCTCCACGCACGCGGCGACGACCTCGTGCTGCACGCGCGGGACGCGGGCCGCGCCAAGGAGCTCGCCGCCGAGTTCCCCGGCGCGAGCACCCTCGTCGGCGACCTCTCCGACCCCGACAAGCTGTCCTGGGCCTTCGGCCACCAGTCGCTGCCCGGGCAGGTGGACTCCCTCCTGCACATCGCGGGCGTCGTCGACCTCGGCCCGGTCGGTGAGCTCACCCCCAAGTCCTGGCGCCACCAGCTCAACGTCAACCTCATCGCCCCCGCCGAACTCACCCGCCACTTCCTGCCCCAACTCCGGCTCGCCGAAGGCCACGTGATCTTCGTGAACTCGGGCGCGGGCCTCAGCGCGGGACCCGAATGGTCCGCGTACGCCGCCTCCAAGCACGGCCTGAAGGCGCTCGCCGACTCGCTGCGCCACGAGGAGCACCCGAACGGCGTCCGCGTCACCTCGGTCTACCCCGGGCGCACGGCAAGCGCCATGCAGGTCAAGGTCCACCAGCAGGAGGGCAAGGAGTACGACGCGTCCCGCTGGATCGACCCCGAGTCGGTCGCCACGACCATCCTCATGGCCCTGGACCTGCCGCGCGACGCGGAGGTCAACGACCTGACGGTGCGGCCGGGACGATGAGCGACGCGTTCATCCCGTCCCCGGCCACCGGGATCGGGTCCATGCCCGGCGGCGACGCCCGCGAGGCCGCCAAGACCGTCACAGGCAGCTTCGAAGGCCCCGACCAGGGCATGCCGTACCTCGCCGAGCTGCCGGCGCGCGGACCCGGCGCCGACATGATCGGCCGTACGGCGGGACTCCTCGTCGACCTCTACGCGCGCGTGGAGCCCAGCGGCTGGCGGATCGGCGACCGTCCGGGCCGCGACACCCGCCGCGCCAGGGCCTGGCTCGGCGAGGACCTCGACGCCCTTGAGGAGTTCACCCAGGGGTACCGGGGCCCGCTCAAGATCCAGGCCGTCGGCCCGTGGACGCTCGCCGCGGCCCTGGAGCTCAGGAACGGCCAGGCCGCGCTCTCCGACCCCGGCGCCTGCCGCGACCTCGCCGGATCCCTCGCCGAAGGGCTGCGCGAGCACCTCGCGGACGTGCGCCGCAGGGTGCCGGGCGCCCAGGTGGTGCTGCAGCTCGACGAGCCCTCGCTCATCGCCGTGCTTCGCGGACAGATCAAGACCGCCAGCGAGTACCGCACCCACCGCGCCGTGGACCGGCAGCGCGTCGAGAGCACCCTGCGGGACGTCCTCGCCGTCCGGGGCGACGGGCCCGCGGTCATCCACTCCTGCGCGCCCGACGTGCCGTTCGCGCTGCTGCGCCGCGCCGGGGCCGACGCGATCTCCTTCGACTTCTCCCTCCTCACCGAGCGTGACGACGAGGCGATCGGTGAGGCGGTCGAGGGGGGCACGCGGCTCTTCGCCGGTGTCGTGCCGGGCGTGGACGGCGGATTGTCAGACCCTGCCGGTAGCGTCATGGGTGTCAGGACGTTGTGGCGCAGGCTGGGGCTGAATCCGGGATCACTCGCGGAGTCGGTCGTGGTCACTCCGTCGTGCGGGCTCGCGGGTGCGTCTCCCGCGTATGCCCGCGCGGCGCTCGCCCACTGCGTCAGGGCGGCGAGATCGCTCGCAGACAACCCTGAGTAATTGGGTATGACGTAACGGGAGGACGAAACGGTGGCTGTCGAACAGCAAGGCTCTGTGCCCGCCGAGGCACGGGATCAGCATGCCCAGCTGGCCGAGCAGATCGAGGAGCACCGCTTCCGGTACTACGTGAAGGACCAACCGGTCGTCAGCGATGCCGAGTTCGACAAGCTCCTGCGTTCCCTCCAGGCCCTGGAGGAGGAGCACCCGGAGCTGCGCACCCCGGACTCGCCCACCCAGAAGGTCTCCGGTTCGTACGAGACGGAGTTCACCGCGGTCGAGCACCGGGAGCGCATGCTCTCGCTGGACAACGCGTTCGACGACGCGGAGCTCGCCGCCTGGGCGGACCGCGTCGCCAAGGAGGCCGGCACCCCCGACTTCCACCTCCTCTGCGAGCTGAAGATCGACGGCCTCGCGGTCAACCTCACGTACGAGGACGGGAAGCTGACCCGCGCCGCCACCCGCGGCGACGGCCGCACCGGCGAGGACATCACGCCGAACGTCCGCACCATCGGGGACATCCCCCAGCGCCTCAAGGGCGACCGGGTGCCCGCACTCGTCGAGATCCGCGGCGAGGTCTTCTTCCCCATGGAGAAGTTCGAGGAGCTGAACGCCCGCCTGGTGGAGGCGGGCGACAAGCCCTTCGCCAACCCGCGGAACGCGGCGGCCGGTTCGCTGCGCCAGAAGGACCCGCGCGTCACCGCGACCCGCCCGCTGCACATGGTGGTGCACGGCATCGGCGCCCGCGACGGCTTCGACATCGACTGCCTCAGCCATGCCTATGACCTGCTCCACGAATGGGGCCTGCCCACCGCCAAGCACAACAAGGTCGTCGAGGGCCTCGACGGCGTGCGGGACTTCATCACGTACTTCGGAGAGAACCGCCACTCCGTGGAGCACGAGATCGACGGCGTCGTCGTCAAGCTCGACGAGATCCCGCTGCAGGGCCGCCTCGGCTCCACCTCGCGCGCCCCGCGCTGGGCCATCGCCTGGAAGTACGCGCCCGAGGAGGTCAACACCAAGCTCATCAACATCCGGGTCGGCGTCGGCCGCACCGGCCGCGTCACGCCGTACGCCCAGGTGGAACCCGTCACCGTCGCCGGTTCCGAGGTCGAGTTCGCGACCCTGCACAACCAGGACGTGGTGAAGAAGAAGGGCGTCTTCATCGGCGACACGGTCGTGATCCGCAAGGCGGGCGACGTCATCCCGGAGATCCTCGGCCCCGTCGTGGACCTGCGGGACGGCAGCGAGAAGGCGTTCGTGATGCCCGCCGAGTGCCCCGAGTGCGGCACGGAACTGCGGCCCATGAAGGAGGGCGACATCGACCTGCGGTGCCCCAACGCTCAGTCGTGCCCCGCCCAGTTGCGTGAACGTCTCTTCTACCTGGCCGGCCGCAAGTCCCTCGACATCGAGAACTTCGGATACGTCGCGGCGGCCGCCCTCACCAAGCCCCTGGAGCCCGCCGAGCCGCCGATCCTCGACGAGGGCGACATCTTCGACCTCAAGGTCGAGGAGCTCCTTCCCATCAAGTCGTACGTCCTCGACCAGGACTCCGGCCTGCCCAAGCGCGACCCCAAGACCGGCGAGGAGAAGGTCGTCACCTTCTTCGCCAACCAGCAGGGCGAGGCGAAGAAGAACACCCTGGCCATGCTGGAGAACATCGCCGCGGCCAAGGAGCGCCCGCTCGCCCGCATCCTCACGGGCCTCTCGATCCGGCACGTCGGCCCGGTGGCCGCCGAGGCGCTGGCCCGCGAGTTCCGCTCCATCGACAGCATCGATCAGGCCACCGAGAAGGAGCTGTCCGACGTGGCGGGCGTGGGCCCGACCATCGCGGCCTCCCTCAAACAGTGGTTCGCCGAGGACTGGCACCGGGAGATCCTGCGCAAGTGGCAGGAGGCCGGCGTGCGCATGGAGGAGGAGACGAGCGGCGAGGACGAGGGCCCGCGTCCGCTCGCGGGCCTCACAGTGGTCGTCACCGGAACGCTTGAGCACTACACCCGGGATGGCGCGAAAGAGTCGCTACAGACCCAGGGGGCGAAGGTCACGGGTTCCGTTTCCAAGAAGACCGATTTCGTGGTCGTGGGCGACAACCCGGGATCCAAGTACGACAAGGCCATGCAGGTGAAGGTTCCGGTTCTCAACGAGGAAGGCTTCGTTGTCCTGCTCGAACAGGGCCCGGACGCGGCGCGGGAAGTCGCGCTTCCGACCGAGGAGTAGCGGTTGAAGGCCACCCGTTCAGCGCATATCAGATGCATAGGGGTGGCCGGGTCGCATTCGGGCAACCGTAGTCGACCGCTGCCCCTGGAAGCCTTCTGCGGCCTACTGTTGAGGTGTGCGCCTGCCGTGCCCCGCTGCGAACGGGGTATCTCCTGCTCATCAAGAGCTTGGAAGGGGGCATCCCCTGTTCGGCGCGAGTTGTGGAGCAGTGCATCTCCTTGCTCGCGGAGGGCCAGGGGAAAAATGATGGGACACGGCCGACTCCGGGCCGGGTCCGCATGGCGTGGGCACCGCCGGCTGTGAGAGGGACGGGAATGGAACCGACCGAGAGCGCCGCCCCGGACTCACGGCTGCGCGCGCGCCTGTGGCGCGCGCCGACCGCCTGGGTGCGCGGCCGCCGAACAGCTACGACCACCGGCCCGTGCACCGCGTCGGGAGCCGCCGCGGGTTGCGGGTCAGGAACGCTGAGCACCGCCGTCGAACCTCGCGAACGGGCCTGGTCCTCCGGCGTGAGCCGCCCCGTGGACAGCCCCGGCGCCACCGCGGGGCCCACCGCCCAGGACGCCCGTGACCCCTGGCCGCTGCTGCCCGTCGTGATCGTCGCGGCGGCCGCGATCCTGCTCGGCACCGGCTTCTTCCAGGCCTTCGCGGGCGGGCACGCGCTGTTCCCCTCCGGCGCCGAGGGCTGGTCCCTCGCCGTCCTCACCGGCTTCGTCGTCGGCCATCTCGTCGCCCTCGGCCGCGACCGCTGGTGGGGCGGCACGGGCTCCGGCGGCGCGCTCACCGTCGCCGTCCTCCTGCTCTACGGCTGGGTGCCCGCCGGCATGGTCAGCCTCACCGTCTTCGTCCTGGTCGGCGTCGCGCGCAGGCACCGCTGGCGGCAGGGCGTCCTGCACGGCGCCGTCGACATCCTCGGCATCGGCGCGGGCGCACTCGCCCTGGCCGCCTTCGGCACGGCGCCGAGCGCCGAGTCCCCCTGGCTGCCCGAGACCTGGGACCTGTACACCGCGCCCCAAGTCGCCCTGGTCGCCGTCGCCTACCTCGTCGTCACCCGCGCCCTGCTCTGGTACGTCCATGCACCGCGCACCGGCGCCCTGCCCACCGTCACCCGCACCGCCCTGGTCAGGCAGGGCCTCCTCGGCGTCGCGCTGCTCGGCATCGCCCCGCTGATCTGCGTCGTCGCGATCTCCCTGCCCATCCTGCTGCCGCTCTTCGCGATCCCCCTTGTCGCCCTCGACTCCACCCTGTGGATCGCCCGCGCCAGGGCCGAGGAGCAGCTGCGGGACCCGCTCACCGGGCTGCCCAACCGGCAGTGGCTCCTCGAACGGACCTGGACGGCCCTCGACGACGCCGAGCGCATCGGGGCGCGGGCCGCCCTGCTGCTGATCGACATGGACCGCTTCCGGTCGGTGAACGACACCCTCGGCCACCTCGCGGGCGACCGGCTGCTGTTGCAGATAGCGGACCGGCTGCGCCTCGCGCTGCCCCGCGGCGCGGAGGCCGCCCGCCTCGGCGGCGACGAGTTCGCCGTACTGATCCCGATCGCCGACTCCACGACGTCGGCCACGCGCGTGGCGCGCCAGCTGGTCGCCGCGCTCGGCTCGCCGCTCGACCTGGACGGCCTGACCCTCGTCCTGGAGGCCAGCGCGGGCCTCGCCGTCTTCCCCGACCACGCGCTCGACGCGGAGGGCCTCCTGCGGCGCGCGGACGTCGCGATGTACCAGGCGAAGCGGGACCGCACCGGCGTCGAGGTGTACGAGTCCAAGCGGGACTCCAACACACCGGACCGGCTCGGACTCCTCGGCGACCTGCGCCGGGCGCTCGACGCGGGCGACGTCGAACTCCACTACCAGCCCAAGGTCCGCTTCGACGGCAAGGTCGCGGGCCTCGAAGCGCTCGTGCGGTGGGTGCACCCCGAGCGCGGCAAGGTGCCGCCCGACGAGTTCATCGCCATCGCCGAGTCGTCCGGCCTCATGCCGCACCTGACGGAGTACGTCCTGGAGACCGCCCTCGGCCAGGTCGCCAAGTGGCAGGCCCAGGGCCTGAAGGTGCCCGTCGCCGTCAACGTGTCGCCGCGCGACGTGCACACGCCGGGCTTCGCGGGGGCGGTCGCCGCGCGCCTCGCCCGCCACGGAGTGCCCGCGGGTGCGTTGCAGTTGGAGATAACCGAGCACGTCCTCCTGGAGGACCCGCAGCGCGCCGCGGACACGCTGGCCGGGCTCACAGGACACGGCGTCAAGATGTCGCTCGACGACTTCGGCACGGGGTACTCCTCACTGGTCCACCTGCGCCGCCTCCCGGTCAGCGAACTGAAGATCGACCGTTCCTTCGTCGCACGGCTCGCCGTCGACAACGAGGACGCGGAGATCGTCCGCTGCACCGTGGACCTCGCGCACTCGCTCGGCCTGCTCGTCGTCGCCGAGGGCGTCGAGGACGACGAGACGTGGGAACGGCTGCGTGACCTCGGCTGCGACGCGGTGCAGGGCTGGCTGGTCGCCGCGGCGATGCCCGCCGAGGAGACGACGGCGTGGCTGCGGGCGCGGGGCTCCCGCGGCTGGCGCCGCCCCGTGGACCTCGCCGCGGAGGCCGCGGCGAGCGCGGAGGCCGCCGACGCGGACCAGCCCTCGGGCCACGTGGTCCAGTAGCCGCCCCGAACACCTGAGCCCCGGCCGTCGGCCGGGGCTTCTGTACCGGCCCGGACCTCACGTACGCGGGGATTAGGATTGGGCCACCACCCACACACTCACCACCCCTGAGGATCGCCGCATGCCTGGCATCACGCGCGAGGAGGTCGCCCACCTCGCCCGCCTTGCACGTCTGGAGCTGAAGGCCGAGGAGCTCGACCACTTCGCCGGACAGCTCGACGACATCATCGGCGCGGTCGCCCGCGTCTCGGAGGTCGCCGACCAAGACGTACCGCCGACCTCGCACCCGCTGCCGCTGACGAATGTCATGCGCGCGGACGAGGTCCGTCCGTCGCTCACCCCCGAGCAGGCGCTCTCGGGCGCTCCCGCCCAGGAGCAGCAGCGTTTCAAGGTGCCGCAGATCCTGGGGGAGGACTAAGAACATGACGGACATCATCAAGCTCACGGCCGCCGACATCGCGTCGAGGATCGCCTCCGGCGAGCTCACCGCCGTCGAGGTCACCGAGGCCCACCTGGCCCGTATCGAGGCCGTCGACGAGAAGGTGCACGCCTTCCTGCACGTCGACCGCGAGGGCGCCCTCGCGCAGGCCCGCGCCGTCGACGAGAAGCGCGCCAGGGGCGAGAAGCTCGGCCCGCTGGCCGGCGTCCCGATCGCGCTGAAGGACATCTTCACCACCGAGGGCATCCCGACCACGGTCGGCTCGAAGATCCTCGAGGGCTGGATCCCGCCGTACGACGCGACGGTCACCCGGCGCCTGAAGGCCGCCGACGTGGTCATCCTCGGCAAGACCAACATGGACGAGTTCGCCATGGGGTCCTCCACCGAGAACAGCGCCTACGGCCCCACCGGCAACCCCTGGGACCTCACCCGCATCCCGGGCGGCTCCGGCGGCGGCTCCTCCGCCGCCCTCGCCGCGTACGAGAGCCCGCTCGCGATGGGCACCGACACCGGTGGCTCCATCCGCCAGCCCGCGGCCGTCACCGGCACGGTCGGCGTCAAGCCGACCTACGGCGGCGTCTCCCGCTACGGCATGGTCGCGTTCAGCTCCAGCCTCGACCAGGGCGGGCCCTGCGCCCGCACCGTCCTCGACGCCGCGCTGCTGCACGAGGCCATCGCAGGCCACGACGAGCTCGACTCGACGTCCATCGACGCCCCGGTCCCGCCGGTCGTCGAGGCCGCGCGCAACGGCTCCGTACAGGGCATGCGCGTCGGTGTCGTCAAGCAGTTCCGCGGCGAGGGCTACCAGGCCGGTGTCGTCCAGCGCTTCGACGAGTCCGTCGAGCTGCTCAAGGAGCTCGGTGCCGAGATCGTCGAGCTGGACTGCCCGACCTTCGACCTGGCGCTCTCCGCGTACTACCTGATCGCGCCCTCCGAGTGCTCCTCGAACCTCGCCCGCTTCGACGCCATGCGCTACGGCCTGCGCGTCGGCGACGACGGCACCCGTTCGGCCGAGGACGTCACCGCGCTGACCCGCGAGGCGGGCTTCGGCGACGAGGTCAAGCGCCGCGTCATCCTGGGCACGTACGCCCTGAGCTCCGGCTACTACGACGCGTACTACGGCAGCGCCCAGAAGGTCCGCACCCTCATCACCCGCGAGTTCGAGGCCGCCTTCGGGCAGGTCGACGTGATCGTCTCCCCGACGACGCCGACCACCGCCTTCCCGATCGGCGAGCGCGCCGACGACCCGATGGCGATGTACCTCGCGGACCTGTGCACCATTCCGACCAACCTGGCGGGCAATTCCGCCATGTCGCTGCCCTGCGGCCTCGCGCCGGAGGACGGCCTGCCCGTCGGGCTGCAGATCATCGCCCCCGCCATGAAGGACGACCGGCTGTACAAGGTCGGCGCTGCCGTCGAGGCCGCCTTCGTGGAAAGGTGGGGACACCCGCTGCTTGAGGAGGCACCGTCGCTGTGAGTGCACTGAACAAGGCCAAGGGCTTCAAGAAGTCCAAGACCGGCACGTACCTGTCGATCGGCACCACCGCGTTCGGCGCGGTCTCCGTGCTGAAGCAGGCCAAGAAGGCCCGCTACGACAACGACACGCTCCGTCTCGTGGACGCCGTGGTCTCCGCTGCCGCCATCGCCACCGGCGTCGCGCTGCTCCTGCGTGAGCTCAAGCGCCTCGGCGACGACGACGTCCTGCTGGGCTGAGAGGGAAAGTTTCACCGTGACTGTCACTTCTGACCTGGTGTCGTACGAGGAAGCCCTCGCGACGTACGACCCCGTCATGGGCCTCGAGGTCCATGTCGAGCTCGGCACCAAGACCAAGATGTTCTGCGGCTGCTCGACCACGCTCAAGCAGGACGCGAACAGCCAGACCTGCCCGACCTGTCTCGGCCTGCCCGGCGCCCTGCCGGTCGTCAACGAGATCGGCGTCGAGTCCGCGATCAAGATCGGCCTCGCGCTGAACTGCGAGATCGCCGAGTGGTGCCGCTTCGCCCGGAAGAACTACTTCTATCCGGACATGCCGAAGAACTTCCAGACCTCCCAGTACGACGAGCCGATCGCCTTCAACGGCTATCTGGACGTCCAGCTGGAGGACGGCGAGATCTTCCGCGTGGAGATCGAGCGCGCCCACATGGAGGAGGACACCGGCAAGTCGACGCACGTCGGTGGCGCGACGGGCCGTATCCACGGCGCCTCGCACTCCCTGCTCGACTACAACCGCGCGGGCATCCCGCTCATCGAGATCGTCACCAAGCCGATCGAGGGCGCAGGCGAGCGGGCCCCCGAGGTCGCCAAGGCGTACGTCGCCGAGCTGCGCGAGCTCATCAAGGCGCTCGACGTCTCCGAGGCCCGGATGGACAAGGGCCAGATGCGCTGCGACGTGAACCTCTCGCTGCGCCCCCACGGGCAGCAGGAGTTCGGCACGCGCAGCGAGACGAAGAACGTCAACTCGTTGCGCTCCGTGGAGCGCGCGGCGCGCTTCGAGATCCAGCGTCACGCGGCCGTCCTGAACGACGGCGGCACGATCATCCAAGAGACCCGTCACTTCCACGAGGAGGACGGCTCCACGACGTCGGGCCGCATCAAGGACAACGCCGAGGACTACCGGTACTTCCCGGAGCCCGACCTCGTCCCCGTCGCCCCGGCCCGCGAGTGGGTCGAGCAGCTGCGGGCCGGGCTGCCCGAGATGCCGCGTGTGCGCCGCAACCGTCTCCGTGAGGAGTGGGGCGTCACGGAGCACGACATGCAGTCGATCCTGAACGCCGGTGCGGTCGACCCCATCGTCGCCACGATCGAGGCGGGTGCCGACTCGGCTGCCGCGCGCAAGTGGTGGATGGGCGAACTGTCCCGCAACGCCAACGAGTCGGGCAGGGCCCTGGACGAGCTGCCGGTCACCCCGGTGCAGGTCGCCCGGGTGGCCGAGCTCGTCACCAAGGGCGATCTGAACGACAAGCTGGCGCGCCAGGTCTTCGAGGGTGTCCTCGCGGGCGAGGGCACGCCGGACGAGGTCGTCGAGAAGCGCGGCCTGAAGGTCGTCTCGGACGAGGGCGCGCTGACGTCCGCCGTCGACGAGGCCATCGCAGGCAACCAGGGCGTCGCGGACAAGATCCGCGGCGGCAAGGTCGCGGCGGTCGGCGCCCTGGTCGGCGCGGTCATGAAGGCCACCCGCGGCCAGGCCGACGCGGCCCGCGTCAAGGAACTGATCCTGGAGAAGCTGGGCGTCAGCGAGGGCTGACGGCTCTTCCCCGGACGAAGGGGGCGGCGCACCCACGGGGCGCGCCGCCCCTTTCGCGTACCTTCATCGCTGCGCGTGCCCTCATCGCCTCGCGTTTCCCTCACCACCTCGCGTTTCACCAACGCGTCCGGGTCCGAGACCTTTTGGACGTTCACCCCGACTTCGTCCCGCAGCCTTCACAGGGAAACCGGACGTCACTAGCGTCCCCGCCGTACAGGTCAATGGATCGTCAGAGAACCATTGGATGTCGACTGGGAGGTCGCACGTGACTCCGGAGATTTCGCGCAGACGCCTGATGGCGATCGGCGGTGGCGCCCTGGGCGTCGCCACCGTCGGCTCGTTCCTGCCGCCGTCGTTGCAGGAAGCGCTCGCGCACGAGCCGCCGCGCGGTGGCGGCCTCGACTCGATCGAGCACGTGGTGATCCTGATGCAGGAGAACCGGTCCTTCGACCACTACTTCGGCTCCCTGCGCGGCGTGCGCGGCTTCGGCGACCGCAACGCCGTCCAACTGCCCGGCGGCAAGCCGGTGTTCGAGCAGCCCGGCGTCCTGCGCGCGATCCTGCCCTTCCCGGTCCGGCAGGCCGCCGAGACCCAGAAGAAGGACCTCCAGTACATCGGCGCGCTCGACCACTCCTGGGGCGGCGGCGCCACGGCCTGGCACGACGGCTGGATGGACGGCTGGATCACCGCCAAGACGGCGGCCACGATGGCGTACTACACGCGCGAGGACATCCCGCTGCACTACGAACTCGCCGACACCTTCACCGTCTGCGACGCCTACCACTCCTCCATCCACAGCTCCACCAGCCCCAACCGCAACCACCTGTGGAGCGGGAAGACGGGCTACGAGGCGAACGGCAAACGGGCCGTCGGCAACGACGCGTACGACGAGGGCAAGCACCCCGGATACGGCTGGGGCACGTACGCCGAGCGCCTGGAGAAGGCGGGCGTGAGCTGGCGGACGTACACCGAGTGGGAGAACTTCACCGACAACCAGATCGAGTTCTTCACCACCTTCAAGGCCATCGCCCGCAAGGTCCTCGCCGGGACGGGCGTCACTTTCATGGAGGCGTTCTACGCCAAGGTGCGCGACGCCAAGGACGAGGCCGAGCGCGGCAAGCTGCTCGCCGACCTGGAGAAGGGCGTCAAGGCCCTCTCCAAGGCCGAGCGTTCGCTCTTCGAGCGCGGTCTGCGGCGCGTGCCCACCGGCAAGCTCGCCGAGGAGTTCGCCAAGGACGTCGCGGCCGGCAAGCTCGCGAAGGTCACCTATCTGGTCCCCTCCGCCCAGGACTCCGAGCACCCCAGCGTCTCCTCGCCGATCCACAGCGCGACCATCGTCTACAAGATCCTCGACGCCCTCGCCTCCCACCCCGACGTCTGGCGCCGCACCGCCGTCTTCATCAACTACGACGAGAACGACGGCTTCTTCGACCACGTCCCGCCGCCCGTGCCCGGCGGCGACTCCGCGGAGGAGCGCGAGGAGCGCTGGGAGGGCAGGCCCACCGGGCTCGGCGTGCGCGTGCCGATGCTCGTCGTCTCGCCGTGGACCGTCGGCGGGTACGTCTGCTCCGAGGTCTTCGACCACACCTCCGTCGTGCGCTTCCTGGAGAAGTGGACCGGCGTGCGGGAGCCCAACATCAGCGCCTGGCGCCGCAAGGTCACCGGCGACCTCACCGGCGCGTTCGACTTCCACCGCGGCCACCGGCAGCCCGACGTCGAACAGCCCGGCTCCATACCGGCGTTCAGCGGCCGCTGGGCCCCGCAGCCGCCCCTGAAGCAGTCCATGCCGGTCCAGGAGCCCGGCGCCCGCCGCGCCCGCCCGCTGCCGTACCAGCCCGACGCGGACGCGCGGCCCGGCGAGGACGGCACGCTCACGGTGCGGCTGCGCAACGGCGGCAGCTCCAGCGCGCACTTCGCGCTCTATCCGTACGCCGGGGAGTTCAAGGTCCCCCAGCACCAGGACGTCGTGCGCAAGGGCTCCTGGACGGTGCCGGTGCCGGGCGACGCGTACGCCTTCACCATCACCGGGCCGAACGGCTTCCGGCGCGAGTTCGCGGGCGGCAAGGGCGGCAAGGGCGGCAAGGGCGGCAAGGGCGGCGGGGGCGCGCGGCTCGCGTCCGCGATCACCCGGCGCGAGATCCACCTCACCCTGGCCAACCGCGGCCGCCACTCGCTCGTCTTCACCGTCAAGCCGCTCGGATACGTGGACGAGGACGACATCAGGTCGCGCACACGGACCGTCCGCGTCAAGGCGGGCAGCAGCCGCACGGTCGCCTGGCACACCGCCGACGAGCACGGCTGGTACGACGTCGAGGTGACCGCCGACGGCGACTCCGCCTTCCGCCGACGGCTCATGGGACACATCGAGAACGGACGTACGAGCGTCTCGGGCTGAGGCCCGACCCGGCGCGCGGGGTGAGGGCCCGCTGTGTGCCCCGCGCGCCTCGCGGCTTGTGCTCTTGTGAGGATGGCCACGAAAGGGGCCAATGATCTCCAAGGGCTGTCAAAGTGACAGCTGCGCTCATGTCGCCACTCATGCGTTCTTTGCGGGCCCCAGTTGTCGGCTGCTGCTCCCGGTGAAGATCCACAGAACATCCAGGGAGTCAGTCCGTGGCAGCACTCGCCCGGTGGTGCGTCAGACGCCGTCTCGTCGTCGTCCTGCTGTGGCTCCTCGCTCTCGGCGCGACCGCGTCGGCCGCCGCGGTCGCCGGAACCGCGTACTCGAACGACTACGACGTGCCGGGCACCGAGTCGGGCCGTGCGAGCGAGCTCCTGAACGACAACTTCCCCGGCCTCGGCGGCGACAGCGACACCGTCGTCTGGCACACCGGACCCGGCACCACGGTCCGCGCCGCCGACGTCGAGCAGACGATGTCCGACGCGCTCGACAAGATCTCCGGGCTGCCCGCCGTGGACTCCGTGACCGGTCCCTACGGTGGCAAGGGCGCCGAGCAGGTCGCCGGGCAGATCAGCGCGGACGGCCGCACCGCGTACGCCACCGTCACCTTCCGCGAGCAGGCCGACGAAATCGAAAGGGCCGACGCGCGAGAAGTCGTCGACACCGCCAAGGCCGCCGCCTCCGACCGGCTGCAAATCGAGCTCGGCGGTACCGCCATCGGACTCACCGAGTCCAAGAGCGCCCAGGTCGCCGAGGTCGTCGGGGTGGCCGTCGCCGCCGTCGTCCTCTTCCTCGCCTTCGGCTCGCTCGCCGCCTCCGCCCTGCCCATCGCCACGGCCCTGGTGTCCGTCGGCACCGCGTACGCGGGCATCGTCCTGCTCGGCCACCTGATGACGGTCGCGGACTTCGCGCCGATGCTCGGCACCCTGATCGGGCTCGGCGTCGGCATCGACTACGCCCTCTTCATCGTCACCCGGCACCGCAAGGGCCTCAGACGGGGCCTGCCCGTGGCCGTCGCCGCCGAGCGCGCCGTCGCCACCACCGGACGCGCCGTCGTCTTCGCGGGCGCCACCGTCTGCATCGCCCTGCTCGGCATGCTCATCCTGCGGCTCAGCTTCCTGAACGGCGTCGCCATCGCCGCCTCGCTGACCGTCGTCCTCACCGTCGCCGCCTCCGTCACCCTGCTGCCCGCCCTCCTCGCCTGGATCGGCCCGCGCGCGCTCAGCCGCCGCGAGCGCCGCGGACTCGCCGCGCACGGGCCCGAACCGGAGCTGCCGACCGGGTTCGCCGCCCGCTGGGCCGCCTTCGTCGAGCGCCACCCGCGGCTCCTCGGCGCCCTCGCGGTCCTCGTCATGGCCGTCCTCGCGCTGCCCGCCTTCGCCCTGCACCTGGGCACCTCCGACCAGGGCAACAACCCGGCGAAGACCACCACACGGCAGGCGTACGACCTCCTCGCCGAGGGCTGGGGGCCCGGCGTGAACGGACCCCTGACCCTGGTCAGCGAGGTCTACGGGGCCGGTGACCGGACGGCCGTCGACGACCTCGCCACGACGCTGCGGTCGACCGAGGGCGTCGCCTCCGTGAGCCCGGTGACGCACGGCGAAAGCGGCCGCGCCGCCTTCCTCACCGTCGTACCCGACACGGCTCCGCAGTCCGAGGCGACCAGCGCACTCGTCGACCGGCTGCGTGCGGACGTCCTGCCCCGGGCCGCGGCGGACAGCTCGCTCGACGTGCACGTCGGCGGTGTCACCGCGAGCTACGACGACTTCGCGGAGATCATCGTCGGCAAGCTCCCGCTCTTCGTGGGCGTGGTCATCGGCCTCGGCTGCGTCCTGCTCCTGCTGGCCTTCCGCTCCATCGGGATCCCGCTGAAGGCCGCCGTGATGAACGTCGCCGCGGTCGCCTCCGCCTTCGGGATCGTCGTCGCGGTCTTCCAGTGGGGCTGGGGGAGCGAACTGCTCGGACTCGGCAGGGCCGGGCCGATCGAGCCGTTCCTGCCGGTGATCATGGTGTCCGTCCTCTTCGGCCTCTCCATGGACTACCAGGTCTTCCTGGTCAGCCGGATGTACGAGGAGTGGCTGGAGACCGGCGACAACCGGCGGGCCGTCCGCGTCGGCCTCGCCGAGACCAGCCGCGTCATCAACTCCGCGGCCGTGATCATGATTTCGGTCTTCCTCGCCTTCGTCCTCAGCGGCGACCGGGTCATCGCGATGTTCGGCATCGCGCTCGCCGCGGCCGTCGCGCTCGACGCCTTCGTGCTGCGCACCCTGCTCGTACCGGCGCTGATGCACCTGCTCGGCGGCGCCAACTGGTGGCTGCCGCGCGGCCTTGACCGCCTCCTGCCGCGCATCAGCATCGAGCCGCCCGAATCTCGTTCGAAGTCGCGCGGCGCGCGTGCGAGGATCCCCGCACAGCCGGACGCAGACGACGATCTGAGCGATCTGAGCGATCTGAGCGACCTGAGTGACATGAGTGATCTGAAGGGGCGGGATGTTCGCGACAACGCTGGCCGAGGGGGCTGAGCTGCGGCCGCTGGAGCCGTGGCAGGCGCAGGAGTTCCTCGAACACATCGAGCGGGCGCGGGAGTACGCGGGGCCGTGGGTGCCCTTCACCGCGACCGTGAAAGACCTCGAATCCGCGCGGAACGTGCTCCAGAGGCACGCCGACAAGCACGCCGGCGACACCGGGCGCTTCTGCGGCATCTGGCTGGACGGCACGCTCGTCGGCGGTGTCTTCTTCCGCATCTTCGACACGAGCGTCGACGGCTGCGAGGTCGGCGTCTGGCTGGAGCCGTCGGCCGCCGGGCGCGGTCTCGTGAACAAGGCCTCCAAGGTCCTCATCGACTGGGCCGTGGACCAGCGCGGCATGCACCGCGTGGAGTGGCTGGTCTCCTCGCTCAACGACCGCAGCAGGGCCGCCGCCGAGCGGCTCGGATTCGTCAAGGACGGCGTGCTGCGCGAGAGCTTCCCGTGGCAGGGCATCCGGCACGACATGGAGGTCTGGTCCGTCCTCGCCCCCGAGTGGCGGGCGCTGCGGGACGGCGCGGGGCCCGCGGCCCCCGTTCGTTAAGAGAGCTCTCAGACTCCGTCCGTACGGTGCGCAGCATGGGTACCAAGACAGACGCCGCGACCGGGGCGAAGGCTGCCACCGGAGCCAAGGACGCCACCGGAGCCAAGGACGCCGACCAGACCGAGGAAGTGACCGGTTCCGACACGTCGGAAGCGAAGACGGAGGCGCCGAAGGCCGACGTCACGAAGTCCGGGGAGCCGTCCGACGCCGTCCCCGGGGCCGAAGCCGAGGTGGACGAGGACGCCGCCGAGGCCGATGACACGTACGACGCCGAGGTCCGGCCCGCCAGGTCCACCGGCGTCGGCCAGGGCGCCGCGGCCGTCGTCTCCGCCGCGCTCGGCGTGATCGGCCTCTCCGGCGGCTGGCTCGGCACGATCGCCGGCGCCCGCTCCAACATCATGGGACAGCTGGAGACCAAGCAGTCCGCGAGCGTCTCCGACCAGCTCCAGGCGCTCTACGGAGACTCCTGGCAGGCCACCGCGCTGATCGCGGGCCTCTTCGCGCTCGCCGCGCTGGTCGTCGGCTTCCTCGTCCTGGTCAGGCCCGCGTTCGGCGCGCCCGGCAAGGAGCAGGCGCCGTGGATCAAGTCGGTGGCGTGGGCGGGTGTCGCGCTCGGCGTGATCGGTCTCGTCCTCGCCGTCGCCAAGTACAGCGACCTGCTGCTCGGACTGCCGTCGGCACCTTCCTGAGCCGTCGAACCTGCGGGTAAGGCAGGGGCGGGGCAGGGGCTAAGGCCCCCGCCCCGCCCTTCGTCGTATCTAAGGCCCCGGGCGCCCCGGAGATGCGGCAGCCGCCCGATGTGGGCGACCCCCCTGGGAAACGACAGTGGAGACATCGCAGAGCACGACACCGGCGATACCACCGTCAACGAACCGAGGGGTACGAGATGTTCGAGTACGAGATGCACCAGATGCGCGCCGCCGAACTGAGCCGGGAGGCCGCCCACCGCCGCCTCGTCGGCGAGGCCCGCAGGAACCGCGCCGCCGCCCGCCGATCGGCCCGCGACGAAGCAGAGGGGCAGGTGAGCGCGTCGGCCTGGAAGTCCCGCTTCACCCGGGCCGCCTGAGATGCGCAGACCGGCCCTGGTGTCCGCTCCTCGGATAACGGGTGCCGCACCGTCCGCACGCTGTGCGATGCTCGCCGCTGTGGAGACCAGGTCCGTCAGCCCCGTGTTCGTCGGTCGCACCGATGAACTGGGCGCACTGAACGAAGCGCTCGCCCGCGCCACGGGTGCCCCCCTCGAAGGAGCCGGGGGCCCCGGGCCGGGCGAGCCGCAGGCGTTGCTGCTCGGCGGTGAGGCGGGCGTCGGCAAGACCCGCCTCATCGAGGAGTTCACCGTCGCCGCCGAGCGGCGGGGCGCCGTCGTCGCGACCGGCGGCTGCGTCGAGATCGGCGCCGACGGCCTGCCGTTCGCGCCCTTCTCCGCCGCGCTGCGCTCGCTGCGCCGCCGCCTGCCCGACGAGCTGGCCGCCGCGGCCGAGGGCCAGGAGGAGGAGCTCGCCCGCATCCTGCCCGAACTGGCCGGAGCGGCCCCGCACGGCCACGGCCCCGGCAGCCGCCCCGACGAACAGGGCATGGCCCGCCTCTTCGAACTCACCGCACGCCTCCTGGAGCGCCTCTCCCGCGACCGCACGGTCGTCGTCGCCCTGGAGGACCTGCACTGGGCCGACGCCTCCACCCGCCACCTCCTCGCCTACCTCTTCCGCACCCTGCGCGGCGGCCGCCTCGTCCTGCTCGCCACCTACCGGGCCGACGACATCCACCGCCGTCACCCCCTGCGCCCCCTGCTCGCCGAACTCGACCGGCTGCGCACCGTGCGCCGCATCGAACTCGGCCGCTTCAGCAAGCACGAGGTCGCCCGCCAGATGGCCGGTATCCTCGCGGCCGAGCCCGAACAGAGCCTGGTCGACGACATATTCGACCGCTCCGACGGCAACGCCTTCTTCGTCGAGGAGCTGGCCGTCGCCTCCCACGGCAGCAGCTGCGCCAGCCTGACGGACTCCCTGCGCGATCTGCTCCTCGTCCGCGTCGAGGAGCTGCCCGAGGACACCCAGCGGGTCGCCCGGATCGTCGCCGAGGGCGGCTCCACCGTCGAGTACGAACTGCTCGCCGAGGTCGCGGGGCTCGGCGAGGACGACCTGATCGAGGCACTGCGGGCCGCCGTCGGCGCCAACATCCTGCTCGCATCCCCCGACGGTGACGGCTACCGCTTCCGGCACTCCCTGGTCCGCGAGGCGGTCAGCGACGACCTGCTGCCCGGCGAACGCTCCCGCATCAACCGCCGCTTCGCCGAGGCTCTTGAGGCCGACCCCGCCCTCGTCTCCGCCGACCAGCGCGCCGCCCGCCTCGCCACCTACTGGTACTACGCGCACGACGCCGCCAAGGCCCTGCCCGCCGTGCTCGCCGCCTCCGTCGAGGCCCGCCACCGGCACGCCTACGCCGAGCAACTGCGCCTCCTCGAACGGTCGATGGAGCTGTGGGACGACGCCCCCGAAACCGTCCGCGACGAACTCCGCCCCGCCGACTACGTCGTGGGCTACTCGCCCCCGCTGCCCGAAGGATGCGGCGAGGCCCCCGGCGGCTGCGACCCGGCCACCACCCCGCTGCGCTACCTCGACCTGATGGCCGAGGCCACCGTCGCAGGACGCCTCTGCGGTGAACGCGAACGCGCCCTGAAGATCACCAAGCGCGCCCTGCGCCTCCTGGACGACGAGCACGACCCCCTGCGCGCCGCCTGGTTCTGGGTGGCCCGCTCCAGCATCGTCTCCACCCTCGGCCGCGGCGACGGCTGGACGGAGATCGCCAAGGCCCAGGAGCTGATGCGCGGCCTGCCGCCCTCCGAGGTGCACGCCGACGTCCTCGTCCACCGTGCCTCCTGGGGCATGCTGCACGACCCGGGCCCCGAGACCCTGGCCGCCGCCGAACGCGCCGTCGAGTACGCCCGCATGGTCAAGGCCGACACCATCGAACTCAATGCCCGCCTCACCCGCGGCAACCTCCTCATCGAGGCGGGCGACCCGGAGGCGGGCCTCGCCGAGATGTACGAGGTCAGGGAGCGCGTCATCGCCGAAGCCCTGGTCACCGACCTGAACCGGGCGCACATCAACCTCCCTTCCGCCCTTGAGGGCGTCGGCCGCTCCGCCGAGGCCGTGAAGGTCTCGATGGAAGGCGTCGAGTTCTGCCGGAAGTACGGCCTGGTGGACACCGAGGGCTGGGTCTGGGCCAACGCCGCCGAGTCCCTGTTCGCCCTCGGCCGCTGGGACGAGTGCGCCGACGCCGTCGCACGGACCCACCGCTGCGCGCAGAGCTCCAAGCCCCGGGGCTCCGCCGCCCAGTGCTCCGCGCGCCTGGCGCTCTCGCGCGGCGACCACGCCGCCGCGACCCGCCACATGCAGTCCGCCCACCACCACTACGGCAGCCACGACCCGCAGCCGCAGTACTTCCTGCCGCTGACCCGCATCGCCCTCGGCATAGCCGCGGGCGAGGGCCGGGTCCTGGACGGCCGCGCCGAGCTCGAACGCGCCCTCACCACCGGCTTCCCCGTGGGCACCCAGCGGTACGCCTGGCCCCTGCTGCTCGCCGCCGCCTCCATGGAGGCCGACGCCCGGGGCCTGCCCGCCGCCGAGCCCGGCCGCCCCGCCACCGTCGAAGCCATCCGCACCGCCGCCAAGTCCCTCGCCACCCCCATCCCGCTCTGGCGGGTCTACGACGAGTGGACCCGCGCGGAACTCCTGCGCTCCGAGGGCAGCGACGGCCCCGACGACTGGTCCGCGGTCATCGCCGCCCTCGAACCGCTCGACCGCCCCTACGACCTCGCGCGGGCCCGCCTGCGCCTGGCCGAATCCCTCCTCGCCCCCGACACCACCGACCGCGACCGCGCCGCCCGGCTGCTGCGCCAGGCCACAGAGGTGGCCGACCGGCTCGGCGCCCGGCCGCTCTCCGACGCCATCACCGGACTCGCCCAGCGGGCCCGCCTCACCCTGCGCCCCACGGAGGCCACGCGCGCCCCCGCCGCCCCGGCGGACCCCGCGGAGGCGCTGGGCCTGACCAGCCGGGAACGGGACGTCCTGCGCCTGGTCGCGGTGGGCCGCAGCAACCGCCAGATCGCCGAGGAGCTCTTCATCTCCCCGAAGACGGCGAGCGTCCACGTCTCCAACATCCTCGCCAAGCTGTCCGTCACCGGCCGCGGCGAGGCCGCCGCGCTCGCCCACCGGCTGCGGTTGTTCCCGTCGACCGACGTTCAGCCGCAGGCCACTCGCTGACCTGCGCGTTCGGTGGACCGGCCGGGTTTTCGGCGGCCTCGCTTACGCTTGACGGCAGAGACTCGGTTCCTTGGAGGCGCAGTGTTCAACGCGATCGAGGCCCTGTTCGCGCCGGGCCGCAAGCACACCGACGATGAGCAGAAGCGCCTCGAGCTGGCGCGCGTCGATCTCGCCGACGGCGACCCGGGACGCGGCCCGATAGACCTGACCTCGGGAAAGGTGGTCGTACGCCCGCCTGTGCCGACCCCGCGCAGCGATGCGTCCTCCGATGAAAATGCTTCTTCCGATGAAGGTGCTTCTTCGGACCCCGACGAGTCACCGAGCTGACTACTGCACTTCCACTTCCAGGATCTTGTCGTCGCCCTTCTCCGGTGTCCCCCGGGAGTCCGTCTCGCTCGTGACCACCCACAGCTTGTCGCCGCCCGCCGCGAGGACCGTGCGCAGCCTGCCGTGCTCGCCCTTCAGGAAGGCCTGCGGCTCCGGCTCGCCGTCCACGCCCCGTACCGGGACGCGCCACAACCGCTCACCGCGCAGACCCGCCATCCAGACGGAACCCTCGGCATAGGCGACGCCGCTCGGTGAGGCCTCCGACGTCTTCCACTGGGCGACCGGATCGCGGAAGCCCTCCTCGCCCGCCTTGCCCTCGGCCTCCGGCCAGCCGTAGTTGCCACCGGCCTTGATCTCGTTCAGCTCGTCCCAGGTGTCCTGGCCGAACTCCGAGGCCCACAGCCGCTTCTGCTCGTCCCAGGCCAGGCCCTGCACATTGCGGTGGCCGTACGAATAGACGGGGGAGTCGTCGAAGGGGTTGCCGGGGGCCGGATCGCCGTCCGGAGTGAGGCGGAGGATCTTGCCGCCCAGGGACTTCTTGTCCTGCGCGAGGCCGGTCTCGCCCGTCTCACCCGCTCCCGCGTACAGCATCTTGTCCGGGCCGAAGGCGATCCGGCCGCCGTTGTGGATCATGCCCTTGGGGATGCCCTTGAAGACCGTGTCCGGTGCGCCGAGCTGCTCACCGGACGGCTTCGCCTCCTCGTACAGCATGCGGGCGATGCGGTTGTCGGACTCCGTCGTGAAGTACGCGTACACCAAGTGGTCCGACGCGTAGGAAGGGGAGAGGGCGAGGCCGAGGAGGCCGCCCTCGCCGCCGGGGGCGACGCCGGGCACCGTGCCGAGCTCCGTCTTCTTGCCCGTCTTCCCGTCGACCCGGGTGATCGTCCCCTCGTCGCGCGAGGAGACGAGGAGGTCGCCGCCGGGCAGTGGCGCGAGGCCCCAGGGGGACTTGAGGCCGGTGGTCAGGGTGCGGGTGACCTCGGCGGAACCCTTCTCGGGTGGTGCCTCGGCGCCCGCCTTGCCGGTGGGGGCGTGGCTGGACTTCCGGTCCGATGGGCTCTCGCGGCGGTCCGGCTCGTCGCCGCCGCCCGAGGAACACCCGGCCGCGAACACGAGGGCGGCAGCGGCAAGTACAGCCGTAACAGCAGGTCGTTGCACGATCAGGTTCCCTTCGACGCAGCGCTTCTCCTGTTCATACACCGACGGCGCCCCGCAGGTTCCCGTTCCGCCGTCACGAGAACGCCCCCTCAGTCCCACGACCCGAGCGCCGCGGGCAGCGCCGCGATCTCCGCCAGGTCCCTCTCCGTCAGCCGCACCGCCGCGGCCCCGGCGTTCTCGACCGCCCAGCGCGCCCGCTTGGCCCCGGGTATCGGCACCACGTACCGGCCCTGCGCGAGGACCCAGGCGAGTGCGACCTGCGCAGGTGTCGCTCCGTGTCGCTCCGCCACGCGGCGCAACCCCACCACAAGGGACTGGTTCGCCGCCATCATCTCGGCGGTGAAGCGGGGATGGCGGGCCCGCAGGTCGTCCGGTTCGAAGCCCTGGCCCGGCGTCAGCGTTCCCGTGAGGAAACCGTTCCCCAGCGGCATCGCCGCGAGAATGCCGATCCCGCGCGCCGCACACCACGGCAGCAGCGCGTCAAGGGCCTCCGGCGACCACACCGACAGCTCGGCCTCCACCGCGCTCACCGGAAACACCTGCTGCGCCCGTTCGAGGAGCCGGATCGTTCCGTCGTGCAGCCCCGGCCCCGGGCGCCCCGGCGCCGCACGCCGGTGCGAGCGCGCCCCCATCGCGCAGAGGCCGAGCGCCCGCACCTTGCCCGCGGCGACGAGCTCGGCCATCGCGCCCCAGGTCTCCTCGATGGGCACCTCGGGGTCGGGGCGGTGCAGCTGGTACAGGTCGATGGTGTCCGTCTGCAGCCGCCGCAGTGACGCGTCGCAGGCCCGCTTCACATAGCCGGGGCGGCCGTTGGCGACGATGTGCTGCTCGCCGACGAGCAGCCCGCACTTGGTGGACACGAACGCCTCGGCGCGCCGTTCCTTGAGCACCCTGCCGATCAGCAGCTCATTGGTGAAGGGCCCGTACATGTCCGCGGTGTCAAGCAGCGTCACCCCGCCACCGTCGGCGCCGGCCGCGTCCAGGGCGGCGTGCACCGTGCGCACCGACGCGTCGCCGCGCTGCCGCGAGCCGGTGTATGCCCAGCTCATCGGCATGCAGCCGAGTCCGACGGCACCCACTTCGAGCGCCCCCGCGCCGATCGTCCTGCGCTCCACCTGGCCGTACCCTCCCACTCTCCGTCCGGAGATCATCAAAACTAACCGCTGACGCCCCGGCCCCGAGCGCTGCCTCCCCGGGGGCGCCATCCGGACGGCGCGCACTAGCCTCCAGCCATGACGACAGATGTATGGCTTCCGTATGAAGCGCACGAGGTCCCGGGGCTGCCCGAGGCCTCCGAGGCGGGCCTCACCTACCGATTCTGGGACGGCGGACCGGAGTTCCCCGCGGACCCGGCCGACTGCGCCTTCTATGTGGTGCCCTATATGAAGGACACCGAGACCGCCGTACGCCCCCTGTCCGCGATGACGTCCGTACGCGTCGTACAGACCCTCACCGCGGGCATCGATCACGTGGAACCGGGGATCAAGTACCTCGCGCCCGGTGTGCGGTTGTGCAACGCGCGGGGTGTGCACGAAGCGAGCACCGCCGAGCTCGCGCTCACCCTGATCCTCTCGTCCCTGCGGGGTGTTCCGCGCTTCGTGGAGGGACAGCGGAAGGAGGAGTGGCGGTCGGGGTTCTATCCGGCCCTCGCCGACAAGTCCGTGCTCATCGTGGGGTACGGATCGATCGGCGCGGCCATCGAGGACAGGCTCGCCCCCTTCGAATGCGCGCGGGTGGCGCGCGTCGCGCGCTCCGCCCGTGCCACAGAGCGCGGCCCCGTGCACCCCCTCGCCGACCTGCCGTCCTTGCTGGCCGCAGCGGACATCGTCATCCTCTCGACACCGCTCACAGAGGCCACACGTGGGCTGGTGGGCGCCGACTTCCTGGCCCGCATGAAGGACGGCGCGCTGCTCGTGAACGTCGCCCGCGGCCCCGTCGTCGACACCGAAGCGCTCGTCATCGAACTGGAGTCGGGCCGCATCACCGCCGCTCTCGATGTGACCGATCCAGAACCGCTGCCCGCAGGTCACCGCCTGTGGCAGGCTCCCGGAGCGCTCATCAGCCCGCACGTGGGAGGCTCGTCGTCCGCCTTCGGGCCGCGCGCCAAGCGACTCCTTGCCGCGCAGCTGACCGCGTACGCGGCCGGGAAGCCTGTCGACAACATCGTGCTGACCACGGGCAGTTGATCGCTCGGAAGCGTTTTGTGCACGCTCCGCAGCCGCCTGCGTGCGCCCCGTGTCCGCTTTCCCGCCGACAGTCACTGAGCGTAGAGGAGCTATGTCCCTGAGTGACGAGTCTGGTGTATCGTCCCGACAGGGGATGCGCCGTGGACCCTTCGGCGCTGGGGATGAGACATCAGACTGCGAGGGGGGCGACGGGCGATGTATGGCCTATGGGCGAAAGATCCGACGCGGCGGGAGCGCAGCCGCCGACTCTGGCGCACACCGCCCCGCAGGCGCAGGCGAGCAGGGAGTCGCACGAGCGCCCGTCGCCGCACGCACCAGCGCCCGTGCCGGCCCGGCCGGCGTCCGGGCCGGGCGGACGCGGGAGCGGCGCGTACCGAGGCGGCCCGGTGAGTGCCCGCGTGACCGCCACCGCCGTCCTCGACGGGGGCCTTGCGGCGCTGTCGCCCAGGACGCCTTCGGTCCGACGGCCGCTGCCGGGCGGCCGCGGCCTCGCCTCCCAGCTGGCCCTCCTGCTGGTCTGCGGCGCGTATGCCGCGGGCTCCGCGCTCGGCTGGGGCTCCGACCGACTCGCCCTGATCATGGGGGACTTCGGCCTGAGTGTCGCCGCCGCGGCAGCCGCGGTCTCCTGCTTCCGGTACGCCCGCACCCGGCGCAGCCGCTTTCGACCCGCATGGCTGTTGTTCGCGCTCTCCTCCGCGATGGCAGCCCTGGGCAACGCGGTGTGGGGCTGGTACGAGGTGGTGCTCGACGAAAGAGTGCCGCCGCTCGGCCTCGCCGACGTGTTCTTCCTGTGCTTCGCCCCGCCCGCCATCATCGGCCTGCTCGTGTTGGCCAAGCGCCCCGTGACGCGGGCCGGCTGGGTCTGCCTCGGCCTCGACGCCTGGCTCATCGGAGGCTCGCTCCTGACGCTCTCCTGGAGCCTGGCGCTCGCGAGTGCCGCGAGGTTCGAGGGCCAGGGCGTCACCCAGGACGCGCTCTCCCTCGCCTACCCCCTCCTCGACATCGCGCTGGTCAGCATGGTCCTCGCGCTGCACTTCAGACGCTCGTCCGCCCATCGCACCCCGGTGAACACCGCGATCGGCGCGCTCGCCCTGACCGTGATGTGCGACGCCCTCTTCACCTCACCGCTGCTGCACGCCGCCTACCGCTCGGGCCAGATGCTCGACGCGGGATGGTTCGCGGGCTCACTGCTCCTCGCGTACGCCCCGTGGGCCGCCCCCTGGCACGCGCGCGAGGTGAACGGACCGGGCCACACGCGCGTGTCGTACGACAGTGGACCCGAGGAGCCGCGGACCGCGGCGACCCGTCCGATCGCCGGTTCATTGGCCGCCCTCACGCCGTATCTCGCCGCCGCCGTCTGCACGTTGGGGATTCTGTACAACGTCCTGAGCGGCCAGCGCGTCGACCGCGTCGTGCTCTTCACGGGCGGCACCGTGGTGCTCGCCCTCGTGGTGCGCCAGGGCATCATGCTCATGGACAACATCACGCTGACCCAGGAACTGGCCCAGAAGGAGAACCACTTCAGATCGCTGGTCCAGGGCTCCAGTGACGTCATCATGATCGCCGCACCGAACGGCATCCTGCGCTACGTGAGCCCGGCCGCCGCCGGGGTCTACGGCCGAGACGCCGAAGAGCTCGTCGGCTGCGAACTCGCCACGCTCATGCACCCCGAAGACCTCGGCCGGGTCGTCCACGAGATCCGCAGATTCCTCGCCGCCAACCCCGTCGAGGAGCCCACCACCCGCATCGAGTGCCGCTTCAAGTCCGGCGACGGCGACTGGCTGAACGTGGAGTCCACCGTCAACCGCCACCAGGGCGGCCTCATCTTCAACAGCAGGGACGTCACCGAACGGGTCCGTCTCCAGGCGCAGTTGCAGCACAACGCCGAGCACGACCCGCTCACCGACCTGCCCAACCGCGCCCTGTTCACCCGGCGCGTGGGCCAGGCCCTGACCGGCCGCAGAGTCACCGACCGCGGCACGGCCGTGCTCTTCATCGACCTCGACGGCTTCAAGGCCGTCAACGACACCATCGGACACCAGGCCGGTGACGAGCTCCTCATCCAGGCGGCGCGCAGACTTCAGGAGGCGGTGCGTTCGGGCGACACCGCCTCCCGGCTCGGCGGCGATGAGTTCGCGGCCCTCATCGTCGGCGACGGCACCAGAGACCAGGCCGCGAGAGAACGGCACATCTATGAGCTCGCCGACCGGCTGAGAATCACCCTGTCCCAGCCCTACGCCATCGACGGCAACGACGTGCGCGTAGCGGCGTCCATCGGCGTGGCCTTCGCCGAACCGGGCATCGGTGCCGGGGAGTTGCTGCGCAACGCCGACCTCGCGATGTACCGCGCCAAGGCCGCGGGCAAGGGGCGCGTCGAGCTGTACGCCCCGCAGATGCAGGCCGACGTCGTGCGCAAGGCGGAGCTCGCCACCCGGCTGCGCGCCGCCCTGCACGACGGCGAGTTCGCGCTGCTGCACCAGCCCGTGGTCGCACTGGACGATGGCCGGATCACGGCGGTCTCGGCCCAGGCCCGCTGGCGCTCGGCGCAGGGCGTCCTCTTCACGCCCGCCGAGTTCCTGCGGGTGTCCGAGAGGGGCGAGCGCCAGGACGCCGGGCGCGCGGCCGAGCTCGGCCGCTGGATGTTCGAGGCGGCCGTCGAGCAGGCCGCCGAGCGCGGCAGGACCGGCCACGCGGTGCCCGTCGCCGTGCGGATGAGCGCACGCCGCCTCCTCGACCGCTCCATGCCGCTGGCCTCCATCGAGTCGCTCCTGACCCGGCACGGGCTGCCCTCCGGCGCGCTCATCATCGAGCTCGCCGGAACTGACCCGCGGGTCTCGCTCGACGACCTGGAGCGCCGTCTCGCCTCGCTGCGCAGGCTGGGCGTGCGCATCGCGCTCGACGGCTTCGGCAGCGGCTATGCGGCGATCACAGCACTGCGCCGGCTCCCGGTGGACATCCTGAAGCTGGACCGCGGTCTGGTCGAGGGTGTCGTGGAGTCCGCCCGCCTGCACAAGATCACCTCGGGGCTGCTGCGCATCGCGGGCGACCTGGGGCTGCTCTCCGTGGCGGACGGCGTCGACCTGCCCGAGCAGGCGGTCGCGCTCCGCGCCATGGGCTGCACGCACGGACAGGGGACGGCGTTCGCCGGGGCCCTCGACGAGTACCGGCTGCGCCGGGCGCTCTCCATCGGGGAGTATCCGGTGCCGCTCGGTCCGGCCGAGCCGGTGCTCGCGGGCGGGCCCGCGGGGACGTACGCGAGCAGTCCCTCCAGTGCGTACGGAGGCGGGCCCACGGCGTTGTTCAGCGGGACCCCGGCGGCGTACACGGGTGGTCCCACGACCTATGCCCGCTCACATAATGAGACCCCCATCCCACCTACTTGACAGGCACTGCGTGCCGGGGGGAGGGTCAATGCCATGCGCACCCGAATTCTCGTACTTGGAAAGCGCGTCGGCTGAAGCTGGGACTGACCGGTCCGAACACCGTCAACCCCAGCGACCGCACCCGGCGCGCTCCCCTCGCTTGCCTCACGGCACGAGGGGTTTTTTGTTGCATTGGCACCTGCCAAACCACCGCAAAACCCCCGCAAAAACCCTCAGCTTCGAGAAGAGAATGCCGATGACCGAGCAGGCCTCCGGGGCCCACCATCCGCAGCCGCGGCCCCGAACCTCAGGACACCAGTCCACCCCTGTCGAGCACGTCTCGGGTGCGCAGTCCCTCATTCGTTCTCTCGAGGAGGTCGGGGCCGACACCGTGTTCGGCATTCCCGGCGGAGCCATCCTTCCGGCGTACGACCCGATGATGGACTCCACCCGGGTGCGGCACGTGCTGGTCCGTCACGAGCAGGGCGCGGGGCACGCGGCCACCGGGTATGCGCAGGCCACCGGCAAGGTCGGCGTCTGCATGGCGACGAGCGGCCCCGGCGCCACCAACCTGGTCACCCCGATCGCCGACGCCCACATGGACTCCGTCCCGATGGTCGCGATCACCGGCCAGGTGGCCTCCAAGGCGATCGGCACGGACGCCTTCCAGGAGGCGGACATCGTCGGCATCACGATGCCGATCACCAAGCACAACTTCCTGGTCACCAAGGCCGAGGACATCCCGCGGACCATCGCGGAGGCCTTCCACATCGCCTCCACCGGCCGTCCGGGCCCCGTCCTCGTGGACATCGCGAAGGACGCGCTGCAGGCGCAGACGACGTTCTCCTGGCCGCCGCAGCAGGACCTGCCCGGCTACCGCCCGGTGACCAAGCCGCACGCCAAGCAGATCCGCGAGGCGGCCAAGCTGATCACCGCCGCCAAGCGGCCGGTCCTGTACGTCGGCGGCGGCGTCATCAAGGCCCAGGCCACCGCCGAGCTGAAGGTCCTGGCAGAACTCACCGGAGCGCCCGTCACCACCACACTGATGGCGCTCGGCGCATTCCCCGACAGTCACGAGCTGCACGTGGGAATGCCGGGCATGCACGGAGCGGTCACCGCCGTCACCGCGCTGCAGAAGGCCGACCTGATCGTCGCCCTCGGAGCCCGTTTCGACGACCGTGTCACCGGCAAGCTGGACAGCTTCGCCCCGTACGCGAAGATCGTGCACGCCGACATCGACCCGGCCGAGATCGGCAAGAACCGCACCGCCGACGTGCCGATCGTCGGCGACGCCCGCGAGGTCATCGCCGACCTCGTCCAGGCGGTCCAGGCCGAGCACACCGAGGGCCACACCGGCGACTACACCGCCTGGTGGGCCGACCTCAACCGCTGGCGCGACACCTACCCGCTCGGCTACACGCAGCCCGAGGACGGCTCCCTCTCGCCGCAGCACGTCATCGAGCGCGTCGGCCAACTCGCCCCGGAGGGCACGATCTTCGCGGCGGGCGTCGGCCAGCACCAGATGTGGGCCGCGCACTTCATCGAGTACGAGACCCCGGCCACCTGGCTCAACTCCGGCGGCGCCGGGACGATGGGCTACGCGGTCCCGGCCGCGATGGGCGCCAAGGCGGGCCGCCCCGACCGCACGGTCTGGGCGATCGACGGCGACGGCTGCTTCCAGATGACCAATCAGGAGCTCACCACCTGCGCCCTGAACAACATCCCGATCAAGGTCGCCATCATCAACAACGGCGCCCTCGGGATGGTCCGCCAGTGGCAGACGCTGTTCTACAACCAGCGTTACTCCAACACCGTCCTTCACAGCGGTCCCGAGGACATCGGCCCCAACAAGGGCACCCGCGTCCCGGACTTCGTGAAGCTGTCGGAGGCCATGGGCTGTGTGGCGCTGCGCTGCGAGCGCCCCGAGGACCTCGACAAGGTCATCGCCGAGGCCAACGCCATCAACGACCGGCCCGTCGTCGTCGACTTCATCGTGCACGAGGACGCCCAGGTCTGGCCGATGGTGGCCGCCGGCACCTCGAACGACGAGGTCATGGCCGCCCGGGGCGTCCGCCCCGACTTCGGCGACAACGAAGACGACTGAGACCGAGAGCGAAAGAGAGACCCAGAGTCATGTCCACCAAGCACACGCTCTCCGTCCTGGTCGAGAACACCCCCGGCATCCTCGCCCGGATCGCCGCCCTGTTCTCGCGCCGCGGCTTCAACATCGACTCGCTCGCCGTGGGCGTCACCGAGCACCCCGACATCTCCCGCATCACCATCGTCGTGAATGTCGAGGACCTGCCGCTCGAACAGGTCACGAAGCAGCTCAACAAGCTCGTCAACGTCCTGAAGATCGTCGAACTGGAGCCGGGCGCCGCCGTGGCCCGTGAACTCGTCCTGGCGAAGGTCCGCGCCGACAACGAGACCCGCTCCCAGGTCGTCGAGATCGTCCAGCTGTTCCGCGCCAAGACCGTGGACGTCTCCCCGGAGGCCGTCACCATCGAGGCGACCGGCAGCAGCGACAAGCTGGAGGCCATGCTCAAGATGCTGGAGCCCTTCGGCATCAAGGAGCTCGTCCAGTCCGGCACCATCGCGATCGGCCGCGGCTCCCGCTCCATCACGGACCGCAGCCTGCGGGCGCTCGACCGGTCGGCCTGAGGCCGACCGGCCGGAACCCGCCCCCGGGTCCGCCCGCATGGCGAGACCCGCGGACTTCCCTCACTGAACCCGCCGTACGGTGGGACGCAACACCAGCACACATAGGAGATTCCCAGTGGCCGAGCTGTTCTACGACGACGACGCCGACCTGTCCATCATCCAGGGCCGCAAGGTCGCGGTCATCGGCTACGGCAGCCAGGGCCACGCCCACGCGCTGTCGCTGCGCGACTCGGGTGTCGACGTCCGCGTCGGTCTGCACGAGGGCTCCAAGTCCAAGGCCAAGGCCGAGGAGCAGGGCCTGCGGGTCGTCACCCCGTCCGAGGCGGCGGCCGAGGCCGACGTCATCATGATCCTGGTGCCGGACCCGATCCAGGCCCAGGTCTACGAGGAGTCCATCAAGGACAACCTCAAGGACGGCGACGCGCTGTTCTTCGGCCACGGCCTGAACATCCGCTTCGGCTTCATCAAGGCCCCCGAGGGCGTCGACGTCTGCATGGTCGCCCCGAAGGGCCCCGGCCACCTGGTCCGCCGCCAGTACGAGGAGGGCCGCGGCGTTCCGTGTATCGCGGCCGTCGAGCAGGACGCCACGGGCAAGGGCTTCCCGCTGGCGCTCTCGTACGCCAAGGGCATCGGCGGCACGCGTGCGGGCGTCATCAAGACGACCTTCACCGAGGAGACCGAGACCGACCTCTTCGGCGAGCAGGCCGTGCTCTGCGGCGGCACCGCCGCGCTGGTCAAGGCGGGCTTCGAGACGCTGACCGAGGCGGGCTACCAGCCGGAGATCGCGTACTTCGAGTGCCTCCACGAGCTGAAGCTGATCGTGGACCTCATGTACGAGGGCGGCCTGGAGAAGATGCGCTGGTCGGTCTCCGAGACCGCCGAGTGGGGCGACTACATCACCGGCCCGCGGATCATCACGGACGCCACCAAGGCCGAGATGAAGAAGGTCCTCACCGAGATCCAGGACGGCACGTTCGCCAAGAACTGGATGGACGAGTACCACGGTGGTCTGAAGAAGTACAACGAGTACAAGAGCCAGGACGAGAACCACCTCCTGGAGACCACGGGCAAGGAGCTGCGCAAGCTGATGTCCTGGGTCAACGACGAGGAGTGAGGCATTGCGGACACGCTGGAGGGGGTCACCCCCTCCGGCGTTGTCCACCTCGTCCAGCCACGGACGAGTGATCCTTCCACGGAGGCGCATGTCGGCCGCCGTGGCGCCACTACACTGCTGTTCAACATTCGCGTCGGGCCCACAGCGTCGTGCGTCTTCCACGCGGCTAAGCGACACCGCATGCGGCCGTCGGGACGGCCGTCCGCATTGGACCTGTGAGGACTCACGTGAGCACTGCTGCCAACGGCAAACCCGTCGTACTCATCGCTGAGGAGCTGTCGCCCGCCACCGTCGACGCCCTTGGCCCGGACTTCGAGATCCGCCAGTGCAACGGCGCGGACCGCGCCGAGCTGCTGCCCGCGATCGCCGACGTAGACGCGATTCTGGTCCGCTCCGCGACCAAGGTCGACGCCGAGGCCATCGCCGCCGCCAAGAAGCTGAAGGTCGTCGCCCGCGCGGGCGTCGGCCTGGACAACGTGGACGTGTCGGCCGCCACCAAGGCCGGCGTGATGGTGGTGAACGCCCCCACCTCCAACATCGTCACCGCTGCCGAGCTCGCCTGCGGTCTGCTCATCGCCACCGCCCGCAACATCCCCCAGGGCAGCCAGGCCCTGAAGGCCGGCGAGTGGAAGCGCTCGAAGTACACGGGCGTCGAGCTCGCCGAGAAGACCCTCGGCGTCGTCGGCCTCGGCCGCATCGGCGCGCTCGTCGCCCAGCGCATGAGCGCCTTCGGCATGAAGGTCGTCGCGTACGACCCGTACGTACAGCCCGCGCGCGCCGCGCAGATGGGCGTCAAGGTCCTCACCCTCGACGAGCTGCTCGAGGTCTCGGACTTCATCACCGTGCACCTGCCCAAGACCCCCGAGACGGTCGGTCTGATCGGCGACGAGGCCCTGCACAAGGTCAAGCCCGCCGTCCGTATCGTCAACGCCGCGCGCGGCGGGATCGTCGACGAGGAGGCGCTGTACTCGGCGCTCAAGGAAGGCCGCGTCGCGGGCGCCGGTCTGGACGTGTACGCGAAGGAGCCCTGCACGGACTCCCCGCTCTTCCAGTTCGACCAGGTCGTCTGCACCCCGCACCTCGGCGCCTCCACGGACGAGGCGCAGGAGAAGGCCGGTGTCTCCGTCGCCAAGTCGGTGCGCCTCGCCCTCGCCGGTGAGCTCGTGCCGGACGCCGTGAACGTCCAGGGCGGCGTCATCGCCGAGGACGTGCGCCCCGGTCTGCCGCTCGCCGAGAAGCTCGGCCGGATCTTCACCGCCCTCGCGGGCGAGGTCGCGGCCCGCCTCGACGTCGAGGTGTACGGCGAGATCACCCAGCACGACGTGAAGGTGCTCGAACTCTCCGCGCTCAAGGGCGTGTTCGAGGACGTCGTCGACGAGACCGTGAGCTACGTGAACGCGCCGCTCTTCGCCCAGGAGCGCGGCGTCGAGGTCCGCCTCACCACGAGCTCGGAGTCCCCCGACCACCGCAACGTGGTCACGGTGCGCGGCACGCTCACCGGCGGCGAGGAGATCTCGGTCTCCGGCACGCTGGCAGGCCCCAAGCACCTGCCGAAGATCGTCGCCGTCGGCGAGTACGACGTGGACCTGGCGCTCGCCGAGCACATGGTCGTCCTCCGCTACGCGGACCGCCCCGGTGTCGTCGGCACCGTCGGCCGCGTCCTCGGTGAGTCGGGCATCAACATCGGCGGCATGCAGGTCGCTCGCGCGGACGTGGGCGGCGAGGCGCTGGCCGTCCTGACGGTGGACGACACGGTGCCGCAGTCGGTGCTGAACGAACTGGCCTCGGAGATCGGTGCGGAGTCCGCTCGCGCGGTGGACCTCACGGAATAGGGCTCCAGAGCCTCGGGCGGTGCCATCACCGGCTTCGCCGAGTTCGTACTCAAACGCCGGACAGGCTGGGAGTTCCCAGCCTGTCCGGCGTTCGTCTTGCCGTTTCAGGCGGTCCGGCGCAGCGTCGCCGCCGCCAGCGCCGCCGCGAGCAGCAGGAGCGCCGCCCCGCTGAGCGCCGCGACGTGCATCCCGCTCGTGAACGCCTCCCGGGCCGTGGCCGCGAGGGCGGACGCCGCCTCGCCCCGCATCTCCTGGGCCACCGCGAGCGCGCCGCCGAGTGTTTCGTGGGCCTCGGTGGGGGCGGTGGCCGGGATCTCGTCGCGGTAGACCGCGTTGCCGATGGAGCCGAGCAGTGCCATGCCGAGCGCGCCGCCGAATTCCTGTCCCGTCTCAAGGAGCGAGGACGCGGAGCCCGCCTTCTCGGCGGGGACCGAGCCGAGGGCCAGGTCGGTGAGTTGTGAGCCGATGATCACGGCGCCGCAGGCGATGAGTCCGGCGGCGGCGAGGACCGTCCACAGGGAGTCCGTGCCGGTCAGGGTCAGCAGGCCGAACCCGGCCGCCGAGACGGCGAAGCCGGCCGAGACAACGTAGGCGCGGTTCATGCCGCGCTGCACCAGCGCCGTGGCGAGCGGGGCGGCGGCGCCGATGGGGACCGAGGGGAGCAGGGCCCACAGTGCGGCTTCCAGCGCGCTTTTGCCGAGGACGGATTGCAGGTACTGCGTGGTGAAGTAGGCCGAGCCCATCATCGCCAGGGACGCGATCAGGTTCAGGAGGACCGCGGGGGCGAAGCCGCGGCCGCGGAACAGCGCGGGGGAGATCAGCGGGGACTCCGTGGTGCGCTGGCGGTGGACGAAGAGGGCGGCGAAGACGAGTCCGGCGGCGAGCGACGCGACGTGGGTGAGGTCGAGGCCCTCGGCGGCGATCTCCTTGAGGCCGTAGACGACCGGCAGCACGGCGGCCATGGAGAGCGGCACGCTCAGGAGGTCGAAGCGGCCGGGCCGCGGATCCCTGGACTCCGGGATGAGGACCGGCGCGAGGATCAGGAGCATCACCATCGCGGGCAGGTTGACCAGGAAGACCGAGCCCCACCAGAAGTGTTCGACGAGGATGCCGCTCATCACCGAGCCGAGCGCGATCCCGGCGACCATCACGCCGCTCCAGATGCCGATCGCCTTCGCGCGCTGTCCGGCGTCGCGGAACATCGTGCGGACGAGGGCCATGGTCGAGGGCATCAGGGTCGCGCCGCCGATCCCGAGGACCGCGCGGGCGGCGATGAGCAGTTCGGCGCTGTTCGCGTAGGCGGCGGTGAGGGAGGCCGCGCCGAAGGCGGCGGCGCCGAACATCAGGAGCTTGCGGCGGCCGATGCGGTCGCCGAGGGAGCCCATCGTCATCAGCAGCCCGGCGAGCACGAAGGCGTAGATGTCGAATATCCAGAGCTGCTGGGTGCCGCTGGGGCGCAGGTCGGCGTTGATCTGCGGGACCGCGAAGTAGAGGACGGAGACGTCCATCGAGACCAGGAGCAGCGGGAGCATCAGGACGGCGAGGGCCGTCCATTCCTTGCGGGTGGCGCGCGAGTTCGTCTGCGTGTTCGTCGTCATGCCGAGGACTGTACGGGCGTCTTATACGGCTGTCTAGTACGGACGTATAAATCGTCCGTCTGGGACGATGGTTTAGGACGCCCGTATGAATCCCGGCGTATCGTGTCTCGCATGGGACACCGTGAAGATCTGCTCGAAGGTGCGAAGCGCTGCCTGCTGGAGAAGGGGTTCATGCGCACGACGGCCCGCGACATCGTCAAGGAGTCGGGCACCAACCTCGGCTCCATCGGCTACCACTACGGGTCGAAGGACGCGTTGCTGGTGGAGGCGTTCATCGCGCTCGTCGAGCCGATGGGGGACGGCTTCGAGGGCGCGGAGGAGGAGGGGAGCGCCGAGCCCGGCAGCTTGGAGCGCTTCCAGAAGGTGTGGGACGCCATCATCCGCTCGGTCCCCGAGACGCGGCCCATCTGGATGCTGACCCTGGAGGTCGTCACGCAGGGTGAACGCCTCGCGGGCATCCGGGAGTTGCTGATCGAGGCGCAGAAGGAGGGCCGTAGTGGGCTCGCGGCGCTGTTCACCGGCATCGAGGAGGGTGAGCTGCCGGAGGATGTCGTGGAGGGCGAGGGCCGGCTCTACACGACGCTTCTCAACGGCCTGATGGTGCAGTGGCTCTTCGACCCGGACTCGGCGACCACCGCGGAGCAGCTCACGGAGGGGCTGCGGCGCGTGATGGCGCGGGCGGGCGGGACCGGCTGAGGCCGGCCCGGGGTGCGGGCCGGCCTCAGGGCGGTGGTGCTTACGCTGCGGTGGTGCTTACGCGATTACGACCACTTGATGCAGGCGGCGGGGATCCAGCCCCGCTTCTTGCCGAACTCGCTGCCGTACAGCCACTTGGTGCTGGTCTTGCCGCACAGCTTGTACTTCTGGCCCGTGTAGAAGTGGCCGTCGTTGCAGAGGCTGCCCTTCTTGCCCTTGTTCCACTGGCTGACGCCGGTGGCGTTCACCTTGGCGTGGGTGCGTACCTTGACCGCCTCCTTGGCAGGGACGTTGACGATCTGCCGCGAGCAGTCGGGCTTCGACGCGGCGACGGCGGTACCGCCCGTGGCGACGGTGCCGCCGACGAGGGCGACGGCGGAGAAGGCGACCGCGGGGGCCAAAAGCCTGAACTTCATGAGGTGCTGGTTCTCCCATGTGTGGGGGACGAATGTTCGGACGCCGAATACCGTATCGCCCCACGATCATGGCTGTAATCGTTCGTTGCCCGGTCCTTACAGTCGTGACGACTTCAGGACCATGTGCAGCAGCAGGCGGTCCTCGCCCTCGTCCAGGTCCAGGCCCGTGAGCTGCTCGACCCGCGAGAGCCGGTAGTAGAGCGTCTGGCGGTGGATGCCCAACTCAGCCGCCGCGCGGCCCGCTTGTCCGGCGCAGTCGAGGAACACCTCGGCGGTGCGGGCGAGTTCGCGGTGGGTGGGGCCGAGGAGCTGGCGCGCCACGGGGTCGTGCGCCGCCTCCGGAGGCAGCGCGGTCAGCAGGCGGTAGGGCCCCACGTCCGACCACTGCGCCACCGGCGCGAAGCGCCGCTCGGCCAGCGCCGCGCGCGCCGCAGCCGACGCCTCCCACCAGGCGGCGCCCAGGTCCTCAAGGCCGTGCCGGGCCGCCGCGATGCCGGCCGCGGCGCCCGGCGCGGAGTCGAGCAGGCGCGCCGCCGCCGTGTGCGCGGGCGACAGCGCGTCGGCCGAGCGCAGCCGCACCAGGGCCGCGAGGGACTGCGCAGTCGTGCCCCACGGCACCGTGCACACGGCCGCCGCGCCCGGCACCGTACGGGCGGCCGGGGCGTCGTCCGGGTCCGCCGAGCGCCACGGTGCCACGCAGACCACCGCGTGCAGGCCGTCGCCGCGGGTGCCGAGCGCCGTGCGCAGGGCGGCCACCGCCATGTCGCGCTGCCAGCCGCGCCCGGCCGTCAGGACCGCGCGGAACTCCCGGGTCAGATCGGCGCCCGCCTGCGCCTCGTCGGCGAGCAGCGCGCCGATCCGGGTGGCCACCTCCATGGCGGCGGTCAGCTGCTGCTCGGCGGGTCCCGGCTCGTCGTCGAGCAGCCATACGTATCCGAGGGCGAAGCCGCGATGGCGTACGGGAAGGCAGATGCGGCCCCGGTAGACCCCCGCCTCGGGGGTGGGCGGGATGCGGACGGGGGTCGTGGCGCGGGTGATGCCGAAGCTCTCGAACCAGGAGCGGACCTCGGCGGTGGAGCGGCGGGTCAGGATCGAGCGGGTTCTGACCGGGTCGAGGACGGTCGCGTCGAAGCCGCTCTCACCGTCACCGCCGCCGTCGTGCGCGCCGAAGGCGATGAGCTCGAAATCCCGGTTCTCCAGGGTCGCCGGGGCGCCGAGCAGCGCCGAGATCTCGTCGACCAGTTCTTGGTAGTCACCCTTCACCACCCCATTCTCACGCACCCCGCCACGTTCTTCAGACATCTGTCTGAGATCCAGGGCACGGATGCGTGACAGCTGTCGATGGCACGTGTTCCGGGGGATCCTTAAATTTCACGGTGGTTCTCCGTGTCGTACCGCCGCATTCCCTCTGTGGAGGGTTGTGCCGGTATGGCCCCTCGATTTCGTACACCCGTGGAGGTGCCCCGTGCTGGGTCCCGTGATCCTCGCCGCGTCGCGCAGCGACAAGATGCGCCGCTTCGTCTCGGCGGCCCCCGGCACCAAGCAGGTCGTGGCCCGGTTCATCGCCGGTGAAGGCGTCGACCAGGTCGTCCCGGTCATCGTCGACGCCGCCGACAAGGGCCTTGAGGTCACCCTCGACGTGGTGGGCGAGGACATCACCACGGTCGAGCAGTCCCACGCCGCCCGCGACGCCTATCTGGAGCTCATCGGGCGCCTGAAGGACCTCGGCCTCGGCACCAGGGCCGAGATGTCCGTGAAGCTGTCGATGTTCGGCCAAGCGCTCGAGGGCGGCCACGAGCTCGCGCTGAGCAATGTGCGGCCCGTCGTCGAGGCCGCCGCCGCGATCGGCACCACGGTCACCCTGGACGCCGAGGACCACACCACCCTCGACTCGATGTTCGCCATCCACGACGAGCTGCGGAAGGACTTCCCGCAGACCGGCTGTGTCATCCAGGCCTACCTCTTCCGCACCGAGGCCGACGCCCGGCGGCTCGCCGCGAACGGCAGCCGGGTGCGTATCGTGAAGGGTGCCTACAAGGAGCCCGCCGAGGTCGCGTACCAGGACAAGGCCGAGACCGACAAGGCGTACGTCCGCATCCTGCGCGTCCTGATGGAAGGCGACGGGTACCCGATGATCGGGTCCCACGACCCGCGCCTCATCTCCATCGCGCAGGAGTTCGCGCGGCGTGCGGGGCGCAAACTGGACGAGTACGAATTCCAGATGCTGTACGGCATCCGCAGCGACGAGCACCTGCGGCTCACCGCCGAGGGCCACCGCATGCGCGTGTACACCGCCTACGGCACCGACTGGTACGGCTATTTCATGCGCCGTCTCGCCGAGAAGCCCGCCAACCTGCTCTTCTTCGCCCGCTCCATCCTCACCAAGGGCTGAGCTCCCCACCCCCTCGACCCTCTTAAGGAGATACGGAACTCATGGACGCTGTGACCCAGGTCCCCGCCCCGGTCAACGAGCCGGTGCACGGCTACGCCCCCGGTTCCCCGGAGCGTGCCCGCCTCGAGACCAAGCTCAAGGAGCTGGCCGAGAACCCCATCGAGCTGCCGATGACCATCGGTGGCGTCAAGCGCCTCGGTGGCGGTGAGCCCTTCGAGGTCGTGCAGCCGCACAACCACCAGGCCGTCATCGGCACCGGCCGCGGCGCCACCCAGCAGGACGCCCAGGACGCGATCGACGCCGCCCTCGCCGCCGCCCCGGCCTGGCGCGCGATGGCCTTCGACGACCGCGCCGCGATCATCCTGCGCGCCGCCGAGCTGCTCTCCACGACGTGGCGCGAGACGCTTGCCGCCTCGACGATGCTCGGCCAGTCGAAGACCGCCCAGCAGGCCGAGATCGACACGCCCTGCGAGCTGATCGACTTCTGGCGCTTCAACGTGAAGTACGCCCGTGACCTGCTCGCCGAGCAGCCTCCGGCGAACGCCACCGGCGTCTGGAACCGCCTGGACCACCGCCCGCTCGAGGGCTTCGTCTACGCGATCACGCCGTTCAACTTCACCGCGATCGCGGGCAACCTGCCGACCGCCCCCGCCCTCATGGGCAACGTGGTGGTCTGGAAGCCGAGCCCCACCCAGACGCACGCCGCCGTGCTGCTCATGCAGCTCCTCGAGGAGGCCGGGCTTCCCAAGGGCGTCATCAACCTCGTCACCGGTGACGGCATCGCCGTCTCCGAGGTCGCCCTCGAACACCGCGACCTGGCCGGCATCCACTTCACCGGCTCGACCCCGACCTTCCAGCACCTGTGGAAGACGGTCGGCGAGAACATCAAGAAGTACCGCACGTACCCGCGCCTCGTCGGCGAGACCGGCGGCAAGGACTTCGTCGTCGCGCACCCGAGCGCCGACCGCGCGATCCTGAAGACCGCCCTGACCCGTGGCTCCTTCGAGTTCCAGGGCCAGAAGTGCAGCGCCTCGTCGCGTGCGTACGTCCCCGCCTCGATCTGGAACGACGGCTTCCGCGAGGAGTTCGCCGCCGAGGTCGACGGCATCAAGATGGGCGACGTCACGGACCTCTCCAACTTCATCGGAGCGGTCATCGACGAGCGCGCGTTCGCCAAGAACAAGGCGGCCATCGACCGCGCGGCGGCCGACCCGACCTGCACGATCGTCGCGGGCGGCACGTACGACGACTCGGTGGGCTACTTCGTCCGTCCGACCGTCGTCGAGTGCACCGACCCGGCCAACGAGGTCTTCACGACCGAGTACTTCGGCCCGTTCCTGGCGATCCACGTCTACGAGGACGACGCGTACGACGAGATGCTGACCCAGATGGAGTCGGCCTCGGACTACGCCCTCACCGGCTCGGTCATCGCGGGCGACCGCGCGGCCGCCGCGCACACGATGGAGAAGCTCCGCTACGCCGCGGGCAACTTCTACATCAACGACAAGTCGACCGGCGCCGTCGTCGGCCAGCAGCCCTTCGGCGGCGGCCGCGGCTCCGGCACCAACGACAAGGCGGGCGCCCCGCAGAACCTGCAGCGCTGGACGCTGACCCGCGCCATCAAGGAGACGCTGGTCCCGCCGACCGAGTACGGCTACCCGCACATGGGCTGACGCCCCTGCCGGGCCTCAGGGGCCTGTGTCGGAAGTCCCGTCTGCCCCGCGACGCCCGGCACGCGCCCTCGCGGCGTTGTCGGGCTCACCCCGATACAACCAGTATCGGGGCGACCCTCCGCCTTGCGATCGCACTCCCCCAAGCTCTCGGCTCCGCTCGAGCAGGGAGGTGCCCCCAGGACGCCGCGGGGCCCGCCCTCCGGGCGAACGACGCGACTTCCGACACAGGCCCCTGCGGCCCGCCCTGAACTCCGCCTCCGACCTGGGCCCCACCCCGGTCGGAGGCGGTGTCGTTTCCCCCGCGGCTACGGGGTGGGTCAGCCGCCGAGCGCGTCGACGACGACGCGGGTGATGTCCTCGGCGATCCGGTCCTCGCCGGGCGTGTCCGGGTCGAGGCGGGTCGTGTAGACGGAGATCACCAAGGGGTCCTGCTTCGGCGGCCAGGCGACGGCCACGTCGTTGACGCCGCCGTAGGCCGGGGAGCCGGTCTTGTCGCCGACCCGCCAGCCCGCCGGGAGCCCGGCCCTGATCCGCTTGTCGCCGGTGGTGTTCTCCACCAGCCAGCGGGTCAGCTGGCCGCGGTCGAGCGGGTGGAGCGCGTCGCCGACGACGAGCTTGTGGAGGTTGGCGGTCATGACGGCGGGCGTCGTGGTGTCCCGCCGGTCGCCGGGGATGTTGCTGTTGAGGTCGGTCTCCCACCGGTCGAGGCGAGTACGGGAGTCGCCGAGGGAGCGCGCGAACTCAGTGATGCCGGAGGGCCCGCCGATCCGCCGCATCAGCAGATTGGCGGCGGAGTTGTCGCTGTACGTCACCGCCGCGTCGCACAACTCCCGTACGGTCATGCCGGTTTCGAGGTGCATCTCGGTCCGCGGCGAGTACGCGACGAGGTCGCCGCGCCCGTACCGGATCAGTATGTCGAGCAGGCCGGGCTCCTGTTCCCGCGCCCTGCGCAGGATGGCCCCGGCGGCCAGGACCTTGAACGTCGAGGCGATGGCGAAGCGTTCGTCGGCGCGGTAGCCGACGGTGGCGCCGGTGCCGGTGTGCAGGGCGTGGACACCGATACGGCCCGGGTAGCCGTCTTCGAGGGCGCGCAGTCTGCGCTGGGTCTCCGGGAAGGCGCCGGAACCCGGAGCGGCGGAGGCCTTCGCGCTCGCGGTGCCGGACACCGACAGGAGCACGGGGGCCGCGGCGGCGGCGCCGATGATGGTTCGGCGGGAGGCGGATGTCGTCATGATCCCGACGGTACCGGGCGGCGGTGACTGTCTCGCGGGAGGCGCCCCCGGGGAAGTCCGCCCCGGCCGGCACTCCGCTGTTGTAGCCTGACCGTGCGTCGGTAGGCGGACGCGGCTCTATGCCCCGGGGACCCGGCACCTCGGGGAGAGCTGAAGGGCTCTCGCGAACCCACCTACGGTCAGGCACAGTTGGCAGGGATGTACACATCACCTCAGTGGTCGCGCCGGGCGGCGAAACCACAGGGGGACGTATGTCCAAGAAGCAGAACAACCGTCAGCGTGCGGCCGACATGTGCCTCAAGGCGACCGGTGTCGGCTATCAACAGTGTTTGAACTGGGCCGATGAGAGCTGGATTTCGCGTCGGCAACCTATCCCCGATGCGGCCACGTCGGGTCAGCGCCGGTTCGAGGCCCGCATCGCACACACCTTGACCGAACCCTTCCGGGACAGCCAACTCGACGGTGCTGTGCTGGGATTGCATGGCGTGGACCCGGACCCCGACCGGCCCGCCCTGCGTCTGCACCCTCTCATGGCGGACCGGATCGTGACCGAACTGCTGCCGCGCTTCGACACGTCCTTCGGCGGGATGCGCGGCGTGCCGGGGCTGCGCCTGCAACGTGCCGACGATTGTTGGCAGTTGGTGGACATACGTGGGTCGGCCGAGGTGAGACTGAACCACGACGATCCCGGCTGGTCTCCCAGGATGCCGGAGCGGGAACGCGGCATCACCTGCATCTGGCGGGACGCGCCGGCCAAGTGCTCGCGCGTCGAGCACCAGGAAATCGCCGAGTGGGATGCGGACAAGGGGTATCTCCGCCCCGAAGCCCGCGACCTGCTGTTCAGCCGTGTGCTGCGGCGCCCCCTCCTGATCAACGCCGCGGCGAGTGCGCACGGATGGGCCAACACCTACAACCACCACACGCACGACATCGTCGTCGAGTGGTGCTGTGGGCTGCCCGCCGTCGAGGTCGCCGCTGACCTGCGGCGCAGCGGAATCACCTCGGCGTTCGAGGGCGTGGACGACCGGCCGGCGTACAGCCGTGCTCCTCATCCGGAACGTATCGACATCGGTGACGCCTCCCTCGTGCTGCGCTGCCTGAACGCCGGCTGGTGCACGAAGGACGGTGCCGAGCGCGTCGCCGCTCGGATCCGCAGGAGGTACCGGTGAGGGCCCTGGAGGCGATCGTCCTGTCTGTGCTTCTGCTCGGGATCCTGCTGGGCCTGCTTCATGCGGTGACGAGGGCCTATCGGGATGTCCAGATCATGCGTCTGCTGCGCAGGGCTCTCGTCGACTGCGCTCCCGACGAGCGAATGCTGTTGTGCCTCGAGCTGACACGGGTGCTGCAGGATGCCGACCGCCTGCCCCCGGGTGCGCACCAGCCGCCGGAGGGGCGGGGCTGACCGGAGAGGGCGCGACCGTGCGTCAGGGCCCCGTGGCCGCCGTGATGACCTCGTCCAGGACCTGGCGGGCCCGCAGGAGGTCTTCGACCTGGCGGTCGATGCGGGACCGTTCCTCGGCGAGTTCGGCGACCAGCCAGGGGGTGGCGGACGCGGACGGGCCGCCGTCTCCGTCCCGCATGCACGGCAGGAGCTGGACGATCTTCGTGCTGCACAGGCCCGCCGCGAACAGCTCCTGGATGTGGACGACGCGGTCCACCGCCGAGTCCGGGTAGTCGCGGTGGCCGCCCGGGGTGCGGTCCGCGTACAACAGGCCCTGCTCCTCGTAGTAGCGCAGGGACCGCTCGCTCACCGCTGTACGCTTCGCCAGCTCGCCGATCCTCATGCCCGTGCTCCTCCGCACTTGAATCTCACACCGATGTCAGCTTCTACCGTTCCGGCATGACGAACACCGCGCTTCTCGCCCCCTATTCCGCGGGCCCCCTCGGCCTCCTCCCCAACCGCATGGTGATGGCCCCCATGACCCGCGCCCGCGCCGCGGAGGACGGCACCCCGCTGCCGGTCGTTGCCGACCACTACGCCCAGCGTGCGGGCGCGGGGCTCATCGTCACCGAGGGCATCTGGCCCAGCAGCAGGGGCCAGAGCGGCTGGCGCTATCCCGGGCTGCAGACAGCCGCCCATAGAGAGGGGTGGCGGCGGGTCACCGACGCCGTGCACGCCGCGGGCGGCCGCATCTACGCGCAGCTGATGCACGGCGGACGCAACGGCCACCCGCTCGCCCGCGTCGACGGAGACCTGCCGTCCGCGCCCTCGGCCGTCACGCCGCCCGGTCACGCGCACGGCCCGGACGGCAGCAAGCCCGACTACGTCGCTCCGCGCGAGATGACGCGGGACGACATCCGCACGGCGGTCCAGGACTTCGTGGCCGCCGCCCGCAACGCCGTAGCGGCCGGGTTCGACGGCGTCGAACTGCACGGGGCCAACAGCTACTTGATCCACCAGTTCCTCGCGGACAACACCAACCTCCGCGACGACGCGTACGGACGCGGCTCGATCGCCGACCGCATCCGTTTCGCCGTCGAGGTCGTCCGCGCCGTCGCCGACGCCATCGGCGCCGGACGGCTCGGCCTCCGGCTCTCCCCGGGCAACCCGCAGTTCGGCATGGCGGAGGCCGACCCCGGCCCCGTCTACCGCGCGCTGCTCGACGAGATCGACGGACTCGGCCTCGCCTACCTCCACCTCACCGACAACGACCGCTACCCGGCCCTCGCCGACCTGCGGCCCCGCTGGCACGGCGTCCTCATCGGCAACGTCGGAGAGAACGGCGACCCGACGACCCGGGAAGCGGGCGAGGCCGTCCTGGCGTCCGGCCTCGCCGACCTCGTGTCGTACGGGCGCGGGTTCATCTCCAACCCCGACCTGCCGGAGCGGTTCGCCGCGGGAGCGCCCCTCCAGGACATCGACGAGGCCCACCTCTACACCCACGGGCCGGAGGGCTACACCGACTACCCCGCCCTGCGGGAGCTCCTGGTCTCCGCCTCCGCTCAGACCTCCACGAGCACCTGATCAAGGGATTTCCGTACGAGATCGGGGACCCGGCAGTCCGACGCGGGATAGCCCACCGGGATCACCGCGAACGCCTTCTCGTTCTCCGGACGGCCAAGCACCTGCTGTAGGAAGCGCATAGGGCTCGGCGTGTGGATCAGGGCGGCGAGGCCGGACAGGTGCAGCGCGGAGAGCAGCATCCCCACCGCGATGCCGACCGACTCGTCGACGTAGTAGTGCTTGTGCTTGGCGCCGTCCTCGCCCAGCCAGTACCGCTGCTGGAAGACGACGATCAGCGCGGGCGCGTCCGTCAGGTGCGGCTTCACCTCGTCCGTGCCGAGCGGGCGCAGCGCCGCGAGCCACTCCTCGCCGAGCCGGCCGTCGTAGGAGATCTGCTCCTCGTGCTCGGCGGCCTCGCGGATGCGGCGTCGTATCTCCGGGTCCTGGACGAGGACGAACGTCCACGGCTGCTGGTGCGCGCCGGACGGTGCCGTCGCCGCGCAGGCGATGGCGTCGCGCACGACCTGCGTGGGCACGGGGTCGGGCGCGAACTGGCGCACGGTCCGCCGCTCCCGCATCCGGTCCCTCAACTCGGCTGCCTGCGTGAGGGATTCGGCCTCGGGCATGCGGGCGGGGTGGTAGGGAACGGAGCGGTAGGGCTCGCCGTGGACGGGGGTCCATTCTCGCTGCTGCTCGGTCTCAGACATGGTCAGATTCTGCGGTGTGAGGCGGACCCGACGCCATGGTGCAGACCAATTCCGGCCCCTCATGGGACCGACTCTGCCGCCGTTCGCGCGCGGACAAATCGGGGTGCGTACCCAAGTGCGGCCTGAGTACCGTGGGTGCGTGACCGTGAACACCGTGCGTACCGCCCACACCAGCGACCTGACGGCGGCCGGACTGCGGGCCGCGCGCGCCCTCCTTGACGAGGCCTTCGACGGAGACTTCAGCGACCAGGACTGGGAGCACGGGCTCGGCGGTGTCCACGCCCTCGTCCACGACGCGGACGGCCGGCTGCTCGCGCACGGCTCCGTGGTGCAGCGGCGCATCCTGCACAACGGCCGTTCCCTGCGCGTCGGATACGTCGAAGCGGTCGCCGTCCGCCCAGACCGGCAGCGGCAGGGTCTCGGCGGGCAGGTGATGGGCGCCCTGGAGCGGGTCATCGACGGGGCGTACGAGCTGGGGGCGCTCTCGGCGTCCGACGAGGGGGCGCGGCTCTACCTCGGGCGCGGCTGGCAGGAGTGGAAGGGCGCGGTCGGCGCGCTCGGCCCCGAGGGCGTGGTCCATATGCCGGAGGAGGAGCCTCCGCTGCTCCGTGGCGCGGACCTCGACCCGGCGCACGAGATTTTCATCGACTGGCGTGACGGGGATGTCTACTAAGAGGACTCAGAGTGAGACGGCTCAGAGTGAGACGGCTCAGAGTGGCGTGTGCATGACCGCCGTCTCAGATAGTAGGAAGTCCGAGTAATTGTGGAGACAGACGCTCCGTCCTCCCTTAGCTTTGTAGAAGCCGAACGTCTCGCTTGATCAAGCGACTGGCGGTTGTGAGCCGGAGCCCCACGCAGGCGAACCCTGCCGCTCCACCGCTCCCCGCCCCGTTGGGGGTCCCCCCACGCGTCACGCAGTGGGGGAGTTCTCGAATACACCCTTCCCTCAAGGAGTGGATCTCCCATGGCCGAGACGACCGCCCGCCGAGTCCGTCACACCTCCCGTACCAGCGATTCCGAGCGCAAGAACGCCGCCGCGGCCCTCCAGCGGGCCCTCGACCGCAGGGACAACGGCGGCGAGACGGGCCACTGAGCCCGGTGTGCGCCGGTCACCTCGACCCGCGCACCACCTCGAAGTGGTCGATGCGCTCGCCGCTCCCGGCGAGCGCGGAGACCGAGAGCCTCGGGTGCGCCCCGGCCGTCGCCTCCACCGCGAGGAACGAGAAGCCGGTGTAGCGCACCCGTGACCACTCCACGGTCTCCGGGGCGTGGTCACGTGACCTCGTCCAGCGGAAGGTCGCGATGCTCTCGTGATCGTGGACGTTGCCCTCGTGGCTGTCCTTCACCCCGGGGCCGAAGCCGTACAGGTCCTTGCCCGCGCCGCCCGCGGTGACATACACGATGCCGTCGCGCGTCGGATCGGTCGACGCGCCGACCGGCACGGGCTTGCCGACCTTGCCGTCCTTGATCGCGTCCGTGCGTTCGTAGACGTGGTTGTGGCCGTTGACGACCAGATCCACCTGGTGCCGGGTGAACAGTTCCAGCCACGCGTCGCGCACCCCGCCGTCGGAGGCGTGCGTCGACGTCGAGTACGCGCAGTGGTGGAAGAAGACCACCACGAAGTCAACGGCGTCGTCCGCGCGCAGCGCGCGCAGGCGCCGGTCGAGCCACGCGGTCTGGCGGCCGTCCGTGCAGCCCCTGTTGGCGGTGATCTCGTACGAGACGTCGTTGGCGTCGAGTGCGACGACCCCGACGTTCCCGTACCGGAACGAGTAGACGCCCGGCGCGCTCGCCGGGTCGAAGCCGTTGTCGGGGAGCGACCAGCGCGCGTACTGGCCGCCGTAGCCGTTCGGCGAGTACCACGCCTCCATGTCGTGGTTGCCGGTGGTCACCATCCACGGCACCGACTTCGCGACGGACTCGGTCTGCGCGAGGAAGGTGTCCCACACGCGTGCGTCGTAGGTGTCCGACTCCTCGCCGTGCCCGGTGGTGTCCGCGTAACAGATGTCGCCCGCGTGCAGATGGAACGCGGGGTTCTGGCCCCGGATCACCTGGTCGGTGGAGAGTGCGTGATGACTGACGCCCTGGTCGCCGAAGGCCGTGAAGACGAACGTCTCCGCCGTCGCGGGCGCGGTCCTGAACGAGCAGACCGTCCTCATCCGCTCGGGCGACGCGGGGTCGAAGCCGTCGTGACCGACGCCGTAGTAGTACGTCGTGCCGGGGGCGAGGCCGTCGAGCGCGGCGTGCACGTAGTACTGCTCCACCGCGGGCAGCTTCTTCGAGAGCGCGGGGGTGTGCAGGTCGCGCACTTCCGCCTCGATCTTCTGGCTCAGGTCCCACGGCTTCGAACCGACGCGTACGTAAGGGGACTTGACCGCGAACGGCACCTGCCAGGAGATCCGCATCTGCGTCCTCGGGTCGGCGCCGAAGGCGAGATGCCGCCCGAAGGGGGCCACCATCCGACCGTGGACGCGCACCGGCGTGGTCGGCGCGCTCCGAGGGCGCGCCGCCGACGGGCCCTCGCAGCCCGCCGCCCCCGCCGCCGCGGCGGCCGCGAACGAACCGGCGAGCACCGTGCGGCGGGAGAACTTCGCGCGCAGGTAGGCGTGTTGTTCCGGCATGCTCAGCTCCGCCGCGAGCGGCGCCGGAATGCCGACGTTCGGGGTGTCCATACGGAGAGAAGTACCCAGCGCGTGCCAACCGCGGCGGGACACCCGGGTGAACAGCGGCCGTCGACGAATCGACTGTCCGCATGCCGGACATCCGGTGTCATCCCGTGGGACGAAGAGTACGGTGCTGGCATGTCGGCCAGTTCTCGCAGCATCAATCTCGCAGTCATCCCCGGAGACGGCATCGGCCAAGAGGTCGTGGCCCAGGGGCTCAAGGTCCTCAATGCCGTGCTTCCGCAGGACGTGAAGCTGGAGACGAAGGAATTCGACTTCGGCGCCAAGCGGTACCACGCCACCGGTGAGACCCTCACCGACGCCGACGCGGCCGCCCTCAAGCAGCACGACGCGATCCTCCTCGGCGCGATCGGCGACCCCTCGGTCCCGTCCGGCGTCCTGGAGCGCGGCTTCCTGCTGAAGCTCCGCTTCCTCTTCGACCACCACGTCAACCTGCGGCCCTCGAAGCTGCTGCCGGGCGTCGCGACCCCGCTCGCGGGCCAGCCCGAGATCGACTTCGTCGTGGTGCGCGAAGGCACCGAGGGCCCCTACACGGGCAACGGCGGCACCATCCGCAAGGACACCCCGCACGAGGTCGCCACCGAGGTCTCCGTCAACACCGCCTTCGGTGTGGAGCGCGTGGTCCGCGACGCCTTCGCGCGCGCCCAGGCCCGCCCCCGCAAGAAGCTGACGCTGGTCCACAAGAACAACGTCCTCACCTACGCCGGCCACCTCTGGACGAACGTCTTCAACCGGGTGGCCGCGGAGTTCCCCGAGGTCACCACCGACTACATCCACGTCGACGCCGCGACGATCTACCTCGTCACCGACCCCGGCCGCTTCGACGTGATCGTCACCGACAACCTCTTCGGCGACATCATCACCGACCTCGCCGCGGCCGTCTCCGGCGGCATCGGCGTCGCGGCCTCCGGCAACATCAACCCGAGCCGCGAGTTCCCGTCCATGTTCGAGCCCGTGCACGGCTCGGCCCCGGACATCGCGGGCCAGGGCAAGGCCGACCCCTCGGCCACGGTCCTCTCCGTCGCCCTCCTGCTGCGCCACCTCGGGTACGAGGCGGAGGCCGCCCGCATCGAGGACGCCGTCTCCACCGACCTCGCGGAGCGCGGTGACACCGTGCGCACCACCGAGCAGATCGGTGACGCGCTCGCCGTACGAGTAGCGGGCTGACCCGGCAGCGCAAGGTCAGCGCGAAGGTCAGCGCGAAGATCGACAGAAGCCGCCGGGTCCCGTACGACACCCGGCGGCTTCTCGTATTCGGCCCCCGGGTGTCACCATCGACCCCCGGGCCGCAATCATGCCGTTTCTCCCTCGGGACCCTCACGAGCGATAATCGAACGTGGGGCCGTGACAGCAGCAGGGAAACTCGGACGTCCTAGTACTGGGCGTACGGATGTGAGCGCGGTCCGTCACCATCACACGTGAAGGACGAAGCACTCATGACGACGACGCCGACCATCGAGCTCAAGCCCTCCTCGACGCCGCTGGCCACTGCCGACCGAGAGGCGATCCTGACCAACCCGGGGTTCGGCCGCCACTTCACCGATCACATGGTGACGATCAAGTGGACGGAGGGCCGCGGCTGGCACGACGGCCAGCTCGTGCCGTACGGTCCGCTGGCCCTCGACCCGGCGACGAACGTCCTGCACTACGCGCAGGAGATCTTCGAGGGCCTCAAGGCCTACCGGCAGCCCGACGGCACGGTGGCCACCTTCCGCCCCGACGCCAACGCCCGCCGCTTCCAGGCCTCCGCGCGCCGCCTCGCCATGCCGGAGCTGCCCGTCGAGACGTTCATCGAGGCGTGCGACGTGCTGGTCGGGCAGGACAAGGAATGGGTTCCGGCGCACGGCGGCGAGGAGTCCCTCTACCTGCGCCCCTTCATGATCGCCACGGAGGTCGGCCTGGGCGTGAAGCCCGCCAACGAGTACCTCTTCGTCGTCATCGCCTCGCCCGCGGGCGCGTACTTCCCCGGTGGCGTCAAGCCCGTCTCCATCTGGCTCTCCGAGGACCGCGTGCGCGCCGTGCCCGGCGGCATGGGCGACGCCAAGACCGGCGGCAACTACGCCGCGTCGCTGCTCGCGCAGGCCGAGGCCGCGGCGAAGGGCTGCGACCAGGTGGCCTACCTCGACGCGGTCGAGCACAAGTGGGTCGAGGAGCTCGGCGGCATGAACCTGTACTTCGTGTACGGAGACAAGATCGTCACCCCCACCCTGACGGGCTCGCTGCTCGCCGGTGTCACCCGCGACTCGCTCCTCTCCGTCGCCCGTGACCTGGGCTACGAGTCGGAGGAGGCCCGCGTCTCCATCGACCAGTGGAGGACCGACGCCGAGAACGGCACGCTCACCGAGGTCTTCGCCTGCGGCACCGCCGCGGTCATCACGCCCGTCGGGACGGTCAAGTCCGCGGGCGGCGAGTGGCTGCAGAGCGGTGGCGAGCCGGGTGAGGTCACGATGAAGCTGCGGGACGCGTTGCTCGATGTGCAGCGGGGCACGGCGAAGGACCAGCACGGCTGGATGCACGACCTGGGCTGAGCGGGCTGAGCGGTCCTCGCGCAGTTCCCCGCGCCCCTGGGGTGTTCGTCCGCGGGCCCCCTGGTGGGGCTTGGCCTTGCGGGGCGGGGTGCGGAGGTCCGGTCAGGGGCGCGGGGAACTGCGCGACCAGCCCCCACCGGGGCGCAAGCCGTATGCGGGGGCGCGGTGGGTCAGGCCGGTGTAGGTCAGCCCGCCCACCGCTCCGGACAGGAGGAAACTGCAGTCGACCCCGCCCGTCAGAGCCAGCAGCGGCCCCTCGTACGAGGGGAGCGAGACCGCGAGCAGCCCCACCGCCGCGCCCGCCGCCCACGCCCCCGTGGCCCGGACGTTCCAGCCCGCGCGGTACCAGTAGACCCCGCCCCTGGAGCGGCGGTTGAAGACCTGCAGGGCCTCCGCGTCGTACTCCCCGCGGCACCGCACGAAGCCGATCAGGGTGATCACCGCCCACGGCGTGCCGATGGCGGTGAGGAGAAGGACGAAAGACGTCATCGCGTCCTGCGCCTCCCACGCGTAGTGGCCGACGAAGACGCAGCCCGTGGCGACGGCGGCGACCGTGTACGTGGCGCGGGCACGGGAGGCGCGGGGCAGGATCGCGTCGAGGTCGAGGCCCATGGAGTAGAGCATCAGGCCCGCGTTGCCGACCGAACCTGCGGAGGCGGCGAGCAGCAGCGGGACCAGGTACCAGCCGGGTGACGCGCCGACGAGCCCGCCCGCGTACTCGAGGGCCGCGCGCGCCGCGTACGCCGTGAACGTGCCGAAGAGCTGGGGGATCAGGAGCCCCGCGAGCAGACCCAGCCAGGCCGCCCCGAGGACCGCGCGGGAGCTGTGCCGGGCCGGGGAGACGTATCGGGTGTAGTCGCCGAGCAGGGTGATGAACGCGATCGGTCCCGAGAGGCCCGCGGCGACCAGCGCGAGCAGCCACGTGGGCCAGAACGAGCCGAGCGCGTAGCCGCCCGCCCCGGGCAGTGCCGCGGTCGTGAAGTCGGGGGCGTAGGCGACGACGCCGAGGACAAGGAGGGCCGTCATGCCGACCGCGAGGATGCGCGAGAGACGGAGCAGCACGCGGTAGCCGTAGACCGCGCCCGTGACGGTGGCGGCGGCGAGCAGCGCGTAGACCAGGGCGTACGAGAGTCCGCCGGCCGGCAGGCCGAGCAGGCGGTGCAGGGTGCCGACCATGACATCGCCGCCGATCCAGATGGTCAGCGCGGTGTAGCCGAGGGAGAGCAGCAGGCCGACGATCGAGCCGACCAGGCGGCCGCGCACCCCGAACTGGGCGCCGGAGGAGGTCGAGAGGTTCGTGCCGGTGCGCAGCGAGACCAGGGCGAGCGGCGCGGTCAGCGCCGTGCCGATCACCGTGCCCGCCACCACCGCGCCGACCGACTGCCACCAGCCGAGGCCGAACGACACCGGCAGCCAGCCGAAGACGATCACCCCCAGGCAGAGGTTGGAGCCGATGAGGATCGACACGAGATCGCGGGGGCCGCTGGTGCGTTCCCCGTCCGGGATGGTGTCGACTCCGCGCTGTTCTATCGGCATGAGGGTGCCCCTGACACTCGCTTGGTCCCGATGGTTGCGATGGTTGCCCCAACATTTGAGCAGCGCTCAATGTGGCGCGTAAACCCCTGTCGCGTCAATGCTTCCCGCATGCGGATTTCGTAGTTAGAGTGTTGCTCTAAACGCTCGCAAAGAGTGTTGCTGTCGACGTGGAACAGGGAGATACCGCGCGTGCGACTCACGCCCACCGAACGCGACCGGCTGCTGCTCTTCGGGGCCGCCGAGCTCGCCAGGTCCCGCAAGGCGCGCGGCCTCAGACTCAACGTCCCCGAGGCGACCGCGCTGATCGCCGACACGGTCTGCGAGGCCGCCCGCGACGGCGCCCGGCTCGCCGAGGCCATCGAGCGCGCCCGCTCGGTCCTCGGCCCGGACGACGTGCTGCCAGGCGTCGCGGACGTGGTGACCGAGGTGCACGTGGAGGCCGTCTTCGACGACGGGTCCCGGCTCGCAGTGGTCTCGGAGCCGATCGGTCCGGGGCTCGGCGACGAGGCGCCCGGCGCGCTCCTGCCCGGCCCCCCGCACGAGGACCCCGCCCCGACCGTGACGCTGACCGTGCGCAACACCGCCACGGTGCCGGTCTCGGTCACCTCCCACTTCCACTTCTTCGAGGCCAACCCCCGGCTCGACTTCGACCGCGCGGCCGCGTACGGCCTGCGCCTCGCCGTCCCCGCGGGCTCCTCGGTCCGCTTCGGGCCCGGTGAGAGCGCCGACGTCGGGCTGCTGCCCATCGGCGGCGAGCGGATCGCCATCGGCTTCGCGGGCCTGGTCGACGGCCCGCTGGACGCGCCGGGCGCCCGCGAAGAGGCGCTGCGCCGGGCCGCGGCCTGCGGCTACCTCGGCGCCCCGGAAACCACAGAGCCCGAAGGCGCGGAGCAGGACACCACAGAGCAGGAGGTCGGGCGATGAGCCGCCCCGGAGGACACCCCGCCGCACCACGCCGCCTCACCCCGTACGAGTACGCCTCCACGCATGGCCCCCGCGCCGGCGACCACGTACGGCTCGGCGACTCCGGCCTGACGATCCGCGTCGAGTCCGACTCCCAGCGGCACGGCGACGAATTTCTCGCCGGATTCGGCAAGACGGCCCGCGACGGACTGCATCTGAAGGCCGCCGCGGTCCGCGAGACCTGCGACGTCGTCATCAGCAACGTCGTCGTCATCGACGCGGCGCAGGGGATCAGGAAGGTCTCCATCGGGATCAGGGAGGGGCGCATTCACGCCATCGGGCGTGCGGGCAATCCCGACACGCTCGACGGCGTCGACGTCGTGGTCGGCACCGGCACGTCCATCGTGTCGGGGGAGGGCCTCATCGCCACCGCCGGATCCGTGGACACCCACGTCCACCTGCTCTCCCCGCGCATCATGGAGGCCTCCCTCGCCTCCGGCGTGACCACGGTCATCGGCCAGGAGTTCGGGCCCGTCTGGGGCGTCGGCGTCAACTCGCCCTGGGCGCTGCGGCACGCCTTCAGCGCCTTCGACGCCTGGCCGGTCAACATCGGCTTCCTCGGCCGTGGCTCGTCCTCCCACGACGCCCCGCTGATCGAGGCGCTCGCCGAGGGCGGCGCGTCCGGCTTCAAGGTGCACGAGGACATGGGCGCGCACACCCGCGCACTCGACACCGCGCTGCGCGTCGCCGAGGAGCACGACGTCCAAGTCGCGCTGCACAGCGACGGGTTGAACGAGTGCCTCTCGGTCGAGGACACCTTGAAGGTCCTCGACGGGCGCACCATCCACGCCTTCCACATCGAGGGCTGCGGCGGCGGCCACGTGCCGAACGTCCTGAAGATGGCGGGCGTGCCGAACGTCATCGGCTCCTCCACCAATCCGACACTGCCCTTCGGGCGGGACGCCGTCGCCGAGCACTACGGCATGATCGTCTCGGTCCACGACCTGAAGACCGATCTGCCGGGTGACGCGGCGATGGCGCGCGACCGCATCCGCGCCGGGACGATGGGCGCGGAGGACGTGCTGCACGACCTCGGCGCCATCGGCATCACCTCGTCCGACGCGCAGGGCATGGGCCGCGCGGGCGAGACCGTCCGCCGCACCTTCGCGATGGCCGGGAAGATGAAGGCCGAGCTCGGCCCCATGGAGGGCGACGGCGAGCGCGACGACAACGCGCGCGTCCTGCGCTACATGGCCAAGCTGACCATCAACCCCGCCCTCGCGCACGGCCTCGCCCACGAGGTCGGCTCCATCGAGGTCGGCAAGCTCGCCGACATCGTGCTGTGGCGCCCCGAGTACTTCGGCGCCAAGCCGCAGCTGGTCCTGAAGTCCGGCTTCCCCGCCTACGGCGTCGTGGGCGACCCGAACGCCGCGACCGACACCTGCGAACCCCTCGTACTCGGACCGCAGTTCGGCTCGTACGGGGCGACGCCCGCCGACATCTCCGTCGCCTTCGTCGCCCAGGCCGCCGTCGACCAGGGCAACGACAGGATGCCCACCCGCAGGCGCCGCGTCGCCGTCCGGGGCACGCGCGGCATCGGCCCCGCCGACCTGCGGCTGAACTCCCGCATCGGCGCCGTCGACGTGAACCAGCGCACCGGCCTCGTCACCCTCGACGGCGACCCGGTCCGCTCCGAGCCCGCCGACTCCGTCTCCCTCAACCGCCTCTACTTCCTTTAAAGGTGTACGTCATGACTGCTGCCGCCGACGGCTTCCGCATGCCCGCCGAGTGGGCCCCGCACGAGCGCACCTGGATGGCGTGGCCGTGCCCCAACCCCACCTTCGACGACCCCTCGGGCCTGGACGAGTCACGCCTCGCCTGGGCGAACGTCGCTCGCGCCGTACGCCGCTTCGAGCCGGTCACCGTGGTCTGCGGACCAGCACAGGCCGCGTACGCGTCCGAGCTCCTCGGCCCGGACGTCGACGTGGTGGAGCGGGAGCTCGACGACGCCTGGATGCGCGACATCGGGCCGACCTTCCTCACCGACGGCAAGGGCCGCCTGGCCGCCGTCGACTGGACGTTCAACGGCTGGGGCGCCCAGGAGTGGGCCCGCTGGGACCACGACGCGAAGATCGGCGCGTACGTCGCCGACGTCGCCGGAGCCCGGACGTACGCCTCACGCCTGGTGAACGAGGGCGGCGGCATCCACGTCGACGGCGAGGGCACGGTCCTGCTCACCGAGACCGTGCAGCTCGGCCCCGAGCGCAACCCCGGGTGGACCAGGGAGCAGGTCGAGGCGGAGGTCCACGCCCACCTCGGCACCACCAAGGCGATCTGGCTGCCCCGCGGCCTCACCGCCGACTACCCCGGCCACGGCTTCGGCACCCTCGGCCACGTCGACATCGTCGCCGCCTTCGCCGCCCCCGGCGTGGTCCTCGTGCACTCCCAGCGCAACCCCGACCACCCCGACCACGAGGTCAGCAAGGAGGTCATCGCCGCCCTCACCGGCCAGAGGGACGCGCGCGGCCGCACCCTGCGGATCGTCGAGGTGCCCGCCCCGGCCGTCCTGAAGGACGCCGAAGGCTGGGTCGACTACTCGTACATCAACCACTACCTCTGCAACGGCGGCGTCGTCCTGTGCGCCTTCGGCGACCCCCACGACGAGATCGCGGCAGGCATCTTCCGCGGCCTCTTCCCCGACCGTACGGTGACGCTCGTCGACGCCCGTACGATCTTTGCCGGGGGCGGTGGCATCCACTGCATCACCCAGCAGCAGCCGAAGGTGTGATCAAGGAGATGTGATCAAGGAGAACGGAATGGGCGGTCAGGCCCGCGCGCGGAAGAACGCCCCACCGCGCGAGGACGTGCTGGCGGCCGCCATGGAGATGATCGCCGAGCGTGGCCTGGAGAAGCTGACCATGGCCGCGCTCGGCCGCGAGGTCGGCATGAGCTCCGGCCACCTCCTCTACTACTTCCGCACCAAGGACGAGCTGCTCCTGCGCACCCTGGAGTGGAGCGAGGGCCGCCTCGGCGCCGAGCGCGGCCGCCTCCTCGCCCGCCCCGGCACGGCCCGCGCCCGCCTGGACGCCTACGTCGACCTGTACGTGCCCGACGGCCCCGGCGACCCCCACTGGACGCTCTGGCTGGAGGTCTGGAACCGCTCCCTGGGCGCCGACGAGGACGGCCGCGACCGGCAGGCCGCGATCGAGGGCGCCTGGCACCGGGACCTGGTCGCGCTGCTCGCCGAGGGCGTCTCGCGCGGTGAGTTCGGAGCGGTCGACCCCGACCGCTCCGCGACCCGGCTGCGGGCGCTGCTCGACGGGTTCGCCATCCACGTGGCGATCGGACTGCGGGGGACGGGCCGGGATCAGGTCCTCGCCCACGTACGGGAGTTCCTGGACGGAGCGCTCACCCCGGCTCCCTGAAGACGCCCGACGGGCGCCCTCGTGCAACCGCGCCGCTGACGGGCGCGCCGCCCGCATCGTGAGACGGGCGTCCCGCTCGGCCCCGAAGCGTGGCAAGCTGCCCCCGTGCTCTCGTTCGCCATGATTATTGGCAGCAGGCGCGCCGGTCCGCAGTGACCGCCTCGTATCCATCACGTACGGGCGGACACCGTCGCCTCGACCCGCGCGCAGACCTCTCGCACCCGCGAGGGGTTTTTTCGTTTCCCGGCCCAACTGCAGCCGGACACGGAGCGCGAGGGATCATTGGGGGTGGTGGAGCCGGTCATTCCGGTAGACCGAGATCCGACACAGGAGCCAGATCAGCATGACGGAAACCAGCACACCCGACGACTCGTTCCACGTCTTCGACACGACGCTGCGCGACGGCGCGCAGCGCGAAGGCATCAACCTCACCGTCGCGGACAAGCTGACCATCGCCCGGCACCTGGACGACTTCGGCGTGGGCTTCATCGAAGGCGGCTGGCCCGGCGCCAACCCGCGCGACACCGAGTTCTTCGCGCGGGCCCAGCAGGAGATCACCTTCCGGCACGCCCAGCTCGTCGCCTTCGGCGCCACCCGCCGCGCAGGCGCCAAGGCCGCCGACGACCCGCAGGTCAACGCCCTCCTGGCGGCGGGCGCCCCCGTCATCACCCTCGTCGCCAAGGCCCACGACCGGCACGTCGAGCTGGCCCTGCGCACCACCCTCGAAGAGAACCTGGAGATGGTCCGCGACACCGTCTCCTACCTGGTCGCCGAGGGCCGCCGCGTCTTCGTCGACTGCGAGCACTTCTTCGACGGCTACCGCGCCAACCCGGAGTACGCGAAGGCCGTCGTACGGGCCGCGTCCGAGGCCGGTGCCGACGTCGTCGTCCTGTGCGACACCAACGGCGGCATGCTGCCCGCCCAGGTCCAGGCCGTCGTGGGCACCGTCGCCGCCGACACCGGCGCACGGCTCGGCATCCACGCCCAGGACGACACCGGCTGCGCCGTCGCCAACACCCTCGCGGCGGTGGACGCGGGCGCGACCCACGTGCAGTGCACCGCCAACGGCTACGGCGAGCGCGTCGGCAACGCCAACCTCTTCCCCGTCGTCGCCGCCCTGGAGCTCAAGTACGGCAAGCAGGTCCTGCCCGAGGGCTCGCTGCGCGAGATGACCCGCGTCTCGCACGCCATCGCCGAGGTCGTGAACCTGACCCCGTCGACCCACCAGCCCTACGTCGGCGTCTCCGCCTTCGCGCACAAGGCGGGCCTGCACGCCTCCGCGATCAAGGTCGACCCGGACCTGTACCAGCACATCGACCCGGACCTCGTCGGCAACCGCATCCGCATGCTCGTCTCCGACATGGCGGGCCGCGCCTCCATCGAGCTCAAGGGCAAGGAGCTCGGCGTCGACCTCGGCGGCGACCGCGCGCTCATCGGCCGCGTCGTGGAGCGGGTCAAGGAGCGCGAGCTCCAGGGCTACACGTACGAGGCCGCCGACGCCTCCTTCGAACTGCTGCTCCGCGAGGAGGCCGAGGGGAGGGCGCGGCGCTACTTCCGCGTCGAGTCCTGGCGGGCCATCGTCGAGGACCGCCCCGACGGCACGCACGCCAACGAGGCCACCGTGAAGCTGTGGGCCAAGGGCGAGCGCATCGTCGCCACGGCCGAGGGCAACGGCCCGGTCAACGCCCTCGACCGGGCGCTGCGGGTCGGCCTCGAGCGGATCTACCCGCAGCTCGCCAAGTTGGAGCTCGTCGACTACAAGGTCCGCATCCTGGAGGGCAAGCACGGCACGTCCTCCACCACGCGCGTCCTGATCTCCACCTCCGACGGCGTCGGCGAGTGGTCGACCGTCGGCGTCGCGGAGAACGTCATCGCCGCGTCGTGGGACGCCCTGGAGGACGCGTACACCTACGGTCTGCTGCGGGCCGGGGTCGAGCCGGTCGAATAAGAGCCTGTGTCGTAGCCCCCACCCGAATCCCCGCCGGGGACCCCGCTGGGTTACGTTCGAAGTATGAGGAATCGGACGAAGCGGATCACCGTCGGACTTTCGGGGCTGCTGCTCGCCCTGGGTGCCGTGTCCTTCACTGCCGCGCCCGGGGCACTCGCGGCGCCCGCGGCACCGGACGCCTCCAGTGCGTCGGTGGTCGCCGATGCCTGGGAGAAGAGTCCGGTGTACGTCGATCCGGCGGCGTCCGACCAGCTGTCCGAGGCGCAGGCGGACGCCCTCGCCGAGAAGATCAAGAAGGCCGACAAGCCGGTGTTCGTGGCCGTACTGCCGGACGACTTCCCGCAGCAGAACCTCTTCCGGCAGCTGCGCACCGAGACCGGCGTGACCGGCGCGTACGCCGTGCGGCTCGGCGGCGGATTCGACGCGATGGCCGACCGGTCGGTGCTGACGCCCAACGCCGTCAACAACCTCGTCTCCCTGGTCCAGGGCGAGGACACCCCCGTCCAGCTCGACCGCTTCGTCGGCCAGGCACTCGTGCAGGCGCGCGGCAAGGCCCCGGAGTCCTGGGGCGGCGGTACGGGCGACGGAGTCTCGGCGGGCGCGCTCATCGGGGTCGGCGTGGTCGTCGTGGCGGGCGCCGGGGGCGCGTACGCGATCGTCCGGCGCAAGAAGCGGCGCCACGAGGAGGCGCAGCAGGATTCGCTGCGCAAGCTGTCCGTCGTCGTGGACGAGGACATCACCGCGTTCGGCGAGGAGCTGGACCGGCTCGACTTCCACCCCGCGGAGGCGGGCGCGGACGACGCGATGCGCGCGGACTACGAGCGCGCCCTCGACGCGTACGAGAAGGCGAAGTCGTACATGGCCGCCGCGACCCGCCCCGAGGACGTACGGGCCGTCACCCAGTCCCTGGAGGACGGCCGCTTCTCCCTGGCCCTGCTCGCCGCGCGGCGCGAGGGGCGCGAGCTGCCGGAGCGGCGGGCCCCCTGCTTCTTCGATCCGCGGCACGGACCCTCGACCGAGGACGTGACGTGGGCGCCCCCGGGCGCGCCGGAGCGCTCGGTCCCGGTGTGCGCGGCGGACGCGGCACGCCTGGCGGACGGCCAGGACCCGATGGCCCGCACGGTGGCCACGGAGTCCGGCGAGCGCCGCCCCTACTGGGAGGCGGGCCCGGCCTACGGGCCCTGGGCGGGCGGCTACTTCGGCGGCGGCCTGCTGCCGGGCCTCCTGGTCGGCACGATGCTCGGCGGCATGATGTCGGCGCCCGCCTACGCGGCGGACTACGGCTCGGGGTACGGCGACTTCGGCGGCGGTCACGAGGGCGGCGACTTCTCGGGCGCGGACTTCGACCCCGGAGACTTCGGCGGCGGAGGCGACTTCGGTGGGGGAGGCGATTTCGGAGGGGGCGGGGACTTCGGGGGTGGCGGCGGGTTCTGAGGGCTTGACCGCACTGCGGTAATTCGAGACGATACGGTTCGTCTTGTTGTTCCGAGTGCGGGGAGACAGCCATGCGCCAGACCATGCGGCAGGTCCAGGAGCAGTACGTCGACGTCGCGCCGGGGGTCCGGCTGTGGACCGAGCGTCGCGGAGACCCCGACGCCCCCGCGCTGCTGCTCGTCATGGGGGCCCAGGCCTCGGCGCTCGGCTGGCCCGAGCCGCTGGTCGACGCGCTCGCCGAGCATCACCACGTCATCCGCTACGACCACCGCGACACGGGCCGCTCAAGCCGCCCCTTCGACGAAACCCCTTATCCCGTAACGGACTTGGCGCGGGACGCGGTCGCGGTCCTGGACGGCCTCGGCATCGAGCGGGCCCACATCGTCGGGCTCTCGCTGGGCGGCATGCTGGCCCAGCTGGTGCTCACCGACCGTCCCGAGCGGGTGCTGAGCGCGACCCTGCTGGGAACCTGCGCGCTGAGCGAGACGCCGTACGTACGGCCGGACGGCGAGAGCGTCCCCGTGGCGGAGCTGCCCGGCATCGCGCCCGAGATCCTGGAGATGTGGGCGCGCCCCGTCGAGGACCACGGCCTGGCGGCGGAGCTGGACCGGCGGGTGGAGCACTGGCGGCTCCTGAGCGGGGGCCGACTTCCTTTCGACGCCGCGTACTTCAGGGAACTGGAGCGGCGCGTCATCGAACACGCGGGCAGCTACGCGGAGTCGTCCGCCCACGCCCGTGCCGACAGTTCCGGCATGCTCCGCACGGCGGAGCTGGCCGCGAACCGGGTCCCCGTGCTCGTCGTCTCCGCGACAGCCGAGCCCGTCTTTCCGCCCCCGCATCCGCAGCACCTCGCCCAGGTCGTCGGCGGGGCGCGCCTGGTGGAGATCCCGGGCATGGGGCACGCGCTGCCGCCGACGGTGCACGGGCCCTTGGAGAAGGCGATCCTGGACCACACGCTCGGCCATGTGCTCGACGGAGAGTGACTCAGTGCGGAAAGGACTCGGGTGGGCGAAGAGGCTTAGCGCGGAAATGACTCAATGCGCCTGCGGGTCGGCCGGGGGGATCGCCACCGACCACTGCCCCGGATGCCCCGGCGGCAGCGCCAAGTCCCGCCGCACCGCCGCGTAGTAGGCCTGGCGTGCGGCCCGCTGCCGTTCGAGGAGCGCGGCCCACGCCTCGGGGTCGTGCGTGTCCGCCCGCAGGAACCGCTCCATCCGGATCACCAGGAGCACCCACGCCCGCGCCTCGTCGACGACCTCGGCCGCGCCGAGCAGCAGCAGCGACTCCCCGGCGGGGTCCCGCGCATCGGCGGCCTGGGCGAAGTGGGGCACGGCCTCTTCGGGCGACAGGGGGTGCGGGTGCGGGTCGTTGCCGAGGTGGGCGGCGACCCGGTAGGTGAGGGTGACGGTCTGCTTCAGGACCCGGGCGTACTCGGTGTAGACGGCGAGCCGCCGTTCCTCCCAGCGGGCGGCCTGCTCCCGCCGGAACCGGATGCGGTCGCCCCGCGTGATGGCCACGTAGGACCCGAGCGCACCGATGATCACGCCGAGGAGCGCGGGCAGTTGCTGTATGAACTCGGGCACGGGCGAAACGGTAGCGCGCGGGACGCGTGGCCGGGCGGGACGGCTCGGGAACCGGTTCGGGAAGCGGTTCAGGAACCGGTTCCCGAACCAGCCTTGATCGCCGAGATGTCGAAGTTCAGCTTGATCTTGTCGGAGACGAGCACGCCGCCGGTCTCCAGCGCGGCGTTCCACGTGAGGCCCCACTCCGAGCGCAGGATCTCCGCCTTGCCCTCGAAGCCGACGCGCTCGTTGCCGAACGGGTCCTTGGCCGCGCCGTTGAACTCCAGGTCGATGGAGAGCGGCTTCGTGGTGCCCAGGATCGTCAGGTCGCCGGTGACGCGGTAGTCGTCGCCGCCGAGCGCCTCCGCCTTGGTGGACCGGAAGGTCATCTCGGGGAACTCGTCGGTCTTGAAGAAGTCCGCGCTCTTCAGGTGTCCGTCGCGGTCGGCGTTGCCCGTGTCGATGCTGTCGATCCTGACGTCGATGGTGGCCGTCGAGCGGGACGGCTCCGTGCCGTCCAGGTGCAGCGACCCCGTGAAGTCGAGGAAGGAGCCCTTGACGTTGGTGACCATGGCGTGCCGGGCGACGAAGCCGATCGTCGTGTGCGAGGGGTCGATCGTGTACTCACCGGTCAGCGCGGCGAGCTCCGGGGTGACCGTGGTGGGGGCGGTGGTGTCGGTGACGGTGGCGGTGTCGTTCTTGCGGCCGAAGATGCCCATGACGTGCTCCTTGGGGGACGAGCTCCGAAGGGAGCTGCTGTTGAATGTTCAACGAGATCGACGGTAGCGCGAGTCGGTACAACTTTCAACCTATAGCTCTTGGTTTTCATGCCGTCACGCACCGCAACCCGAGGTGCCCCATCCGCTGCACACACCAGCGGCCGGGGTGGGCACGACCGGGGCGGGCGGGGACGGCAGGTCCCAGGCGAGCCGGATGCCGTCGATGAGCGGCCGCGCGCTGTACGGCGACACGGCCAGTTCCAGTCGTGCCTCAGCCAGCAGTTCGGGGTCGCCGTCCGGCCCCCGCAGTGCCGCGGCGGTCCTGCGCCGGTTGTATCCGCCGACCCCGAAGATCTGAAGGAGGGTGAGAGAGAAGTACGCGCAGGCCGTGGCCTCGTCGATGAGCGGACGGGCGTCGTTCGGCACCGGATGCGCCTGGTGCGCCGGCGGCGCCTGCCGCGCGAAGTGGTCGAGGGCGCGGAGCAGCTCTTGCTCGCGACAGGGGCAGCTGGTCCGCAGCTGCCCCTGGAGCTCGCGGAACGAACCGAGAACCATGCTGTTCCCGGGCAGCCACTGCTGCTTGGCGAGGAGGGTGCGGAATCCGGCAAGGGTGTCGGAGAGCTCCTCGAAGACCATCAGCCGTGAGATGTCCACCAGTTCGATGTGGCCCGTCGCCTCACGGATCTCCATGAATCGACGCGCGTACCTGATGAGGTCGCGGGGAATGCCGCCGGACAGCGCGTGCGCGAGCAGGACGTACGGGGCAGGGAAGCCCGGGGCGCGCTGCTCCAGAACGGCGGCCGACTCCGCCAGCACGCACGGCTGCACATGGATCACGTCGTCGAGCGAACTGTCGGTCGCGTCTCGATGCGGGAGCCCTCTGCGGATGAAGGCGGCACCGACGTCCTCGGCGACGGAGATCAGGTAGTGCACATGCGGCACTCCGAGGATCGCCTTGATCTCCCGGAGGAACCCGAGGGCCTGCGCGTCCGTGCCGAGCCGGTCCACCTCGTCGATGGCGACGACGACGCGCCGGCCGCGGCGGTGCAGATCGTCTGCGACGCGGGTGAGGAGGCCGCAGAAGTCGGAGACGAGCTCGGGGTAGTTCGGCGGGAGTGTGGCGAGGGACGTGGTGTGCGAGCCGCCGAGGGCCAGCAGCTGCCCGGCGCCTCCGGCGGTCACGGCGGCGGAGGAGCTCTGCACGGTCTGGAGCCGGTAGAGACGGTTGCGGCACTCCGTGACCAGCTTCGGCTCCGGCCGGATCAGCGGCCACGTCCACGAGCGGGAGCGCAGGTTGTTCAGTGTGACGCCCAGGAGCCACAGGGACAGCCGCGCCGGGTTCTCGGAGTCGGCCAGCAGCGGCCGGGACGCGTCGCGCGCGGCGAGCAGCACGAGCCCGCCGAGCGGGACCAGCGTGAGGAGCGGTCCCACGACCTGCTGCTTCGATACGTTCCAGCGGCCGATGCGCAGGTGGATGAGCGACGGCCTCTCGTGCCGGAGTGTCCCCAGGGCGAACCATGCGAGGGCCAGCATCAGGACCCACGCCCACGTCTCGTCCCGAGCCAGAACCCGGAACTGGTGCCGGATGCCCGGATCGAGGGGAAGCGAGACGAAGGGGCCGAGCAGCAGGGTGAAGGTGAGAGCGTCGACCAGCAGGCGCTGGATTCTGCGCACCACTCGCCGGGCCGTCGTCGAACGCCGCAGTGTCCAGAGGTAGACACCCGCGCAGGCTACGGCGAGCCCGAGTCCCGCGGCCCGCCCGTTCCACACGTCCCGCGCGTGTGCCCCGGCGGCGTCGGCCGCGTCGGCGACGAACCGCCGCACCCGAGGACCGTGCTCGGCCTGGAGGGAGCGGGCGGTGGCGAAGAGCCCGGTGGCGATGAGGGTGAGGGCGGGCAGGGCGAAGGTGAGCCAGCGGAACAGGCGCCGCAAGGGCTCTGCCACCCGGCGAAGCACCCGGCGCGCGTGGGGGAGCCGGGCGAACTGGGGTACCTCGTAGCCCTCCTGCTGGATGTACTCCTCGCAGACCCGCACGAACAGCGAGGTGAGGAAGTCGTGCGGCGCGTACGTCGCGGGGGCGTGCGCGACGACGGTGAAGTCCTCGGCGTCCACGCACTGTCCGAGGAGAGTGGTCTTCCCTGTGCCCCTCGGCCCGCTCACGGCGAGGGTCCCGCCGTCCAGCTGGCCGATCTTCCTCCGCAGTTGTTTCGTGACCTCGTTGGCGACGAAGTAGTCGGGTCCCCGGGGTGAGCGAAGCCCCTCGTGGCTCCTGGGCAGCAGCAGACTGTCGTGATCCTCGCCGAGCAGCCCGTCGATCACGGCAGGAACCAGAGGGCCGGTTCCCCACTTCCGCAGGAGGGCGCTCCAGGTGCGGGCCGCGAACCAGATGCGGACCCACCACGTGAGCCAGGCGATGCCGAGCGGCACGACCGAGCCCCAACGCCACAGCTGTCGCTTGGAGTCGGGCGTCAGAAGTACGAGGAGGAGCGCGGTCATGGTGAGTACGAGGAGCATGACCAGGACGAGGAAGGGGGCGCCGCCGAGCCAGGTCGCCAAGGTGACGACGGCGACCCCGTAGAGGTATGCGGTGCGTGCGTTCCAGTGGGCCGCCGAGCAGGCAGCCATGAGCCGGGCGACTGCCGCGTCGAGCCGGTCGGCGACCCATTGGTACTCCGCATGGCTGAACCGGCACTCATCGAGCACGCGGGAGAGGTTTTCCTCCGCGTCCATGGCGTCCAACACGTCACGCCGGGTTACCTCAGGTCGCGCCGCCAGTTGTGCGGTCGCGCGGGGCTCGTCCAGGCATGCCTCGACGGATGCGTGGTAAATGTCCCGGTCGATCTCCCGCCGCCCGGCCACCGTAGGCCCTCACGCCTGAGGGGCGGACCCCGGGGCTGGCGGAGCCGACTGGTCCGTGCTGGCGCAGTAGCCCATGACTGCCCACCCTTCCGACAGTGTGTCGTCAGCTCCATAGTCGCCCTCGGGGGTGGCGCACGTAAGCCGGTTGGGCCATTCGGTAGCTGTACCACGCGGGGTCGGATGGCGCTATGAGGTGCCATGGTGGCACTGCTGTGGGCGCGTGGCCGTGTCGAGGCACCTGAGCTGGGGGAATGCATCCTGCAGGTGTCACTCACACTGTCGATGGCGCCATTGACCCTTGTGATGGTGCCAAAGTGATGCCATGATGGCGCTATGAACCTCACGCAGTACGTCGATCAGCTCCGGCAGGAGCTCGCGGTGGCCGCCGAAGCGGGCGGGGACGAGGCCCGCGCCCTGGCCGAGCGGCTCACCCGTCCGCTGGAGTCGGCCGCCCGTCTCACCCTGCTCAACGCGCTCTCCGCCGCGGCGGACGAGATCACGGTCGATCTCGCGCCGGGCTCGGTCGACGTGCGGCTGCGTGGCGTCGACCCCGAGTTCGTGGTGACGCCGCCGCCCGCTGCCGAGGTGTTCGACGCCCGCGCCGAGTACGCGGCCCTCATGGCGGCGCAGGCTCCGCCCCCGCCCGCCGCGCCCGACGCCGCGGACGACGGCGGCACCGCCCGGATCAACCTCCGCCTCCCGGCCCACGTGAAGGCCCGTGTGGAGGAGGCCGCGAACCGGGACGGCCTCTCGGTCAACGCCTGGCTCGTCCGCGCGGTCTCCGGTGCGCTGGACCAGCCCGACGCCCGGCCCGGCGGGAAGACCGGTCATCGCGAGGCCTGGAACTCCGGCAGCACGTTCACCGGGTGGGTGCGTTAGCGCGCCCAGCGCTCCGCCTCTCGGCGGCCCGCTGCCTTCCGCCGCCTGCCACTGACCCGTACGGAAGTCGCCCCACCCCTGCACCGACCGAGCCCCCAGGGCTCGACGAGCCCCAAGGACGGGACAGCCATGCCTTCTTTCGACAGCCCGAAACCCATCACCGCCACCGTCACCTTCGACGTGGGCGCCCTCCGGATCATGGCCGGGGATCGTACGGACACGGTCGTCGATGTGCTTCCCAGCAGTGCGACCCAGGAGGCGGACATCAAGGCGGCCGAGCGCACCCGCGTCGAGTTCGCCAACGGCAAGCTGCTGGTCAAGGGGCCCAAGGAGCGGTCCCTTTTCGGCAAGGGCGCGTCGATCGACCTGCGGATCGCGCTGCCGGCCGGCTCCGAGGTGCGCGCCACCGCCGTCATGGGGCACATCACCGTCGAAGGCGCGCTCGGCGACGGCGAGTTCAAGGCCTCGGCGGGCGACCTGCAGATCGAGGAGGCCGGCGAGATCCGGGCGACCACCGGGTACGGCGAGATCTCCGTGGGCCGCGCGAACGGAACGGCCGAGGTCAGGACCGGCTCCGGCGACATCCGGCTCGGCGAGGTCCGGGGCGCGGTCGTGGTCAAGAACTCCAATGGTCCCGTCGACCTCGGCGATGTCGAGGGCGACATCACGGTGAAGGCGTCCAACGGCTCCGTCACTGTGGGCCGCGCGGCTGCCGACCTCGACGTCAAGTCCGCCAACGGCGCCATCCGCGTCGGCCAACTGGTGCGCGGTACGAGCGTCCTGGAGACGGCGGCGGGCAGGATCGAGATCGGCATCCGCGAGGGGACTGCCGCGTGGCTCGACGTACGGACCCAAGCCGGCACCGTCAGCCAGGGGCTGGCGGAGTCGAGCGCTCCTGAGGCGCCGGGCGAATCCACCGACACGCTCAAGGTGCGCGCCCGCTCGGGCATCGGCGACATCGTCATCCGCCGCGCCTGACGCCCCCTTCGACGTGCCCCGCGCGTTCGGGGCGCCCGCACCGCGCCTGACGCTCTGCGAGGCGCGTCTGCGGGTCTTGCCGCGCCTGACGCTCCTCTCGGGGTACCTGTGCTGTATCTGATGCCACGCGACCTTGCGGGTCTTGTCGCGCCTGACGCTCCGCGAGTCCGCGGCCCGCGCCGCGCGCGCCCGGCGCTATCGCGGGGGCCCGTGCCACGCTGTACGCCGTGCGCGCCTGACGCCCGTGCCGGGTCCGGCTGCGCCGGTGAGGCGGCACCCTGCCGGTGGCGATGACCGTCACCCGCCAGCAGTAGCTGCCCCCCGCCCCCGCCCCCGCCCGCGTCCCCGCCTGAGCCGCTGCCCTGTCGCTCCGCGAGCCCGGCGCCCGCGCCGACTATCCGAGCAGTCGCCCCGCGCCACCCTTTCCGCGCGGTCCGCGCGCGGTCCCCACAGCCGCCCAGCCCCGCCTCCGACGCCACTCCATGTCGAACTCCAGTTCGAGAAGCCGGTGTCGGGCCACCCCGATCAGCAAAGGAACGGCCATGCCGACCCCCCGCACCACCCGCCCAGCGGCGATCACCGCCTCCAACCTGTGCAAGTCGTACGGGGACAAGACCGTCCTCGACGGTATCGACCTGGACATCCCGCAGGGGACGATCTTCTCCCTGCTCGGTCCCAACGGCGCCGGCAAGACGACAGCCGTGCAAATCCTGTCGACCCTCATCGCCGCCGACGCGGGCGACGTTCGGATCGCGGGGCACGACCTGCGGCGCGAGCCCGAGAAGGTGCGTGCCGCGATCGGTGTCACCGGCCAGTTCTCCGCCGTCGACAACCTCCTGACCGGCGAGGAGAACCTGCTCCTGATGGCCGATCTGTACGGCTTCGGCCGACGCGTGGCCCGGCAGGTGGCCGCCGGACTCATGGCGCGGTTCGACCTCGCGGAGGCGGCCGGAAGGCCCGCGTCGACGTACTCCGGAGGCATGCGGCGCCGTCTCGACATCGCGATGACCTTGGTCGGCAATCCACGCATCATCTTCCTCGACGAGCCGACCACCGGCCTTGATCCGCGCAGTCGGCACGGCATGTGGGAGATCGTGCGCGAGCTCGTGGCCGACGGCGTCACCATCTTCCTGACCACGCAGTACCTGGACGAGGCCGACCGGCTCGCCGACCGCATCGCCGTGTTGAGCGGCGGCAAGCTGGTCGCCCAGGGCACCGCGGCCGAGCTCAAGCGCCTCGTGCCCGGCGGCCACGTCCAGCTGCGCTTCGCCGACCTCGGCGGTCTGGAGCGGGCCGCGCGGACGCTCGAAATCGGCACGCGGGACGACGACGCCCTGACCCTCCACGTGCCCAGCGACGGCAGCCTGCCGTCCGTCAGGTCGGTGCTCGACCGGGCCGACGCCGCCGGGATCGAGGTCGAGGGGATCGGCATCGAGACCCCCGACCTGGACGACGTCTTCTTCGCCGTGACCAGCCGCCCCGACCACGAGAGAGCGACCACCCGATGAGCACCGTCACCACCACTCCGACCGGCCCGCGCACCTACAACCCCGCCCCCACCTCCGCGGCCTGGAACTCCCTGACGATGGTGCGCCGCAACCTCCGGCACGCGCGGCGCTATCCCGCGATGACGATCAGCCTGGTGAGCATGCCCATCGCCATGCTGCTGCTCTTCAACTACGTGTTCGGCGGCGCGATGTCGGCCGGCGTCGGCGGCGGATCCTCCGGCGACTACCTCCAGTACCTCGTCCCGGGCATCCTGCTGATGGCCGTCGGTGCGGGCGTCCTGCCCACCACGGTCGGTGTCAGCGTCGACATGACCGAGGGCATCGTGGCCCGCTTCCGGACGATGCCGATCAGCGGTTCCTCGGTTCTCACGGGCCGCGCCGTCGGCGCCGTCGTCCAGACGCTGCTCAGCATCGTCCTGGTCATCGGGGTCGCCTTCCTCGCGGGTTTCCGGTCCGGCGCGCGGCCCCTCGAATGGGTCGCGGCGGCCGGGCTGCTCACCCTCATGTGCACCGCCCTCACCTGGCTCGCGGTCGCGCTCGGCCAGCTGGTCAGGGCCCCGGAGGCGGCCAGCAGTGTGGCGCTGCCGTTCTCCTTCCTGCTGCCCTTCCTCAGCAGCGCTTTCGTGCCCTCCGACTCGATGCCGGACTGGCTGCGGCACTTCGCCGAGTGGCAGCCGTACACCGCCTTCATCGAGACGCTGCGCGGGCTGCTGCTCGGCAGCGAGATCGGCAAGTTCGGTCCGCTGGCGGTGGGCTGGGGCATCGCCATCACCTTGCTCGGCTTCCTGTGGTCGCGCTCGCTCTTCAGGCGCGAGGCCACGCGATAGGGGCGGAACGGGCGTGCGGAGGGGCGCGAGTTCCGGGGTCTGTCAAAGGTATAGACAGCGCTTTCTAGTCGCTGATAAAAACCCTGTCGCATGACCCCAACCCGCCGCGCCTTCCTCGCCGCAACCGCTTTCGGTACCGCCGGAGCTGCCGGAGCCGCCGCCATGCTGACCCTGCCGCCCCAGGCGTACGCCGCCGACGGGGACGACGAGTTCACCGTCCTGCGCAAGCGCTGGCTGGAGATCTCCCTCGGCACCGGATACGACCCCGCCACCGAGCCGTACGCCTCCCGCCTCAAGGAGACCGGCGACCTCGCCCGCACGTTCCGCTCGGCCATGGCCCCCGCCGCCAAGTCCCTGTGGCCGGACGCCCCGTTCGGCCCCCCGGCGGGCGTCACCCTGAGCTACAGCAGGCTCTGGACGATGACCCAGGCGTACGTCGGTGAAGGCACCGGGTCGACGGGGGACGCCGGGCTCCTCGCCGACATCCTGCGCGGCGTCGACCACGTCGGGGCCACCGTCTACAACCCCTCCACCACCCGCTACGGCAACTGGTGGGAGTGGCAGATCGGCAGCCCGCGGCTCCTCATGGACATCGTGGCGGCGCTCCACGACGACCTCGGCGCGGACCGCAGGAACAAGGCCTTCGCCGCCGTCGACCACTTCGTCCCCGACTCCGCGATCGGCACTTACACCGGCACCTCGACCGGCGCCAACCGCGTCGACCTGTGCCGCTCCGTCGCCCTGCGCGGCATCCTCGGCAGGGCGCCGGCCAAGGTGGCCCTCGCCCGCGACGCCCTCTCGCCGGTCTTCCCCTACGTGACCAAGGGCGACGGCCTCTACGAGGACGGCTCGTTCATCCAGCACACCTGGATCGCGTACTCGGGAACGTACGGGCAGGTCATGCTCGACGGGCTCGGCCGCCTCTTCGCGCTGCTCGCCGGGTCGACCTGGGCCGTCACCGACCCCAAGAAGCAGATCATCCTCGACAGCGTCGAGCGGGCGTACGCACCCCTGATCCTCGACGGCCTGATGATGGACAGCGTCAACGGCCGGGCCGTCAGCCGCGGCTACCTCAAGAGCGACGACCGCAAGATCATGCGCAGCGACCACTTCCACGGGCAGGGCCTGATAGCCGCCATGGCGCTGCTCGCGGGCGGTGCGAGCGCCGCCGAACGGGAGCGCTGGTACGGCCGGATCAAGGGCTGGATCGAGCGGGACACCGTCACGCCGCTGCTCACCGCCCGCCAGTTCGGCGTCGCCGACCTCGCACGGCTGCACGCGGTCGCGGACTCCGGCGTGCGGGCGGCGCCCGAGCCGGTCGGGCACCGGCTGTTCGCCGCCATGGACCGTGCCGTGCACCGGCGCCCCGGCTTCGCGGTGAACCTCTCCATGGCCTCGGAGCGGATCGCGTACTACGAGTGCGGCAACGGCGAGAACCCGCGCGGCTGGCACACGGGCGCCGGAATGCTCTCCTGGTGGGTCGCCGGGAAGCACGGCGACCAGTACACGGACTGGTTCTGGCCGACCGTCGACCCTTACCGGATGCCCGGCACGACCGTGTCCACCAAGCGCCTCCCCGACAGGGCGGGCGGCGAGTGGGGCGCGGCCAGGCCCGCCGTGACGTGGGTGGGCGGCGCGACCGACGGCGAGTTCGCGGCCATCGGCCAGCACCTCAAGGGTCTCGGTTCCACGCTGCGGGCCCGCAAGTCGTGGTTCTGCGTCGCGGACGCCGTGATCTGCCTGGGCGCCGGGATCACCGCCACCGACGGGGTCCCCGTGGAGACGGTCGTCGACAACCGCAACCTGGGCGAGGCGGGCACCGCGGTGTTCACGCCGGACGACGGCGCGCGCCCCCGCTGGGCCCACCTCGAGGGACACGGCGGCTGGGTCTTCCCCGGCGGCACGTCCCGGCTGCGGACCCTGCGCGAGGACCGCACCGGCGCCTGGTCCGACATCAACACCACCAGCTCCACGGAGCGGCGGACCCGGCGCTGGCAGACGCTCTGGCTCGACCACGGCACCGACCCCTCGGACGCTACGTACGCCTATGTCCTGATGCCCGGGGCCTCGCGCCGCACCCTGGCGGCCCGCGCCGCCGACCGGCGCTGGCTGTCGGTCCTCGCCAATTCAGCGGAGGTCCAGGCGGTGGCCGTCGACTCACTCGGCCTGACCGCGGCTAACTTCTGGCAGGCGGGCGAGGCGGGGCCGCTCGCCGTCACGGCGCCGTCGAGCGTCCTTGTCCGGCGCCGCGGAGGAAGCGCTACGGTGCGGGTGAGCGAGGCACCGAGGACCGGAGAGGCCCTTGAGGTCACCTGGAACCGGCCGGTGTCCCGGGTGGTGAGCAAGGACCCCTCGGTGGAGGTCGTCGGCACGGGGCGGTCCCTGCGGCTGAGGATCACGCCGGGTACGGCGGCCGCGAGCCACCGATGTGACGTGCGTCTCAGTTGAGCAAGACTCCGGAAGGATCCGCTGAGGGGGCTTTTTTGTGGGGTCCTCACAGCGGCGGGAGGGCTGAGCCGTCACTTCTTCAGTGCTGAGGTGCTCTTCTGTCCGGGGGTGCCAGGAAAACGGCCCGGAGACTGTACGGAATCGACGGTCCGTTTCCACGGGGGCGCTCCGTAAGGTCGCTACATGACCGTTCTGGACGAGACCGCTTCCCCTGGGGGCGAGCCCACCGATTCGCGTGGACGCGTGGCCGAACTGCACGAGATCCGTGCGGAGGCGCTGCGCGGGCCGAGCGAGAAGGCCACCGAGGCGCAGCACGCCAAGGGCAAGCTGACCGCACGCGAGCGGATCGAGCTGCTCCTCGACCCGGACTCCTTCAACGAGGTCGAGCAGTTGCGCCGGCACCGGGCCACCGGCTTCGGTCTGGAGAACAAGAAGCCCTACACCGACGGTGTGATCACCGGGTGGGGCACGGTGGAGGGCCGCACGGTCTTCGTCTACGCGCACGACTTCCGGATCTTCGGCGGGGCGCTCGGCGAGGCGCACGCCACGAAGATCCACAAGATCATGGACATGGCCATCGCGGCCGGGGCGCCGCTGGTCTCCCTCAACGACGGGGCGGGCGCCCGCATCCAGGAGGGCGTCTCGGCGCTCGCCGGATACGGCGGGATCTTCCAGCGCAACACCAAGGCCTCCGGCGTCATCCCGCAGATCAGCGTGATGCTCGGCCCGTGCGCGGGCGGCGCCGCCTACTCCCCGGCCCTGACCGACTTCGTGTTCATGGTCCGCGAGACCTCGCAGATGTTCATCACCGGGCCCGACGTGGTCCGCGCGGTGACGGGCGAGAAGATCACGCAGAACGGCCTGGGCGGCGCCGACGTGCACGCCGAGACGTCGGGCGTGTGCCACTTCGCGTACGACGACGAAGAGACCTGCCTGGCCGAGGTCCGCTACTTGATCTCGATGCTCCCCTCGAACAACCGGGAGAACCCGCCGGCGCACGAGTCGGAGGACCCGGCCGAGCGCCGCTCGGACATCCTGCTCGACCTGGTCCCCGCGGACGGCAACCGGCCGTACGACATGACCAAGGTCATCGAGGAGCTCGTCGACGACGGGGACTTCCTGGAGATCCACGAGCGCTGGGCGCGCAACATCATCTGCGCCCTGGCCCGCCTGGACGGCAAGGTCGTCGGCATCGTCGCCAACCAGCCGCAGGCCCTGGCCGGTGTCCTGGACATCGAGGCCTCCGAAAAAGCCGCCCGCTTCGTGCAGATGTGCGATGCTTTCAATATCCCGATCCTCACCCTCCTGGACGTCCCGGGCTTCCTGCCCGGCGTCGACCAGGAGCACGGCGGCATCATCCGCCACGGCGCGAAGCTCCTCTACGCGTACTGCAACGCCACGGTCCCGCGGATCTCGCTGATCCTCCGCAAGGCCTACGGCGGCGCCTACATCGTCATGGACAGCCAGTCCATCGGCGCCGACCTCACCTACGCCTGGCCGACCAACGAGATCGCCGTGATGGGCGCCGAGGGCGCCGCCAACGTGGTCTTCCGTCGCCAGATCGCGGCCGCCGAGGACCCCGAGGCCATGCGTGCGCGCATGGTCAAGGAGTACAAGGCCGAGCTGATGCACCCGTACTACGCCGCCGAGCGCGGCCTGGTCGACGACGTGATCGACCCGGCCGAGACCCGCGAGGTCCTCATCAAGTCCCTCGCGATGCTCCGCAACAAGCACGCCGACCTGCCCTCGCGCAAGCACGGCAACCCCCCGCAGTAGCCCACAAGGAGAACGCTGCAGATGAAATCCCCCGACATTCGCGTCGAGAAGGGTCACGCCGAGCCCGAGGAGGTCGCGGCCATCACCGCGATCCTGCTGGCCCGCGCCGCCGCTCAGCCCGCCGCCCCCGCGCGCCGCGGCCGTGACAGGGCCGGCTGGCGCCGCCTGGAGCGCACCCCGGGCTTCCGCGCCCCGCACAGCTGGCAGGGCTGACGGACCCCAGCATTCCGCATCGGGCCCCGTCCTCCTCCGGGAGGGCGGGGCCTCGTGCTGTCACGACAGATGCGCTGTCACAACAGATGCGCTGTCACGACAGATGCGCCGCCGCCGACTCCGCCAGCGGACCGACCGCCGGGTGCCACCCGCGCCCCCGCGGCCCGGAAAGCACCAGGCGGCGCGAGATCCGTGGCGTCACCGGCAGCAGCACCAGGTCGGACGGGATCAGCGAGCGCGAGACCTCGGACAGTACGGTCACGCCGAGGCCCGCCTGCACCATGCTGATCAGCGTGGCCAGATCCCGGACGCGGTGCGCGGGAGTGAGGCGGAGCCCGGCCACGTCGTGCAGCGCGCGCACGCGGGCCTCGCAGCCGCCCGGCGAGATCAGGAAGTCGTCGTCCGCCAGATCGCCGATGTCGACGACCGGTTCGTCGGCCAGGGGATGGTCGCGGGGGAGCAGGGCGCGGTAGCCGTCCACCGCGAGCCGGACGCCGGGGCCCGGCGGTGGGTCGATCAGCACGGCGGCGTCGGCCGTGCCGTTCTCCAGCCACTCCTCGACCTCGGCACTGTCGCCCTCGAAGACCCGTACGGTGACCCGCGGCCTGCTCTCCCGCCAGTGCCGCAGCAGGCCGGGAAGCAGCCCCTGGCAGACGGTGGGCGTCGCCGCGAGCCGCACCGAGCCGGTCATGGTGCCCTCGGAGTCCGCCGCGATCTCCGCCACGGACCGGACCGCTGACAGCGCGCTGCGGGCGTGCGGCAGGATCCGTTCCCCGAGTGCTGTCGTACGCACCGGGGCCGCCCGGACGAGCAGTGGTCCAGCCATCTCCCGTTCCAGGGAGGCGACGGCGTGCGACACCGCGGACTGGCTCATGCCGAGCTCCGCGGCGGCGGCACTGAAGCCACCCGCGTCGACGACGGCGAGAAAGGCCCTGAGCTGCGGGAAGTTCACGGTCATGAGGCGGCCTCATAGGTGGATGACGGCTATGCGTTGGATCAATGGTGGCAGGAGGGGCGAGGGTTGCTCCGTGCCGCCGGTCGTGCCGCCGGTCCTGGCGGCGCGAGAGACGACGCAGTAGACGACGCATTAGACGACGCGAAGGAGCGCCATGCCCCACATCAGGGCCACCGTCACCGACCCCGACCTGCCCGCCGACGTCCGGCGCGCCCTCGCCGAGGGCCTGACCCGCCTGGCGGTCTCCGCGCTCGGCAAGTCCGCCGCGCGGACCATCGTGCACCTCGACCTCGTCCCCGCCGACCGCTACTACGTGGCCGGAAAAACCCTTGCCGAAGGGGCCCGTGACGCACACCTGGAGGTCAGCATCACCGCGGGCACCAACAGTGCGGCGCAGAAGGCGGCCTTCATCAGCGAGGCCGCCGCGTTCCTCACCGAGCTCCTCGGCCCGCTCGCCAGGGGCGGCGTCGCCCTGCACGAACTGCACCCCGAGAGCTACGGCTACCAGGGCGTGACCCAGTTCGACCACTATCGCCTGACGCGGAACTGACAGGGGCCCGCGCGCCGAAGCGTGCGGGCCCACATCCGCGTACAAGTAAGTGCAAGTAAGTGCGAGTAAGTGCGAGTACGTACGGGTGAAGAGGGAGGTCCGAGGGCCTACCGCAGGCGCGCCATCAGCGCGTGCTCGACCAGGGTGATCAGCGCGCTCTTCGCGTCCGCGCGGTGGCGCGCGTCGGTGGTGATGATGGGGGTGTCGGGGCCGATCTGCAGCGCCTCGCGCACCTCGTCGGGCGTGTACGGCTGGTGGCCGTCGAAGCCGTTGAGGGCGATGACGAAGGGCAGCCCGGAGTTCTCGAAGTAGTCGACGGCGGGGAAGCAGTCGGCGAGCCGCCTCGTGTCGACCAGGACGACCGCGCCGATCGCGCCACGGACCAAGTCGTCCCACATGAACCAGAAACGGTCCTGGCCCGGCGTACCGAAGAGGTACAGGATCAGGTCCTGGTCCAGGGTGATGCGGCCGAAGTCCATGGCCACCGTCGTGGTGGTCTTGTCTCCGGTGTGGGTGAGGTCGTCGATGCCCGCGGACGCGGACGTCATGACGGCCTCGGTGCGCAGCGGGTTGATCTCAGAGACCGCCCCGACGAACGTGGTCTTGCCCACGCCGAAGCCGCCCGCCACCACGATTTTCGCGCTGGTGGTGGAGCGGGCTGTTGCTCCGCCGCTAGAGCTTGCGAAGTCCACTGAGCACCCTTTCGAGCAGTGTCACGTCTGGCTGGCCGCCGGCGGTCTCGTCGCCGCCGGGCTGATGGATGGCGACAAGTCCGGCCTCCGCCAGGTCGGCTACGAGGATCCGGGCGACGCCGAGGGGGATGGAGAGCAGTGCCGAGATCTCGGCGACCGACTTGATCTCGCGGCACAGGTTGCAGATGCGCTGGTGCTCGGGCAACTGGCCCTGCAACTGGTGCGGTTGAGCGGTGGTGTGCACCAGCGCCTCGATGGCGAGCTGGTAGCGCGGCCTGGTGCGGCCACCCGTCATGGCGTAAGGGCGCACCAGGGGGTTGTTCGCCGACCCCGCGGGCGCCGGTTCGGGGGCGCGTCGCGGGGGTTGCACGGGTTGGATACGGGGCGCGTGCGCCGGAGTGCCCTGGTCGTAGGGGCGCGGGCCGGGCTGCTGAGGCTGCGCGTACGGCTGACGGCGGTGGCTCGGGGCGGAGGGGAAGTTGTACCTGTTCGGGCCGCCGTCGCGCTGGCCACCCTGGCCATGACCAGGGGACCAGTTCGCCGATGACGAACCGTCTGGGGGTGTTGCCACGTTGCTTCCTCCTCCAACTGTGCCGGGCACCATCACTGTGGAGCCGCGTCCCGAAACCTTACGGGCACGGGACACGAAAACGCACCGTCTGTCTGTTAGTTGAGAAGGCTCCCCTGGAGCTCCGCGCGCAGGTCCGGAGTGAGGACGGTGCCCGCACGATCGACAAGAAGTGCCATTTCGTACCCAACGAGACCGATGTCCGCATCCGGGTGGGCGAGAACGGCGAGCGAGGAGCCGTCGGAGATGGACATGATGAAGAGAAATCCTCGCTCCATCTCCACAACGGTCTGGGTCACGGAGCCGCCCTCGAAGATCCGGGAGGCCCCGGCCGTGAGGGAGGTCAGACCCGAGGCGACGGCCGCGAGCTGGTCGGCGCGGTCGCGCGGGAAGCCTTCGGACATCGCGAGGAGGAGTCCGTCGGCGGAGACCACCACTGTGTGGGACACCCCGGGGGTGTTGTCCACGAAGTTGGTGATCAACCAGTTCAGGTTCTGTGCCGCCTGGCTCATCGGGCTCACACTAACGCTCCTGGTTGTAGGTGCTATCAGGGCTGAAGCCCTGGCCATTCGTGTCACTGCCTGCGGTGCGGCCCCGCTGGACGCCGCGGCGCAGGTTGCTCAGCCTGCCCCGTACGTCCTCGGGGTCGCGGGAGACCTGAGGCCCGCCCTGTGGGGTCTGTTCCGCGGTGCCTTCGACCAGATTGGCCTTGGGCACCCGCCGCGGGAGCCCGGACGGGGTGACCCCGCCCGCCTTCGGCTCCTTGAGGCGCTCGGCTCGCTGCCAGCGCTCGTCGTTGGACGAACGCCAGTCGTCCTTGCCCTCGCTCGTGGCGGGGGAGCTTCCGTTCCCGGTCGCGGCGGCGGGGCCCCTGCGGGGGAGACCCGCGTCGGTCATGTCGTGGACGGCCGACGGTGTCGGTCCGGGCCGGTCGAAGCCTACGCGCTCGGCGTCGCCCGTGTGAGGCTGCGGAGCAGATTCCGCTTCCTGCCCGTACTCGCCCTGATGGCCGTCGGCGCTGGGCCAGTCGTCCTGACGGGACCGCTCCGGATACGGGAGCTGCGGGTCCTGGTAGCCGTCCTGGGACGACTGGGCCGGGTGGTACTGCTCGTCGCGGTAACCGTTGTCGGTGTTGTCGGCGTATAGCTGCTCGGCGTACTGCGGATCCGGGTACTGCGGATCCGGGTACTGCTGGTCCGGGTACTGCTGGTCGGCGTACTGCGCGTCGTTGTACTGCGCGTCGCCGTACTGGGCGCCGCCGTACTGCGCGTCGCCGTGCTGGCCGGGGGCGTACTGCTGGTTGTCGTAGCCCTGCCCTTGGTCGTACCCGGCCTGCTGCTGCGGCTCCACTTCGTCGCGGAAGAGCGGGCGGTGGCCGCCGGGCTGCTGGGCCTGCGCCTCCAGGGCCGCGCGGCGCTCCTCGCGCATCAACGAGCGGCCGACCGGGTCGAGTTCGAGCTGCGCCTCGGACCCGTCACCGTGGTACTGGCTGTCGTCGAAGCCGAGCTCGGCGGCCGTGCGCAGCGGCTCGGCCGCCAGCGCCTGCTGCTCGGGGATGATCGAGGAGACGGTGAACTCGTTGTCGTGCGGCGCGTGGTCGCCACCGCCACCGTGGGTGATCGCGTCCGGCAGCATGACCAGCGAGGTCGTGCCCGCCTGCTCGCCCGAGGGGCGCAACTGGACGCGGATGCCGTGCCGGTCCGACAGGCGGCCGACCACGAACAGGCCCATGCGCTGCGAGATCGCGGCGTCCACGGTCGGCGGGTTGGCCAGCTTGTGGTTGATGTCCGCGAAGTCCTCGGCGGTGAGGCCGATGCCCTTGTCGTGGATCTCGACCATGACGCGGCCGTCGGGAAGACGGGTCGCGGTCACGCGGACCTTGGTCTGCGGGGAGGAGAACGTGGTGGCGTTCTCCAGGAGCTCGGCGAGCAGGTGCACGAGGTCGGTCACGGCCAGGCCGTGGATCTCGGCCTCCGGGACACCGGACAGCTCGATGCGCTCGTACTGCTCCACCTCGGAGGAGGCGGCGCGCAACACGTCGACCAGCGGGACCGGCTGGTCCCAGCGGCGGCCCGGCTCCTCGCCGGAGAGGACCAGGAGGTTCTCGCCGTTGCGGCGCATACGGGTCGCCAGGTGGTCCAGGCGGAAGAGGCTCTCCAGCTGGTCCGGGTCGGCCTCGTTGTTCTCCAGGTCGGTGATGAGGGTCAGCTGGCCCTCGATCAGGGACTGGTTGCGCTGCGAGAGGTTGGTGAAGATCGCGTTGATGTTGCCGCGGAGCAGGGCCTGCTCGGCGGCGAGCCGGACGGCCTCGCGGTGCACCTGGTCGAAGGCGCGTGCGACCTCGCCGATCTCGTCCGTCGTGTTGATCGGGATGGGCTGCACGCGGGTGTCGACGCGGCCCGGGTCGGTGCGCGAGAGCTGGTCGACCAGCATCGGCAGGCGCTGTTCGGCGATGCCGAAGGCGGCGGTACGCAGCTGACGCATCGCCTTGGACATCTGGCGGGCCATGAGCCCGGCCAGGATGAAGGCGGCGAGCAGCGCGAGCACCACGATGGCGCCGGTGATGTACGCGTTGCGCTGCGCGGTGGCGGCGATGTCGGAGGCCTCGTCCACGGCCTTGTCGGCGAGGTCCGACTCGATGGTGCGGTACGCGTCGAACTTGGCGGTGGTCGTCGCCCACCAGGCCTGACGCGTGATGCCCTTGCCGGCGAGGGCAACGCGGGCGCTCGGCTGGGTGCTCTGCAGGGTGGCGATGGCCGAGACCATCTTGTCCTGCGAGGGCGGCGGGACGAACGCCTTGCCCTGGGCCTTCGCGTCGGCCGCGGCCTGCTTGGCCTGCTTCTCGCCGGCGGCCGTCAGCTCCTTCTTGGCGTCCTCCAGCTTGGCGACGTCCTCGGGGGTGCCGCCGCCGGTGTACTCCTCGATGGCGATGCGCTCGAGGTAGGCGTACGAGGCGAGAGAGGTGCGCTGCAACGTCAGCGAGCCGGTGCCGGGGCCCGGCTTGACCAGGAGGTGGGTGCCGATGGACCGCTCGAGGGAGAGCGCGGCCTTGGAGAGGGAGATCGCGTAGACGGTGCGGCCGTAGCTGGTGATGTTGCCGGTGCCCAGACCGAGCTCGTTGGCGAACTCCATCAGGGGGTGCTGGATGGCGACGTAGCCCTCTTCGGTCTGCACGCCGGGGAGCTTGGTCGTGTACGCGGCCTGGCGCAGCGGACCGAGCTTCGGCTCGACCTTGCGGAAACCGGCGAGGCGGCGGTTGAGGCCTTCCTTGTCCGGCATGTTGGCGGCAGCCGCCTTGAAGTCGGCGGCGGCCTGGTCGGTGGCCTTGCGCGCCTTGACGACGGCCGGGTCGTTCCGCTTGCCGCTGAGCAGCGGAGCGGCGGAGATGTCGCGCTCCTCGACGAGGCGGTTGCCGTAGTCCAGCGAGGCCCGCACGAGGCGGGCCGTGTTCTCGGCGTCCTGCGCCTCGCTCCAGGTGTCGATGGAGCCCTTGACCTGGAAACCACCCATGACAAGGCCGACGAGCACGGGTATGAGGAGGATCGCGTTCAGCCGGGTCGGCACGCGCCAGTTGCGGGGGGACATGCGTCCACCGGAGGCGGCCGGGGGTTCGTTTCCTGGCGCGGCGGCCAGGTCGGCGGGGGACGCCGCTGCGCGCGGCGGCGGGGTGAAGTTGCCCCGCGTGTCCCCGGTGGGGGATGCCGCGGGACTCGGCTTGCTTCGCCTCACTCGACCAACAACCTCTCGGCGGCGGCACTCACGTCGTGCCGCTGTCGTCTCCATAGCCCGTGCTACTGGGCAGTTCAGCGCATTCCAGCACGTCAGAGCCTGCTGCACCAAACACTGGGAAGCGGAAGTTCCGAGTGGTGTAAGCCTCAGATAAAACGGTCAAAAAGAGCGAGCCCCGCCAAAAGGCGGGGCTCTTGTGCGCGCAGCGACACCAGATGACCGCGACGCGTGGCGGTCACCTGGTAATTCTCTGTCGAAACGTTATGAACACGGTCCGCGGCCGTGTCAAAGGACACAGATCGCTCCGTACGGACTACGGCAACTGCCGTACTGACCTGCCTACTTGAGGCGTGCCATAAGTGCGTGTTCAACCAAAGTGATCAAGCCGCTCTTTGCGTCCGCACGGTGTCGCGCGTCGGTCGTGATGATCGGAGTGCCGTCTCCGATCTGCAGCGCCTCGCGTACTTCTTCGGGCGTGTACGGCTGGTGGCCGTCGAAGCCGTTGAGGGCGATGACGAACGGCAGCCCGCTGTTCTCGAAGTAGTCGACGGCCGGAAAACAGTCGGCGAGACGGCGGGTGTCCACGAGCACGACCGCGCCGATCGCGCCGCGCACGAGGTCGTCCCACATGAACCAGAAGCGGTCCTGGCCCGGCGTACCGAAGAGGTACAGGATCAGGTCCTGGTCCAGGGTGATGCGGCCGAAGTCCATGGCGACGGTGGTCGTCGTCTTGTCCCCGGTGTGGGTGAGGTCGTCGATGCCCGCGGACGCGGACGTCATGACGGCCTCGGTGCGCAGCGGGTTGATCTCGGAGACCGCCCCGACGAACGTGGTCTTGCCCACGCCGAAGCCGCCCGCCACCACGATCTTCGCGGAGGTGGTGGATCGGGTCGAGCCCGAGCCGCTAGAGCTTGCGAAGTCCACTGAGCACCCTTTCGAGCAGTGTCACGTCTGGCTGGCCGCCGGCGTTCTCGTCGCCGCCGGGCTGGTGGATGGCGACGAGCCCGGCCTCGGCCAGGTCCGCCACGAGGATCCGGGCCACGCCGAGCGGCATCGACAGGAGCGCCGACACCTCGGCCACCGACTTGACCTCACGGCAGAGGTGGCATATCCGCTGGTGCTCGGGGAGCAGCCCCATCAGCTGGGCCGGGTCGGCCGTGGTGCTCACCAGCGCCTCGATGGCGAGCTGGTAGCGGGGCCGGGTCCGGCCGCCGGTCATCGCGTAGGGACGCACCAGCGGCTGGTCGCCCTCCATTCCGTACGAAGCGTCCCCGTACGGGTTGTGAGAGGCGGTGGGCGGGGTCATGGATCCTCCGGGCGGGACAGCAGGTCATCTGCGTGTGCCGTCTGACAGAGCCGGTGGGGGCAGTGTGGCGGCCGGACGGTTGGTCAGTACGTTCGGTCGGTGGGGCGGCCGAAGGGATGAAGACTTCGGAGCTTGCTCGGGGCTAGTGGAGCAGGCTGCCCTGCAGCTCGGCGCGGAGGTCCGGGGTGAGGACGGCGCCCGCGCGGTCGACGAGGAGTGCCATCTCGTACCCGACGAGGCCGATGTCGCACTCGGGGTGCGCGAGCACCGCGAGGGACGAGCCGTCCGATACCGACATGAGGAAGAGGAACCCCCGCTCCATCTCCACAACGGTCTGGGTGACGGCGCCGCCCTCGAAGATCCGGGAGGCCCCGGCGGTGAGGGAGGTCAGCCCGGAGGCGACCGCGGCGAGCTGGTCGGCTCGGTCCCGCGGGAAGCCTTCGGACATCGCCAGAAGAAGACCGTCGGCGGAGACCACGACTGTGTGGGACACCCCGGGGGTGTTGTCCACGAAGTTCGTGATCAACCAGTTCAGATTCTGTGCCGCCTGGCTCGGACTCAACTAACGCTCCTGCTGGTGAGTGGGGAAACTGCCGGTCTGGCCGGTACCGGCCTGGCGACCCTGCTGGATGCCCCGACGGAGATTCGTCAGCCGGCCGCGTACCTCTTCGGGCGCACGCGAGACCTGCGGACCTGTGCTGTCCTGCTGCTGCTGGGCCGTGCCCGCGACCAGATTGGCCCGCGGGACGCGACGCGGCAGTCCGGATGTGGTGACGCCGCCCGCGGACGGCTGCCGGATGCGCTCGGCCTGGCGGCCGAGCTCGTCGTTGGGGGAGGAGCGCCAGTTGCCGGGCACGCCCTGGCCGTTGGTGTCGTCGCCGGCCGCGGGTGCGGCGGCCGGGTCCTGGCGCTGGGGGCGCGAGGGGAGCGGACGCTGCGGCGGCTCGGGAGCGTGGCGCGGCGCGGCCTGCTGGTTGTGCTGCTCCGGCTCCTGCTGCTGCGCGGCCTGCTGGTTCTGCTGCTGGCTGTGCTGCTGGCTGTGCTGCTGGTTCTGCTGCTGGAACCAGTTGGTCTCCAGCGTGTCGAACAGCGGGGTGCGGCCGTCGCCGGGGCCGGCCGGGGGCAGCGGCTCGGGCTCCGCGGGCTGTAGGGGCTGCGGCGGCTGCTGCTGGGCCTGCTGGTTCCGCTGCTGCGCCGACGTCTGCGGCTGCTGCGGGAGGCCCTGGTTGGGGTCGCCCTGGCCGCGGCGCGGGGCGGGCGGACGCGGCACGGTGTAGTCGGGCATTTCCCGGTTGCCGTGCTGAGCGGGCCCGCTGCCCTGGTTGCGGTTCTGGTTCTGGCTCTGATTCGGGTTCTGCTGGTGCTGCGGCTGGTCCTGCCGGAAGTCGTTCTGGCCGCCCGGAGCCGTGGGCTTGCCGGGGCCGTTGCCCTGGCCGCCGAAGACGTCCGAGCGGACGAACTGGCCGGTGGAGCCGTCGTCCTGCGGCGCGGGCGTGCCGGGCGGCGGCCCGTCGAAGTCCGGGCGCGGGAACTGCGCGGTGGAGCCGGGACCCTGCCGGTCGTCGGCCGCGTGCTGGGGGAACTGGCCGGTGGACTCGGGCTCTTCGTGCCCGCGCGGGGTGTCGAAGGGCTCGCGCGCCACCTGCGGCTGCGCGTTCTCGTCGCTCCAGCTGGGCACGCGCGGACCGGCGTAACCGCCCGGGGCGCTCGGGGCGCTCGGCGCGGGGTTGCCGCCGGGCAGCTCGGCACGGGGTCCGCCGCGCGGCGGCAGCTGCGGCCTGCGGCCCTGACCGGTCTGGTCGTTGCCCGCACCGGAGTCGGCCGGGGGGTTCATGGCGTTCGTACGCTGCTGGGGCACCGGAGGCTGCGGCGCGTTGGTGCCGCGACCGCCCTGCGGCGCGAGCGGCGGACGCTGCTGGCCCTGGCCGGGACCCTGAGCCTGACCCTGGCCGGGACCCTGAGCCTGACCCTGGCCGGGCCCCTGCCGCTGCCCCGGTCCCTGCCCCTGACCCTGTCCCGCATCCCGGGAGGGCAGCGCCGCCCGCGGACCGGAACCCGCGACCTGCTGGCGCGGCGCACCGGCGCCGAGCAGTCCGGGACCGCTCTGGCCCCCGCCACCGGGACCGCCGCGGCCGGGACCGCCGGTCAGCCCGGGAGCGTTGTTGCCCGCACCCACACCGCGTCGCGCGGCGGCGGCACCTGCCGCGGCCTGAGCCGCCGCGGGACCACCGGTCGGGGTGGGCGCACCGGGCTTGCCCGGCACCTTCTTGCCGCCCTGGGCGACGTCGACGGGGAGCATGACCAGCGCGGTCGTGCCACCGGAGTCGGACGGGCGGAGCTGGATGCGGATGCCGTGGCGCTGCGAAAGACGGCCGACCACGAACAGGCCCATTCGGCGCGAGACCGAGACGTCCACGGTGGGCGGCGAGGCGAGCCGCTCGTTGATCGCCGCCAGGTCCTCCGGGGAGAGGCCGATGCCGGTGTCGTGGATCTCGATGAGGACGCGGCCGTCGGGCAGCGCGTGACCGGTGACCTTGACCTTGGTCTGCGGCGAGGAGAAGGAGGTCGCGTTCTCGAGAAGCTCGGCGAGGAGGTGCACGAGGTCGTTGACGACGCGTCCCGCGACCTCGGTCGCGGGGACCGAGGAGAGCTCGATGCGCTCGTACTGCTCCACCTCGGACGCGGCGGCACGCAGCACGTCGACGAGCGGGACGGGCCGGGTCCAGCGGCGGCCCGGCTCTTCACCGGCGAGAACGAGGAGGTTCTCGCCGTTACGGCGCATACGGGTCGCGAGGTGGTCGAGCTTGAACAGCGAGGACAGCTGGTCCGGGTCGGCCTCGCGCGACTCCAGCTCGGAGATGAGCGAGAGCTGGCGCTGGATGAGGCCCTGCGAACGCCGCGAGAGGTTGGTGAACATCGCGTTGACGTTGCCCCGCAGGAGGGCCTGCTCGGCGGCGAGGCGGACGGCCTCGCGGTGCACGTCGTCGAAGGCCGCGGCCACCTGGCCGATCTCGTCCCGGGAGTGCACACCGACGGACTCGACGGAGGTGTCGACGTCCTGCGGGTCCGACTCCGAGAGCTGCTTGACCAGCTCGGGCAGCCGGTCCTGGGCGACCTTGGTCGCGGTGTCCTGCAGTCGGCGCAGCGAGCGGATCATGGACCGGGCGACGACGAACGCGCCGACGAGCGAGACGCCGAGCACGAGCAGGATCAGCACACCGTTGAGGATGGCCGACTGCTCCGACTCGTTGCGCAGCTCGCGCGCCTTCTGCTCCATCTCGCCGAGCAGCGTCAGCTCGATCTTGGACATCGCGTCGATCTTGGTGGTGTCGGCGTCGACCCAGTCCTTGTAGGACCGCTTGTCCTGGAGCTTGATGCCGCCTTCCTGCTCGAGCACGCGCTTGGCGTACTCGTTGGCGGACTTGACCGCGGGGTTGCCGCCGTCGATGGGCTTGGTCAGCTCACCGGCGTTGCCCGCGTAGATCTTGCTGAACGTCTGGAGCTCCGAGCGCTCCTTCTCGTTGGCGCTGAGGCCGAAGGTGCGGTCGGTCTCGGAGATCTTGCCGTACTGGCTGTCGTTCGGCGGCAGGGCCGCGGCGATGATCGCGCGCTGTACGGAGGCGTACTCCTTGGCCGAGGAGAAGGCGGCCAGCGAACGCGTGCGCTGGATCATGTCCGGGTTGCTCGTCGCCTGCGCCATGTCCTGCGAGAGCTTGAGCAGCTGCTCGACGAGCTGGCTGTAGGCCTCGACGGTCTGCGAGGTCGAGCCCTGGGCCTGGAAGGCCTTCTTGCGGACGTCGTTGATGCCCTGGAGCTGCTGGGTGATCTGGACCGCGCTGTGCCGGACGCCGAGAAGGCCCTTCTCGCCGTCGGTGTCGTTGAGGTCCTGGGTGCCCTGCAGGAAGTTCTTGTAGACCCGGTCGGTCTTCTGGCGCGCGCCCTTGACCGTGTAGTCCGAGGCGTTCGCGTCGTGGGCGAGGGGGCCCGCCGACTTGTCGCGCTCCTCCTGGAGCGCCGCGGCCAGCTCGGTGGCCTGCTTGGTCATCTCGGTCAGCAGCTTCATGTTGTCGAGCTGCTGGATCTCGTCCAGGGACGAGTTGATGCGGAGCGCACCGAGCGAGGTCGCCGTGATCACGGGGAGCGCGAGCAGCGAGACCAGGCGGGTGGAGATGCGCCAGTTGCGCAGGGCTATTCGCGAGCCGGGGCCGGTGGGCGACTTGGCGGTCGAACCCTTGCCCTTGCCCTTGGCCGGAGCGGCCGCCGTGCCGCTGCCCGTGGACCCCTGGCGCGCGGCTTTGGGGCCGGTGTCGCCGGGCGTGCCCGGTCCGGGGTTCTGGGCGTGCTGGGTCGCGGAGCCGCGCTCCGGCTCCGCCGGGGCACTTCCTCGGCCGTGGTCGGCCTGGGGAGACCCCTTGCCATCCCTCTTGAAACGTCCCTGCACTAGCGTCGCAACCTCTGGACCAGGCGTCCTGCCGGATAACGGCGGGACGGTGTCGGCGTCGTGGGGCGGCGAGCGCCCCATGGGTGGTCGTGAGTGACCGGCGCTGCTTCCCCTTCCCGCCGCCACTCGGCGCTGCGTTGCGCCCCTGCGCGCCGGTTCGATCCCGCGGCGGTCCCGGGAATTCCAGCACAGTGCCGGATCTCCAACAAGGCCCGTGTGTCGCGTCGGGACCTACGTGACGCGTTGTGAGTGCGGAGTTACGAGACGTAGAAAGTGATCTAGTAAATAACGGACTCATCCCCACAAAGCTCCTACCGGTGGGGGGTGTCCCAGTGTTCATGATCAGGAGCGGAATGGTGCCTTCAGTGGCGCAATGTCCGTTTCCAACTGCCTCATCCTGGGCCTGAATTGACCCATTTGTCGGCTCACTCGTGAGCAAACTCACACGAAGATCATGGCGTCTTCCGGACTTTGGCCGGGAATTGGATGTTTAGCCTGACGCTTTACAGGGATGGCGAATCCGACAACCGCGTCCGTACTGCGACGCCCCAACCGACGAGGTCCGAACAGCAGATGAAGACTGTGAAGTCCACGATGTTCCGCAACATAGCCAACCCGCGCCGCACCACTCTCGCGCACCTCACGGACGCCGACGAGTTCCAGGCCGCCCCCGAACAGCCCGAGCACACGGTCGACCTCCCGACCCAGACGGCCAACCCGAAGCGCACGATCCTGATGACGGTTCCGGAAGAGGCCACCGGGGGATCTTTCAGCCCGTCCGGCGTTTGAGGACGAGCCGCGCAGCGGCGACAGGCAGAGCCGAAGCCACGGGCCCACCCGTCGAAGGCACGGGCCCACCGAAGCGACGTCGTCAGCAGGCCGCAGGCCCCCGCGTTAGCCTGGGGTGTCACTCCGCAACCACCCCAAGAGGCTAGAGCGTGCGCATCGCCAGGTTCTCCATCGACGGCAATGTCGGCTACGGCGTAGTCGAGGGGGAGGGCCCCGAAGGGCTCGTCCTCGACATCATCAAGGGCATTCCGTACGCCGACTTCGAGCTGTCCGGCACGAAGGTCCCACTGAGCAAGGTCCGGCTCCTTCCGCCGGTGCTCCCCAACAAGATCGTGGCCTTCGGCCGTAACTACCGAGAGCACGCGGCGGAGCTCGGCAACGAGGTGCCCGACGTCCCCTTCGCGTTCCTCAAGCCGTCCACCTCGCTGGTCGGCACCGGCGACGCCATCGCGTACCCCTCGTTCTCCGAGGAGCTGCACCACGAGGCCGAGCTGGCCGTGGTCATCGGCCGCATGTGCCGCGAGGTCCCGCGCGAGCGGGTCAAGGACGTGATCTTCGGCTACACCTGCGCCAACGACGTCACCGCGCGTGATGTCCAGCGCCGCGAGAAGCAGTGGGCCAGGGCCAAGGGCTTCGACAGCGCCTGCCCGCTCGGCCCCTGGGTGGAGACCGAGCTCGACCCGAGCGACGTCACCATCCAGTGCACGGTCAACGGCCAGCAGCGCCAGCTCGGCCGCACCAGCGAGATGGTCCACTCCATCGAGGACCTGATCGTCAACATCTCCGAGGCCATGACGCTGCTCCCCGGCGACGTCATCCTCACGGGCACCCCGGCAGGCGTCGGGCCCCTCAACGTCGGCGACGAGGTCGCCGTCACCATCGAAGGCATCGGCACTCTCACCAACAAGGTGATCAAGCGTGGCTAACGCGACCCCCGTACGCGTACGGTTCTGTCCCTCGCCGACCGGCAACCCGCACGTGGGCCTGGTCCGCACCGCCCTCTTCAACTGGGCCTACGCCCGGCACAACGAGGGCGTCCTGGTCTTCCGCATCGAGGACACCGACGCGGCTCGCGACTCGGAGGAGTCGTACGAGCAGCTGCTCGACTCGATGCGCTGGCTGGGATTCGACTGGGACGAGGGCCCCGAGGTCGGCGGCCCGCACGCGCCGTACCGCCAGTCGCAGCGCATGGACATCTACAAGGACGTCGCCGAGAAGCTCATCGCGGCCGGCCACGCCTACCCGTGTTACTGCACCACCGAGGAGCTGGACGCCCGCCGCGAGGCCGCCCGCGCCGCCGGTAAGCCGTCCGGCTACGACGGCCACTGCCGCGACCTCACCGCTGAGCAGAAGCAGGCGTACGAGGCCGAGGGCCGCAGCCACATCGTCCGCTTCCGGATGCCCGACGAGGCCACCACCTTCGTCGACCTGGTCCGCGGCGAGATCACCGTCCAGGCGGAGAACGTCACCGACTACGGCATCGTGCGTGCCAACGGCGCTCCGCTGTACACGCTGGTCAACCCGGTCGACGACGCCCTGATGGAGATCACCCACGTCCTGCGCGGCGAGGACCTGCTCTCCTCGACCCCGCGCCAGATCGCCCTCTACAAGGCGCTGATCGAGCTCGGCGTCGCGAAGACGATCCCCGCGTTCGGCCACCTCCCGTACGTCATGGGCGAGGGCAACAAGAAGCTCTCCAAGCGCGACCCGCAGGCGTCCCTGAACATCTACCGCGAGCGCGGCTTCCTCCCCGAGGGCCTGCTGAACTACCTGTCCCTCCTGGGCTGGTCGTTCTCCGCGGACCAGGACGTCTTCTCGATCGAGGACATGGTCGCGAAGTTCGACGTGGCGGACGTGAACCCGAACCCCGCCCGCTTCGACCTGAAGAAGGCGGAGGCGATCAACGCCGACCACATCCGCATGCTGGACGTGAAGACCTTCGCCGAGGCCTGCGAGCCCTGGCTGCGGGCCCCGCACGCCAACTGGGCCCCCGAGGAGTTCGACGAGGCGGCCTGGCAGGCCGTCGCGCCGCACGCGCAGACCCGCCTCAAGGTCCTCTCCGAGATCACGGACAACGTCGACTTCCTGTTCCGCGCGGAGCCGGTCTTCGACGAGCCGTCCTGGACGAAGGCCATGAAGAAAGGCTCCGACGCCCTCCTGCGCACGGCCCGTGCCAAGCTGGAGGCCGCCGACTGGACCTCCCCGGACTCCCTCAAGGAGGCCGTCCTGGCCGCCGGGGAGGAGCACGGCCTGAAGCTCGGCAAGGCCCAGGCCCCGGTCCGCGTCGCCGTCACAGGCCGCACGATCGGCCTGCCCCTCTTCGAGTCCCTGGAGATCCTGGGCAAGGAGAAGACGCTGACCCGCATCGACGCGGCCCTGGCGAAGCTCACCGCCTGACCGCACCCGCACGCCCCGAAGGACCCGGAAGCCATGACGGCTCCCGGGTCCTTCGCATACGGTCGAAGACATGCCGATCAAAGCCGTGGTCTGGGACATCGACACTGTGT